>CAYYOL010000001.1:0-5933 GCA_964473245.1 uncultured Spirochaetaceae bacterium
ACCAGTGATCTACCTGTGGACAAAAGTTATCCTTTCTGAAATTATTGCGATGTATGAAACATGAAATCGTTGTTCTTGACGGATATGCACTAAATCCCGGCGATCTTTCGTGGGATGGGTTGAAGGATTTTGGGAATCTGACTGTCTATGATTATACTGCGGATAATCAGATCATCGATCGAATACAGAAAGCAACTATCGTCCTTACCAACAAGACCCCACTCTCAAAGCCTACAATCGACGCTGCACAGCAGCTTGCCTATATTGGTGTTATGGCAACAGGCTATGATGAGGTTGATGTGCAGTATGCACATGAGAAGGGTATCATAGTTACGAATGTCCCTGCCTACTCAACCTATTCAGTTGCACAAATGACTTTTGCTCTTCTGTTCGAAATCTGCCATCGTGTCGGACACCATGATCGAGAGGTCCATACGGGCCGCTGGTCAGCACAGAGAGATTTTTGCTTCTGGGACTTCCCAGGTATCGAACTCAAAGATAAAACAATTGGCGTGGTTGGCTTTGGTCAGATTGGCTCCAAAGTTGCAGCCATTGCCCACCTTTTGGGTATGCACGTATTGGCATATACCCGGAATCCAACGAGTAAAACTGGTGTGGATTTCGTTTCTTTCGTTGACCTTGAGAAACTTTTTGCCTCTAGTGATATTATCTCCTTCCATATTCCTGCATCGTCGGAGACAAAGAACTTGGTAGATCGTACCAGTATCGCTCATATGAAAAAAGGGGTCATTCTCATAAACACTGCTCGTGGCACATTGTTCGATGAACAGGCCGTTGCAGAGGCTTTGCACGCTGGTCATATACAAGCTGCTGGCATTGATGTCATGGTTCAGGAACCACCACATGAACAGAACGTGCTACTTCAAGCCCCGAATTGTATAATCACCCCGCATATTGCTTGGGGTACTACAGAGGCCAGAATTCGATGCCTGGAGATCAGTATCATGAATGTGAAATCGTTCGTTCATGGGATACGCGAGAATGTCGTCTGATTCAATTAAATAATACTACATAACGTAGTGTGATAATGTATGTATATAATATATATACTAAATGTTTTACAATGTTTTTTATATACTTCCTATATGACTTTAAAGTGTTTGACTATAATTATACTATGAGAGTTATATTCAATCAGAGTGCTTCTTATTGAATTCTTTGAGTGCGAATCTAATGCCTGCTGCCCAACCGAGACCCATCTCACTAAAAAGCTCTTCCATCTCTCGTTTGAATGAAGGTTCGATGGAGAAAGTAGTGAGAACCTTATTCTCTTTCTTCTGCCTGGTGTCTTTTGTGAATAGTTTTTTCGCCTTCTTTGCGCTGATAGAATCTTCCTGTTCAGCAAAATCTAAGTTTTTCTTTAAAGCCATAGTCATCTCCAGATCTGTGAATCAATTTTCCCAATTGCCTCGATGGTTCCCGGTTTCAGCCCACGCCCTCTGGCACGATATGCTTGAGGAGCAATATTTCTCTCCTGTGCCTTTCTGAACACGGGATCTACCGGTATCTTGAATACTAAGAAAGAACCTGACATAGCTGCTTGATAGATTTCCTTATGTTGCTTTATTCTTTCATCGTACGAATTAATGATTATTTTCTCATGTCGCACTGGACTACGCAAATTCTTCTTTATTTTTTCCAGTTCGCTAATGAATATCTCCAATCCATCGAGACTGAATACTTCTGGTGTCATGGGAGTGATCACTTCATCACTCGCAATGAGCGCAGAACGTTCTAACTTTCCCAGACCTGGTGATAAATCCAAGATAATTCTATCAAATGTGGTAGCCAACTCTTTTACGAGATCCTGTAACACATACGGTTCATCTGAAATCTTCGTTTCAGCATACTGTTTCAATCCACCACCGATACCGAAGGTCGGCAATAGAAAAAGATTTGGCATCGCAGGAATCTCTACCACTGCTTCTTGAATGAAGCATCTCCCTTGCAGAACATCTGACAATTCCCATGAGAGCTCTCCTGTATAGAACCATGACGAAGCGTTCCCTTGCGGGTCGACATCCACCAACAAAGTCGAGTACCCCTGCTTGGCAGATTCACAAGCAAGGGTTCCTGAGATTGTTGTTTTTCCGACACCACCTTTTTGCAAGTGGAACGAAATAGTCTTCGCCATATACCATAGCCCTCAATGCTGTATAGTATATATCCGCTATCGCAATCGTACAACAAGTAATTTAATCAGTTTCATTTTTATATCTGTCTTATATATTTCCTACCATTCTTGTAACAAAATTTTTTGATAATTTTATAATTTTTATATGAATTTACTATAATGTTTATTTAATATTCACAGTAGTCCGCTATGGTATCACGCAAGAAATACCCACTATCTTTAATGATTCTTCTCTGATTCTCGTAGTCACAATATACAATTCCGAAACGTTTCTCATATCCCCATGCCCATTCGAAATTATCGATGAACGACCAGACAAAGAATCCTTTCAAGGGTATTCCCTCATCTATGGCTTCTCTGCACACTGCAAAGTGACTGCGTAGATATGCAATCCTGAACCGATCGTGAACTCTTCCATCTGTATCGATGGTATCAGCTGCAGCACACCCATTTTCTGTGATATAGAGTGGAAGGCCATTGCTTTCACTGGTGATCCATCTGAGTACACGTAGGAGTGCCACGGGAGTGACCGGCCAGTTCTGGCTGGTAGTCTCCTGCCATTGTGGCACAGCACGGTACCCTCGCGGACTATCAGGATCAGCGGTGACTACAGTTTCATTGTAGTAGTTGATTCCTATGAAATCGATTGGAGCATGGATGTATTCCATGTCACCAGGTTCTATCGGAAAAGTCCATCCTGGAGTGTTTTTCAACTCTGCTGGATACACTCCATGGAGCACAGGATCGGTGAACACCCGTGATTCGTACAGCAGTGCACGCTGAGCCGCAAGCAGATCTTCGCTCCGTGCGAGGGCATTTCTATGCACGAACAAGTTCCATGCTATTCCGATAGGCTTCTCTTTCAGGATTTCCCTGCACGCATGTACAGCCTTGCCATGTGCCAGATTCACATGATGAATAACGCGCACAGTCTCTTCGAGGTTCGTGTGTCCTGGAGCGTGTTCACCGATGAGGTGTCCGAGATAGGCAACGCACCATGGTTCATTGATGGTGATCCACCGATCAACGAGATCTCCGAATTCCGTAAAGCAGGTACGTGCATATGCTTCAAAAGCATGGACGGTCTCTCTATTTCTCCAACCTCCTGCATCCTCCAGACTCTGTGGAAGATCCCAATGGTACAGTGTCGCTACGACCTCCATTCCAGCTTGCTTGATTGCTTTCATCACATTCCGGTAGTGTGCGATTCCCAATGGATTCGCTGCTCCTCTTCCCTCTGGTATTATACGAGGCCATGCGAGGGAGAAGCGATAGGCTTGAAGACCGAGCTCCTGCATGATAGCGATATCTTCCTCATATCTATGATACTGGTCGGCTGCAATACTCCCGTCATCCATGTTTGTGACATTACCTTCGACCGCACAGAACGTGTCCCATATCGACGGTTTCCTCCCATCGACATCGACAGCTCCTTCAACCTGGTAGCTAGCTGTGGCCGATCCCCAAAGGAAATCTGCGGGAAACGAAATTTTCATACTTCTCCTCCATTGTTGTTTTCCAGTATCCGTGTACACACGGAACTTCGCTCTATCAATTCTGCCGGGATTCTGATGATCTGATGTACGCTGTTTCCATCGATTCTACTTTTCAACTCATCCGCAGCCAACATGCCAATTTTTCTTTTGTCTTGTCTGAATGTGGTAAATCCAGGCTCAACATAATCTGTCCACTGGACATCATCGAATCCTATCACCGATACATCATCAGGAATCACTAGTTCGTTCTGTAAGCAGTAGGCTCGTAACCCCATGACAAAGAAATCGGCAGCACAGAAAACCGCAGTCGGCACCTGCTCTTGTTCGAACAACACACTACTCGCATGCATCCCATCCCCTGGTGTCCACCCGTTAGCTGTTACCACGAACTGTTCTCGGAAAGGCAATCCACAACGTTTCAGACCCTGCATGTATCCCTCCAATCGTTCAGTTCCGGATTGAGCGACATGTAACTCAGGACCGGCTATGTGACCGATCAATCTGTGGCCCCGCTCATAAAGGTATTCAACAGCATATATGCCAGCAGCAACATTGTCGGTAACCACACTGGTCATCGATCGTACCGACGCGTCACAAGAGACCATGGGAATGTTCGTTGGACTCTGGACAATGGATTTCACCACATGCTCCGAAACGTTCATGAAGAGTAAACCATCAACTTGTCGTTTGAATACGTGCGACAGTAGGGAATCCCCCTCTATGCGAAAATTCTGGGACAGGAACAACAGCTCGTATCCGAACTGCTCCATCCGCTCCTTAAATGCATTGAGAATCGGGAGAAACAGGGGGTGTTCAAGCGTGTCGGCATCTTCTGCCCCATAGACAATTCCGACGAGCCAAGATTTTTTCGTTTTCAATCCTCGGGCATGTTCATTCGGTCGGTACCCGAGTTCAGTTGCTGCAAGCAAAACCTTCGTTCGCATGGATTCACTTACATCGTTACGCCCATTTATTGCTTTAGATACAGTTGACGGAGATGTTCCAACCATCTTGGCAATGTCGTATATCGTGACTGCATGTGACACTGGATCCTCCTTACGAAATCGATTTCGATACTACTATGGAACTACCCGAAATACAAGGAAAATTACATGAATATAAAAAAAATATGCAATCATCCGTATAATATCATTGAAGTTAATTGACACGCTCCGAGTATCTCGATAGGTTTATTCCAATATTTTTATGCCACAGTGTGTGGTATACAATCATGATAGGAGGTAGAGCATGTGCGGATTTGTTGGAGCATTCAACATTGTGCTGGACAGTGATTCGATACGTGAAAAAGTATTGTTCATGTCCAAGAAGATCAGACATCGCGGACCAGATTGGTCAGGGGTACACTGCGCGAATAATGCAATTCTTGCGCATGAACGCCTCGCGATCGTAGACCCACTCAGTGGCAAGCAACCACTTCTTAGCAAGGATGGAACACTATCTCTCGCAGTGAACGGAGAGATCTACAACCATCAGGAAATACGTGAACGGTATGCCGACTCGTATGAATTCCTTACCCAAAGCGACTGCGAGGTCATTCTTGCCCTCTACCGAGATAAGGGGACGGACTTCTTTGAGGATATCAACGGAATCTATGCATTTGCCCTTTATGACAGTGAACGAGAGTGCTTTCTCATCGGAAGAGATCATTTGGGGATCGTTCCACTCTATCAAGGGTGGGATGCTGATGGCCAGTACTATGTCGCATCTGAGTTGAAGGCGTTGGAAGGAGTGTGCACTCACTTCGAAGAGTTCCCTCCAGGTTCCTACTACATAAGCACTGACAACGAGCCAAAGAGTTGGTACTCACGCGATTGGATGTCGTATGAATCGGTTCAGAATGCACAGAGCGACATTGCCTCGTTACGTACAGACCTCGAAGCTGCTGTAAAGAGACAGCTCATGACCGACGTTCCCTATGGTGTGTTACTTAGTGGCGGCCTCGACTCATCTATAATTGCTGCAATTACCATGAAATATGCAAAGAAAAGAGTTGAATCGAAAGATACCGACGAAGCATGGTGGCCCCAACTGCACAGTTTTGCCATAGGACTTGAAGGGTCTCCCGATCTTATGGCAGCACGAACTGCGGCACAGTATATAGGCACGGTTCATCATGAGGTACACTTCACCATCCAGGAAGCACTCGATGCATTGCCAGATGTCGTCTACCACCTGGAGACATACGATATCACCACTATCAGAGCTTCCACGCCAATGTATCTCATCGCCCGCTATATCAAATCCATGGGGATCAAGATGGT
>CAYYOL010000001.1:6033-110902 GCA_964473245.1 uncultured Spirochaetaceae bacterium
CCACGCCAATGTATCTCATCGCCCGCTATATCAAATCCATGGGGATCAAGATGGTGCTCAGCGGTGAAGGCTCCGATGAACTGTTCGGTGGGTATCTCTACTTTCATAAAGCGCCCGATGCACGGCAGTTTCATGAGGAGACTGTGAGAAAACTTTCGAAACTCCATTTGTACGATTGTCTTCGAGCCAACAAATCACTCGCCTCTTGGGGAGTAGAAGGAAGAGTGCCTTTCCTCGATTTTGCCTTCATCGATACGGCTATGAGGCAGAACCCTTCTGACAAGATGTCTCAACTAACTGGAACAGAGAAGAAAATGGAGAAATGGATGCTGCGAGAGGCATTCAAGGATATGCTTCCTCCAGAGATCGTATGGCGGCAGAAGGAGCAGTTTTCGGATGGCGTAGGTTACAACTGGATAGATACGCTGAGAAAACTGACCAGCGAACGAGTCACCGATCAACAATTTGCTGCAGCTAAACACCGATTCCCGATCAACACCCCGATGAACAAAGAGGAGTACTACTACCGATCACTCTACGCTGACCGATTCCCCTCTGAATCCGCTGCTCGTTGTGTTCCCCATGAGGCATCGGTAGCATGTTCTACGCAAACTGCGCTAGAATGGGACCAGGCATTCCAGGCATTGAACGAACCTTCGGGACGTGCTGTTTCTGGAGTTCATGTTCAGGCATACGCATAGGGAGGATTCATATGTATATTTCTCAGTTTCCAGCAGACTACACTCCTTTGATGGACTCAAAGCATACGGAGAAAGCCATCAAATTCGTCAAGGACACCTTCGAACGCGAACTCTCCGGAGAACTCTATCTTTCTCGGGCAACGAGCCCGCTATTCGTTCCGAAAGGTTCAGGAATCAACGATGATCTGAACGGTATTGAGCGGCCGGTTACGTTTCCAGTGAAGAATCTGAACAATCAGACTATGGAGATTGTCCACTCGTTGGCAAAATGGAAAAGAATGGCACTGGCCGATCTAGGCTTCTCCGAGAACACCGGACTCTACACCGATATGAACGCCATACGACCAGACGATGATCTTGATGCCATCCACTCGATCTATGTGGATCAGTGGGATTGGGAACTGGTCATGAGTGAGTCACAGCGGAGTCTAGACTACCTGAAAACAGTAGTCGCAAAGATCTATGGAGCGCTGAAGCGTACCGAGTTCCTTGTTGGGGAACTGTTTCCCATGTGTCGGCCGTCGCTTCCTGAAGAGATCACCTTCATTCATGCTGAAGATGCGTTCGAACAGTATCCGAAACTCTCTCCTCCAGAACGTGAGAAGGTACTTGCCGAGAAGTATGGCGCAATCTTCCTGATAGGAATTGGGCATCCGCTACCTGATGGCACATTACATGGTGGCAGAGCCCCCGACTATGACGACTGGTCTACCCCGACAGGCGACGGGAAATTCGGTCTGAACGGAGACATCATCGTCTGGGATGCCATACGCAAGGACTCTCTTGAACTATCGAGCATGGGAATCCGCGTCGACAGGAGTGCACTGGTACGGCAACTGGAGATCAGAAACAATCCAGAACGGGCTCAACTCTATTGGCACAAGCGTCTCATGCAAGGAGAATTCCCCCAAACGATAGGGGGTGGTATCGGGCAGTCGCGTATCTGCATGCATCTTCTGAAGAAGGCTCACATTGGTGAAGTTCAAGCTTCTGTATGGCCGGATGCGATACATGCAGAGGCTTCAAAGCATGGTGTGCATCTGCTGTAGAAAAACTCAGCAGTCTCTAATAATGGTTGACCTACACTACTGTAGCTCCTACAATCTTCTCATCTTATGTGCAAAGGAGCTGGAATGCCTATTCTGAATTTCGGATCGACTAATATAGATATCATCTTCGCAGTAGACCACATTGTACAACCTGGTGAGACCATAAGTAGCAAGGCCTTAAGCCGAACTACAGGTGGTAAAGGAGCAAACCAATCGGTCGCTGTTGCTAAAGCTGGAGAGCACGAGGTTTTTCATGTTGGTCGCATAGGTCCTGATGGGGCTTGGATCAAGGATAAGCTCCAGCAGATGGGTGTGAGAACAGACTTCCTAGAGGAAGGAGAGACCCCTACCGGACAGGCACTCATACAGGTAGCAGAGGATGGACAGAACTCAATAGTGCTCTATGCGGGGAGCAACAAGGAGTTCACTCAGGAAGGAGTTGATGCGGTTCTCGACCAGTTCGGCGCCGGAGATTGGGTCATGTTGCAGAACGAGATTAATCTGCTCGATTACATCATTCGGCGAGCCCACGAAAAATCGATGTCCATTTGCTTCAACCCTGCTCCATTCGATGAGTCCGTACTTTCACTTCCTCTGGATTTCGTAAACCTGCTTGTACTCAACGAGGTCGAGTCCGAGGGTATCTCCGGTCATGCCGATCCAGCACAATCGATGGAGGAACTGACTCGAAAGTTCCCCGACTCCGAAATCATCATAACGCTGGGTAAAGATGGAGTCAACTATGGTTCAGGCCAGCATATTCGGTACAGCTTCGGTACATGGGATGTCCCGGTAGTCGACACAACGGCCGCAGGAGACACTTTCATCGGATGCTATGTGGCGAATATCGCGAAAGGAGTTTCGGTACAAGAAGCGCTCAGAATGGCGAGTGCAGCATCGAGTATCACGGTCATGCATCCAGGAGCAATGGACTCCATACCGACACCAGATCAATTCGCAATTCTTGAAACCTATCAGCTGAGAACGGAGTAAGGAAAACATCACTTTCTGGTAATTTTGTGTACAGCGCCATGGTCACATGATAGAATACTCTTTGGTACTTTACTTGCAATTCGGAGGGGATACTTGCGATTTACCCGTAGATTACAATCCACACTACTCGCGTTCGCGCTGGTCCCATTCACGCTGGCCATCATTGTCTCTATGGTCACATTCTCTGCTAATTTTTCACCGCTCGTCATAAAAAACATTGCCTTCGAAGCAGACCTCTATGCAAATAAGATCACCACCTATATCGGGGAACAGTTCATGCATCTGCAAGGGATCAGGGATCAGCAGGCATTTCAACAGCTCCTTGGTTATCTCCAGTACGGAGAGGGAGAAGATCTACCGAATGAGACGGTTGCAGATATACATGAAATCTTGCTCTATCATATGTCCCTTCACCAAGATACTCAGGCTATCTATATCGAAGATGCTGATCGAAACATCATCGTCCAGTCCGATCCCCTGTTTCCAGCTCGTTCGAGTCTGTTTCTCGATCTGTCCGATTCTGTTACAGAGAACCATGGTATGATCGTATCACCTGTCATTACTTCCCCTGCCGAGTCATCGCAGGATGTCTACATTATCATCGGGCTTCCCATCTATGCCGAAACAGGACATTGTGCCACACTGATCTCCGTACTGGAACTCTCTTCGCTACGCAGTTTCGCTCAAGAAGACTACCTGTTCGATAGCTCATTCCGTCTGGTTTTCGACGAAAATGGCACTATAGTAGCGGTCTCAGAGAGAGAGCACAACAATTGGGCTATTACAGACTTCGACAACAGAAGCGATCTGGGCAAGCAGTTCTCTCGCATAGATGTCACAGAACAGCCAGTAGGTATCCTTGAGTTCTCGTTCGATGGAGCGGATTCGATCGGGCACTACCAATACATTCCGGAATTAGGCTGGACCGTGTTCAGTAGTATTCAGACAAGGGAGATCCATCAACCTCTCATGGATATACTACCCACGTATATCATCACTATCTTGGTTATCTTAGGAGTCCTTTTGGTTGCGCTCCACTGGATATCCAGGCAGGTAGGCTCCCCTATCCAGGCTCTCATAGATGGTATGAAAGAGGCCAGGAAACAGAATTACGATCACCAGATTGTGATCGATGGAGCGAGTGAATTTCGCGATGTGGCAAACGCTTTCAATGTATTATCTGAACAAGTCCGTCTGGATACTCGAGCACTGCGAAGACTGAATGAAGAACTCGATACCTTGACCACGCACATTCCAGGAGGATTGTTCACGTGCACATTGGATCCTGGCATGCCGTTTCAGTTCGTAAGCGATCCGTTTGTCAGACTCACGGGCTTTCCAAATAAGCGTGCTCTTCTCGAGGTTTAGGATAACACATTCCTTCAGACAGTGCATCCTGAGGACCGATTCCGTGTTGAACAGGCCATTCGGTGGCAGGAAGATCCAAATTCTGAGGGGACCATAGAGTACCGGACTCTGGGAGAGACGGGGACCAGATGGCTATCATGCTCTTTCAGACTGCATCAGGAGACGGACTCTGAAAGCGCTCTCTTACTGTATGGCATGGCAGTGGATGCAACAGCTAAACATGAAGCGTCTGTTGCGCTCAGAGCCAGTGATCAACGGTACAGGACGCTTCTGGAGCAGACCGATGAAGTGATCTTCGAATGGAGCATACCCGAGAAAAAGTTTCTCTTCACATCGCGAGAAAAGAACTGGATTCGCATGTTTGGAGCACCACTTCCCAAAGATGGAAACCTTTTTTCTGGAGATTTCTATCAGATGTATCCAGAAGATAGAACACGCTTTGTCTCTCAACTCAAGTCTGTCGTACGGGAGGGAAAACGCAGCATTCGTCTCGAGGTCAGGCTCACACGTTGGGAGAGTGGAGAGACCTACTACTTCTGGACTCGATTTTTGCTTACATCGCTGTTCGACAATAACGGTAAAGTAGAGCGTCTAGCCGGTAGAATCATGGATATCCATGAAGAGAAAGTCGAATCTCTCCGATTGATTGGTCTTTCGCAGACAGACCCACTTACATCGCTCATGAACAGACGAGGTTTCCAAGCTAGCATCGAACGAATTCTTGAATATGCCGATCCTGAATCCAATGTACACAGACTCATTATGTTGGATATCGACGATTTCAAACAAATCAATGATACGCATGGCCATGTGTATGGAGATACCATTCTCACCCTCGTCGCCAAGCAGTTGCGGGGTGTGTTCCGAGCTACAGATCTCTTTGCTCGAATCGGTGGGGACGAATTCTCGGTATGCTTAGTCAACTTCCCAGATCGTTCTGTGTTGAAATCTAAAATTGAGACACTGAAAGAACGTATGCACGCTGAGAATCTGAGCTGCAGCATCGGAATAGCCACCTACCCTTCAGATGGAGATACCTACATAGACCTCTATAGAAAAGCAGATCACGCACTCTATACAGTGAAGCAAAATGGGAAAGATGGGTATGCATTTTCCACAGGAGAGTGATCGGTTTCGACACTCCCAGACTAGCTGTTAAACCATCAGAGAGGCTCTTCCAGATGCTTGAACATACCAACTTCGTTGCGTTTCGGAGGATTCGCACCCTTTCGTGATGTCGTGACAGCTGCAGCAAGAGCAGCAAAGCGCAACGCCTCCTGAGCCTGTGCTTCGGTAACCGTATCGCCTTTCTGTATGTTCTGTTCATTCAAATAGGTGAGCACTGCTCCACTCACGGTGTCTCCTGCACCCACGGTATCGACAATGGGATTGTCTATCGCCGGAATGGAAACATCCAGACCACTCTGAGATCTCCATTGCAATCCATCTTTTCCTTTGGTGAGAATTACGTGTTCCACCCCAAGATGTAGTAGCTTCTGGATACCCTCTTCAACAGAAACAACGGGGAAGATCATCTCCAAGTCCTCATGAGACAACTTGACAAGCGTAGAAAGCTTGACCAATGCAATCACCCGTTTACGATATGTATCGAGATTGGCAATGATAGTAGGACGAACGTTCGGGTCGAAGAACACAAACGGTAGGTCATCTCTCTTTTCCAGTGCTCTCAGTATATGATCTCCCGATTCATCGAGAGCCACTGAGACAGAGCCGATATGAAGATACGAAATCTGCGGGTGTGCATCCAACGCTTGAGTGATCTCCTCATCGGTCAACTTTGTCACCGTAGTCCCCTCGGTGTAAAATACATAGGAGGCGGCTCCTGTGGAGTCGAGTTTAGCAAAACCGATCATGGAGTTGTTTGGAACATCTCTGAACTGATCTACCATCGAAACCGAATTATCGGTGAAGTACTGTTGCATCTGTGTCCCAAACATATCGGAAGAGAGTTTACCAATGTACAGTACATGGGAACCCAGTCTTGCCGCTGCTGTGGCTGCGTTAAGTGCACACCCTCCGGCAAAATGGTAGAAACAGTCCTGTCCATCTTCCCCTTTTCCTCCAATCAAATCTATTAAGGCTTCTCCGAGAATTGCTATCATCATACCCTCCTACAGATAATGTTTCTTTTCCGCTCCAATGACACCTGCGAGCAACTCGACATACGGCTTGACCGGACTCGAATCGACTTTAGGGAACAACACTTCTTCAATCTGGAAGAATCCCACTTCCGCTGACATCTCAATGGTTATTCTTATTGGCTTTCGCTCTCCCTTTCCAATAGAGACCTTTTCGATCGAATTGGCAGAATATTTGTGGATATCCCCTATCTTCGGCTCGGTATTGAGAGACATGGGAATGCGAGCACGCCCCTTCTCCATATCACAACCGTCGGCAAGGAGAATCACACCGGCCTCTATGCTATGAATTTTCCTGTTTGCCATATGTCCAACGACACCTTCTAAGGCAAGTGATCGAATCACAACCTGTTTTCTGATGGAATCGGGATAGGCGGCTTCAAGTATCCTGGTAATGATCGGCATTGCAAGTGTCGCGCTGAGCAATTCATGATCCTGCCTCCCAATGGCCATGCCGAGATCATGAAGAAAACTGGCAAGTATCACTGCAGAGAGCGAGTCCTCAAACGACCCTACTCGATCATGCTCAAGGCTGCCCTGAATACCTGCATCCTGAAGCAGATGCATCATCTTCACCGCATTTCTTGCCACCTGCCGCATATGCACAGGTCCATGATCATTGAACCCCAACCTGACGATGGATACCGTATTTGCATAATCCTGCATCATCTGAACCTCTTCATCGTTCATGAGCAACGATGCAATGATACCAGGGGGTGTGTTCAGGTCGAGTTCTCCAAGAAGCTTCTTCTCTAATGAAAGTTCTTTTGGTGATTTCATAGTAATCCTCTCTCATTGAGTGTACAGATACTATCCTCCCTTGACAACCGAAAAAAAATCAAAGAAAAACCCCTTCTGCTCGTGACAGAGGGGTTTTCATGGAACAGGTTGGAGACAGTCTAGTTAGAACCGATACCCATGATCTCCTCCATGTAGGTCATGAGGAAATTGTCCTGGAGTTTATCGGAGGTAAACACAGCTTGGATCATATCCTGCTGGCTCTGAGATTGACTCATGTAAGGATATACCAGTTCAAGATATTCGCGCATCTCGGCATCCATCCCAGTCTCTCCGGTCACCTGAGCAACGATGAATCTTCCATCAGCTTCGATAGGATCGGACACCGAGCCAACGGGAATGGTATACAGCGTTCGCATTGCATCGGTATCGGAGGAGAGATTGTTCAAATGCCCTCTTGGATCGGTATAGGAGAAACCGGTGAGGTAGCTCGAGCCACCGACGTTGATCGGTGTGGCATCCACTGAGATCACTGAGACACCTGCCCGCTGAGCTGCACGGTCAAAATCGCCCTCGGTCGCCACTAGGTTGGTGAACTCCTGAGCCTCCTGTTCTACATACGAAGCAATGAGTTCCGTCTCATGGGTCCCAATATAGGTCTTCACATCGGCAAGGACTTCGGTATCGGCGAAATCGGGAAGGAACGGAGAGCCCTCAACACGATAGAGCACAGCACCACCAGGTGCATCGAATGCCTGTGTGATCTCACCCTCTTGTGCAGAGAATAGCGCATTCACCTCTTCCGGATTGCTGAAATTCCCCTGCAGCTCGTAGAGATACCAAGTTCCAGCTCGTCCGCCTTCAGCAGAGAACGAATCCAGGGAATTCATGCGTGCAGCGTCTTCGAATGTTGTTTCTCCAGCTACGATAGCACTCCGAAGCTCCTCTGCCTGTACACGATCGCCTACCGTGATCACGGAGATATCGATCAATGTAAAAAGAGAAGGATGATTCTGAGCATACTCCTGAGCTAGGGCATCGGGATAGGCTTCATGATCGAATACCACGTAGGAGAATGATCGTGCCGAATCACCTAATTCCACGATATAGGAGAATTCACCAGGTGCGGTCAGTACCGTCGAAATATCCTCCATGACCATCTGGACAGGCAGATTCTCCTGATACTGGGTCTTGAGCTGGTTTCTGCTCTCAAGACTTGCCTGCTCATAGACAGAGACATCGAACTTCCCGTCGCGATGATAGGCACCGCTATCTATGATCGCTCTGTTGAGCGTCGGTTCGGCCACACGAATTCCGACAGCCTCCGCCATATTGGTCAGAGCTGTATGGAACACGGTGCTTTCGAACGCAGATCTCCAGATCTGATAACTTGCCGATTCCCCGCCGCTTCTGTTCTGCTGCGCCTGGTTCTGATACTGACGATAAAAATAGTTTCCAAATGAAAATTCGATTGGATTTCCATCATAGGACCCGAACCGAATGCTCGAAGACTGTCCCCCGGTTCCAAAGGAGGGAAACACTCCCACCACGAGAACAATGGCAAGCAAGCCAAGAATGACATAGGTGACTATCTTGGTAAGGGTGATGCCACCCGTCTTCTTCGCCACATTTTTGCGGCTTTCTTCGTTAGCTTTGAACTTGACAACTTTAGCGTCATCTTTCCCTGGAGTTTTCGAATCCTTTGAAGGCATGTACGACCTCTTTCCTGCACAAATTAGAAGTGCCCTCCGGTGAAGGACATCTCCAGAAAAATAGCATGTAGCACGTATAGTGTCAATGTTGCTCATTGACACAAGATTGAGCATTGTATATAGTTTGCCCCGTTGTGGTTTTCTCACAACACATCAATCCGGGCAGTAGCGCAGGGGCTAGCGCACTTGGTTCGGGACCAAGGGGTCGGAGGTTCAAATCCTCTCTGCCCGAATCCAGGCGTCAGTGCTGTATCTCAGTTCTGGCGCCTGTTTCGTAGATATCGTATTGCCTCCACTGCAGCTGCCGCTGCGCTCAATGTAGTCGTATAGGGTATAGAATTTCTCAATGCAGCCGATCGTAGATTCTCGTCCCCACGTTGTGCCCGTTTCCCCATAGGGGTGTTGATCAACAAATCGATTCTTTGGTGGTTCATGTGATCGAGGATATTCGGATGCCCTTCATCGGTCTTCAACACCGTCTCACACACGATTCCCTCTGTGAACAGATCTCGAGCAGTGCCACGAGTCGCTGCTAGTTCGAATCCCGACTCCTGAAGTGCACGAGCCAGCGGAATCACACTCTTCCGATCTCGTTTGTTCACCGATATACACACTCGTCCTTTGGTGGGCAACCGATTCCCTGCAGCAACCTGGCTTTTCGCAAAGGCCTCCCCGAAGGTTGCCCCGATGCCGATCACCTCTCCAGTGGAACGCATCTCTGGACCCAGTTGAGGATCCATATCGATAAATCGATCGAATGAGAATACAGCCTCTTTCACTGCCCAGCCGAACCGGCAGGTTCCTTCGCCAATATCGCCTGGTTTCTGTACAAGCTGCTGATCGACCAGACTCTCTCCTTCCCATATCCTGACTGCAGTATCGACTAGATCGACTTGTGACATCTTGGATATGAATGGAACAGTTCTACTGGCACGGGGATTCACCTCGATCACATACAACCGGTCGTGCTGAACGGCGAATTGTATGTTCATGAACCCGACAACATGTAACCGTTGTGCGATAGCAAGTGACGCTTCGCGCATCTGTTGCAGTATTTCTGGCTTTGAAGCGAACGGAGGAAATACTGCTGCCGAATCACCGGAATGGATACCTGCAGCCTCAATATGCTGAAGAATACCTCCAATGTACAGCGAAGTTCCGTCGCTTACTGCATCCAGATCGTACTCGAACGCATCCTCAAGGAAATGATCGACAAGGATCGGATTCTCTGGTCCTATCACCACCGGTCCATCAAGATAACTCTGTAGCTGTGCTGTATCGTAGACGATCTCCATGTTTCGCCCTCCGAGTACATGCGATGGTCTAAGTAATACAGGATACGTGACCTCTGATGCGCACCTGATAACCTCTTCTCGAGTGTAAGCAGTACGATTTTCACTCTGAGCCAAACCCAGGTCATCCATCAACTCAGAGAATTTTCTTCTATCATCTGCAATCATCATGGACTCGTACGAAGTTCCCACCACGGGGATGTTCGCGCTATGGAGATCCGATAGCATGGAGAGCGGTGTCTGCCCACCCAATTGCAGCACAACTGCAGAGACCCGCTCCCTTAGGGCTACTTCAAGTACCTGTTCACTGGTCAACGGCTCTAAATACAGTCTGTCGCTTATCGTATAGTCGGTTGAGACCGTCTCAGGGTTTGAGTTGATCATGATGGTGGTACGACCGCGCTGCTTGTAGGCAAGCGAGGCGAGAGTGCAGCAGGTATCGAACTCTAGACCTTGCCCTACTCTGTTCGGACCGCTTGCGACGATCGCGACCGATGCATCGCCAACAGGCGCTGCCTCATCGATTTCTCCGTATGTCGTATAGCAATAGGTCGTTGCCGCCTCGAATTCACCTGCACAGGTATCTATGAAATGTACTACCGGGACACATCCGATATCCCGTCTTTTTTCGGTTATCTCACAAGCAGAGATTGCGGTGACTTGAGCAATTCGAGAATCACTGAAGCCGAGCTTTTTCGCCTCCATGATCGTTTCTGGAAGGAGTGTCCCGTGTGCAGCTTCATCGATGAGCCGTTGTTCGAACTGGACAAGACGAAGTATCTGGAAAATGAACCAGCGATCATATCCGGTCTTGGTTGCGATTGTTTCTATGGCAGCTGCTCCCTTGCTCCACAATGTGGAATAGACTGCACAGATCCGAAGTGGATGAGCACTTTCCAGTATCACCGGAACGTCCTCAACACTATATCCGAGGACCTCCTCCAATCTCACCAATCCATCCATACTCCGTTCGATCGAACGCATGGCCTTGTTCAAGGCTTCCGGGAACGTCCTCCCTATAGCAAGAGCCTCCCCGACTGAGCGCATCTGGGTACCCAATGCATCGGTAGGCATAGGGAATTTCTCCATCTCGAAGCGGGGGACTTTGACGGCACAATAGTCGAGTGAAGGCTCGAAACTACTTGCGGTGACACCGGTGATATCATTGAGCACTTCATCGAGCGTGTACCCGACAGCAAGCTTGGCAGAGCACCGAGCAATGGGAAACCCGGTAGCCTTGCTTGCCAAAGCTGAGGACCGGGAGACCCGTGGATTCATCTCCACGACCACCATCCGCTCAGTAGTCGGATCGAAAGCAAATTGCACATTCGATCCCCCACAATCGACTCCGATAGCTCGAAGAATTTCTATCGCTGCACTCCGCATTCTCTGATAGGCAAAATCGGAGAGAGTCTGTACTGGTGCGACGGTGATACTATCTCCGGTATGGATTCCCATGGGATCGACATTCTCGATCGAGCATACCACGATCGCGTTATCACTCCGGTCACGCATGACCTCTAGTTCGAACTCTTGCCAACCCAGAAGAGATTCCTCAACCAGCACCTCCCGAGTCGGACTTGCCTGGAGCGCTGCGTGAATCATCCGCTTGAAATCCTCTTCTCGTTTTACGATTCCTCCTCCGAAACCGCCAAGGGTGAAACTGGGTCTGAGAATGAGCGGTAGACCGACCATCTCTTTGAATAGAAGTGCTTCCTCCAACGACTTCACCGTAACAGACCGAGCAGATTCTAGCCCGATGGATGCAACGATCTCTTTGAAACGTCTTCTATCTTCGGCAAGCTCGATCGAAGCGATGCTAGCGCCGACGATCTCAACTCGATATCGGTCGAGTATGCCCGCTTCATGTAGCGCAACAGTCACATTTAGTCCTGTCTGCCCACCCATGGTGGTCAGTATGGCATCTGGGCGCTCTTTCTCGATCACCTGCTCTACGTACTCTACGGTCAATGGCTCCATGTAGATAGCATCTGCAATCCCAGGAGTGGTCATGACCGTGGCGGGATTCGGATTCACCAGTATGACACGATACCCCTCCTCCTTAAGTGCCTGGACAGCCTGGGTTCCCGAGTAATCGAATTCACAGGCTTGTCCGATCACGATCGGTCCACTTCCGATTATGATAATGCTTTCGATATCTCTTCTAGCGGGCATAAGGCACCTCCTGTGTGGTTTTTTGAGCTGGACCAGAGCGCGCTACCCATGAAGTGAATCTTCGAAAAAGAGCTCTCCCTTCCCATGGACCTGGAGACGCTTCAGGATGGAACTGAACTGTCATCACCCTATGCACTTGGTCAAAGAGTCCCTCGACCGAACCATCATTATCGTTGATCAACCACAATGTCGTAGTTGCTGGAAGTGTCGATTTGGATACGCAATAGCCATGGTTCTGTGCGGTGACATATACTCTTCCAGAGTCGAGGTCGCGAACTGGATGGTTCGATCCATGGTGACCGAACAACATTTTTTCCGTCTGTGCTCCCAGAGCAAGTGCAGCTAGTTGATGTCCAAGACATATCCCAAGTATTGGTATGATACCGATACAAAGCTTGAGCTGATCGACATGGGAGGAGAGGGTGACAGGGTCGCCAGGACCATTGGAAAGAAAAAGAGCATCGAAATGATGCCCTTCAACGAAAATATCTTTCAGCGGTACCGTGCAGGGAAAGACCGTCACCTCAATATCGTGCTGAACCAGTTGCTGTATGATCGACTTCTTCGTTCCGAAATCCCACAGTGCATACCGAGCTTTCACCTCATTGTTCGGATGAAATATGTGTGACTGTGCGAGCGAGCTGGATGTTACGAAATCGCGGTTGACCATGGGTGGGCACCCTTCCATCCAAGTAATGATCCGAGCAAGAAACTCATCGAGGTCATCGGTTCGTTTCACAAGTACCCCATACTGATTCCCATTGGTTCGGATATGAAGTGTAAGAGCTCTCGTATCGACATGAGAGAGACCGGCTAGATTCCACTCTCTGCATTGTGTATCCAGAGGTCGTCTGGAATCTGCAACGGGACCGGCATATATATCTCGTACTATGAGCGATTTGCAAGGTGGTTTGGAGTCCAACATCTCGTTCCACTCGGTACTACACCCATAGTTTCCAATGTGAGGCGATGTCATGACGATCGCTTGTCCGGCATAGGAAGGGTCGGTGATGATCTCGTGATAGACACCCATTCCTGTATTGAACACCAGCTCTCCGATGGGAGCTTCGTCGTAATCCAAGGCAAGTAGATCGTTTGGCTCCGGGGCTGATTGGCCAAAACCGCATCCGGGGAATCGAGTTCCATCGGATAGAATCAATTCGGTATCGTACATGGGCAAGCTCCTCAAAAATGCACACCTTTTTGTTGCATACTCAATAAATTTGTTGCATGCTATCAGTTTCTCGATATTTATACAACAGTTTATACATAAATATACAGATTTTCTCTATAGCAGACATCTTTCAGCAACACTCACGCAACAAAAAAACCGGTCTCACAAAGAAACCGGTTACTGCGAACTCAAGGCTACAGATCTAGGATCTAGGGTCGAATCGCTTCACCTTCTGTCGATTGATAATATGAGAACGCCCCTCTTGGAGCGAGCTGATGGTTCCTGTGGCCACACTCTGAACCAAGATATTTCCAAGTGCTGTCGCTTCGATCGGCCCTGCATAGACAGTGAGTCCAGTCTCGTCGGCACTCCATTGGTCGAGAATCTCATTCTTGCACCCACCCCCTATGATATGCAGGTTTGCATAGCTCTTACCGGTGATTGATTCCAGATGTTTGATCGCCTTTGCGTATGCTTTAGCCAGACCACGATAGATGGCGACCATATACTCACCTTTACTTTCGGGGGCTCTGAACCCAAGTTCCCTCGTGTTCTCTGCTACTCGATCGATCATGAGCGACTGGGGAGTGTTTGGTTTCAGATACCGATTGTCATCGGGATCGATATACCCGGGATAGTCAGCACACGCCAACGTCTCTGCATCGAGATCCTTCCACGCAATCTCCTCCCCTTTCGACTCCCAATACCGAACACACTCCTGCTGAATCCACATTCCCATAATATTCTTCAAGAATCGGATGTTCTTGTTTACGGCAACTTCGTTCGTGAACCCGCTCTCGAGAGCCGTCTCGGTTATGATCGGCTTGTCCGACTCTACGCCAAGCAGCGACCAGGTTCCACTGGAGATATAGAGAAAATCCTTGCCAGGTTCAGCAGGTACAGCCGCAACCGCCGATGCCGTATCATGGCAACCGACGGCTACAACAACTACCGAATCGGGTGCATGAAGCTCCTGAGCCACAGCTGGATGGAGAGGGCCGACTACTGTACCGCTATCCACCAGAGTCCCGAACATCGTTCGGGGGAAGCCCATACCTTCTATGGTCTCCCAATCCCAATCCTGTGTATTAGGATTGTACAGCTGCGTAGTGCTGGCATGTGTTACTTCATTCACCATGCTACCGGTCAACCAGTAGTTGATCAGATCGGGAATCGAGAGATAGTGTTTAGCAAGCGCTAGGGTTTCCGGACGAGAGACCTGCATGGCAGCAAGTTGATACAAGGTGTTGAATGGCTGGAATGCAAGCCCCGTTCTCTCGAATATTTCCCGTTTGCCAAGTTTGTCACAGACATACTCCACCATGCCATCGGTTCTCGAATCCCGATAGTGATACGGTAGAGCGATGAGCGACCCATAAGCATCGAGTAATCCGTAGTCGACCCCCCAGGAGTCGACTCCGATGGAGACAATTTCATCACCATAGCGGGAAAATGCCTCCTTGATACCCTTTTTGATCTCAGAGAAGATATAGGTGATATCCCAATGGGACTCGTGTAGATGCATCTCATTTCTTGTAACGAAACGATTCATCACTTCAAATCCCGAGACATCTCCAACAATCACTCTTCCATTTGATGCGCCTAGGTCAACTGCTATGTGCTTGGCCATGGGTATACTCCTCTACTATGAATCCATTTTTGGTGCGTTTTCCAAGAGGAAACGTTCAGCTTCAATATTCCACAATCCACCGTGTTTCTCCACGAGTTCGGCAAGCTTCGCAAACAGAGGATCACGCTTACCAACCTCTGCGAAATCGGCAATCGCCGTCAACGGAAGACTTATGTGTGTATACATAAGCTTCTTGCCGCCTGGGATTGAAGGAAGTTTGATCACGGTCTCTGGAACCGCGTTCAACCCTCCGATGTGTGTAATCATTACCGAAGGATTGATCAATCCCTGCTCCATCATCTGGAGAGATTCCTTCATATCTGCAGTATTTCCTCCACTGGTTCCCACGATATGCGTACTTCCATAGTGGACATTGTAGAAATTCAACATAGCACTGAAGTCGGTTCTGTTTGGACCTGCGAAAAAGTTAAGACAGCCATCTTTGGCGAGAATAGCATCAGCCTGCTCAACCAGAGGACGAACCGGAGCCATGACGAATACATCATCATAACCGTGGCCACCAGATAGCTTCTTCAATTCAGCCACTGGATCGTCGAGATCCTTTGTATTCAGGTAGACCAGCTTCACTCCCTGCTTCTCAGCATCCTCGACAGTGTATAATTCTGCAGCACGAGCCAATCGTGCTTCGTCAATGTCGGTCACCACCATGAGGCCAGGCTTTCTGTCACAGTGGAGACCGTAATCAATGGCTCCCAGTCCCATAGGACCGACACCTGCGAGAATAGCGACATTTCCACCCTCTACAATGCCCATCTTGTGGACATACGATCCTCCTGTGGTGTGGTACATAGCGTGATAGGTACCGACGATACACGAGACCGGCTCTGCAAGAGAACCAAGAAAGAACGCATCTCCTTCGTACTTCAGTAGACAATCCAACTCCATGACCTCATTGGGGATCACGATGTAGGTGGCATCTCCACCAATGTACTGGTATGAGTACCCAGGTGCATCGAGAGTTCCTTTATAATTCAGTGCAGGTTGAATCGAGAATCGATCTCCAGCAGAGAAGGAATCGGCCCACTTGCTCCCTACTTCCACAATCTCTCCGCAAAATTCATGTCCCAAGATGATAGGATTATCGGCCACATCATCTGGAATTCTCTTGTGATCACCACCCTGCTCCGCAGCCTTGTGATCGGACATACAGACACTGTTAGTTATGATTTTTGCTAATATCTCATCATCCTTGATTGCGGGGAGTTCAAACTCTTCTATCCGCAGATCATTCTTTCCATACAATCTTACCGCTCTTGTCTTCATGGCTTCCTCCTGCCTAATTGAGCATGACCTGACCACCTGTCACAGGGACAGCCTGACCGGTCTCATATTTCTGTTCAACAATATAACATATTGCACGTACTACATCTTCAGTTCTGCATCCTCGATTCAACGGGACTTTGGACTCATACGACCTTCGCACATCTTCAACAGTCCTCGCACCGGGTACTTTTCCAGCCCTGAGGTACTGGACAAACAACCCTCGATCAGGGTCAGACCAGAGTGGTCCATCGAGAAAGTTGCCCGGACAGACCGCATTGACCTTGATATTGTCGGTAACCAGTTCCAATGCAAAACTCTGCGCAAGTCCTATGGTACCGAATTTGGCTCCGGCATACGCTCCGTTCTTGTTCGACCCCTCAAGTCCGCTCTTGCTACTTATGGTTACAATGTCTGTCAAATAACGACCGTTCGAGCCGACATTTTGCAGCGCAAGCTGTCGAGCAGCGAATTTTGTGCAGATGAAGAATCCGGTATAATCGACCGAAGTCACGAACTGAAAGTCTTGCAAAGAGAGCTCTTTCACGCTACCGGCTTTGAGTACACCTGCATTGGAGACGAATAGATCGATCGATCCGGTGGTGCGCGCGACTTCGTCCATCATCCGTTCGACAGACTCCTCTTCGGTCACATTGACATATACCCCTCTGGCAACAGTTCTCCCAGCCGATTGATTCAATTTTTCTGCAAGTTCCTTTGCTCCTCCATGGTTCATATCTGCTATGTAAACGAAACCGCCTTCATCTATCAGCCCTTTCACGAAACCTTCGCCGAACCCCTGTGCACCACCGGTGACTAGAGAGATCTTACCTCGCATGATATCGGCACGAGCAGACGATCCAGGTAATGCCGGATTCCTATCAGAGCCGATTCCCTTCGAGGCAGTGTCGAACTCATCACCCAGTCCGAGAACCCAATTCGCACCCTCGAGAGCAACCGATTTCGGATACCTTCGATGCTTTTCGGTGAATGCAGTAAAAGCCCCTCTCCACTCACTCACATGATGTTCAAGAGTCTTATTCATGTCTATGGACGTCAATGTGAACTCTGCTTCACCGGCATCCATTGCAGTTACGAAAAGTCCAGTCTCACCATTACAGGTCATTCCTCGTACAATGGGTGGGATCCAGTATTTCGGATCGGGTTTTGGTATTTCCATGCAGTATTCTCCTTTAATTCAATACTCTTTTTGCTTCATCTATGATGGATTCCGGATTGAATGGATCCATACGCCGACCAAGATCGGCATAGCTTGAAATCCGCTGCTCGAGTGGCACCTTCGCTAAAGGGTTGTTCAAACTGAACAAATCCCACTCGCTCGAATATTCGGTTAACTTTTCATGCGCTACGAGTGCCCATGCTGAATCGACCAGATGGACACAGCCTGGATCCAGCATCTCTGGACAGTTGAATGATTGCCTCGATGAATTGATATCCACACCACTGATCTCCATGAGACCATGAGCTCTACAAAGCCCCTGCAATCGCTCCATCTGGCGCTTCGTGTTGCGGGGCGGCATATAGGTGATCGCTGGAAACCCGATCTCAGCAAGATACGCTACTAGCTCATCGAGAAAATCATCCTCGAACTTCTCAGCCTTTTTATCTCCCGTGATACTCTCGGCTATGTCACCGAGATATGCATAAGCGGGAATCGCCCCTATGGATCGTGCGAAGGCGACAACCGTTCGTGCATCCACCGTCTCATTTCGATCTGGTTGAATGAAGAAACGGGGAAGATAGGAACTCTTCAACACCCCAAGCAGGTCGTACTGGTAATGGGGGTTCGTAGAATCTGATAGAAAGCTACGCACCTTACCTGTGACTGTAATGTTGAGGTTCTGTTCGAGGAAGGATACGAGTTCTGCACCGGCAGGCACCATACTCATGATTCTGGCAGCACATGCATGGAGGATATGTCTCTCTGTTATGCTTCCACCATCATGCCAGCGAGATAGTGGCACCACATCCCGATCGAAGTCGAGCGGTTCAAGACCATTTACGGTAATGAGGTCATTCAGTGCCGATACTTGCGCACGATTTCTTGCATTCCGAATCTCTCGAATCGGTAAGAGGAACTCATTCACTGCATCGATATGCCGCGCCGGCACACCATGTACACACATGTATACAATGCCAGGAGAATCGGGATTATTGATCTTCTTATCAGCGAAGGGAGAGTCGAGAAATCCTGTACGCACTTCGAATCCGACCGTACTGGCAATACCGATTCTTGCCGAGGCATCGAGCATTTCACGAGCTGCTCCAATGCTGTCATGATCTATGGAGCCCACGATTCCGAGACCGGACTCCCATGCTGCAAACGAAGCAGCCGCCGGTTCATACGGACTGAACGAGTATGTGGTATGCACATGGTTGTTCACCTCCTCGAGAACAGTCCTCTGCAGACGCCCATCTTGAACCGCTCGCCCAATACGTGAAGCGGCTTCCAATCTCAGATTCTTATCCCGATTCTGCAAGTCATTTCTTACTGTATCTAAAGGGAAGATCTCTTTATCACTTTTTTGCATAGTCAATTGCTCCTCATCGCAAGATACTAATCCAAGGCCCGCCGAAGGGCGGGTCTTGGCATTGGTGTGACGTTATCGATCAGACGCCTGCTAGCTGCATGCGAGCGAACTCGCCGTCCGTCCTGTTTCTCGTAACTGTATGACCGGCGATAGGCATGATCTGTTCGTGTATCGTATCTATGATGGTATCCACTTGAGGGAAGTAGTAATCTTCCATCTCAGCCGGAGGAGTGATCCAGTTTCTGGATCCAACCACAACTGGAGGTGCATCGAGATAATCGAACGCAAGGCGTGCAAGGTTCGCTGCTACAGTCTGCAGGTAGCTACCTCTCTCAGTACTGTCGGTGACCAATACTGCCTTTCCAGTCTTTTTTATGGATTCGACAAGAAGATCGTACTTCAGGGGATTGATCCACCTGAGATCCACCACTTCTGCTTCAACTCCATACGTCTCTTTGAGCTTCTTCGCAGCATCCATACAAGTATAGAGTGAAGGCCCGAGTGCAATCAGTGTCACATCGCTTCCTGCTTTCCGAATTGCTGGCTCTCCTTCCGGTATCTCATAATACCCTTCAGGAACCCCATCCTTCTCAAACATCTCTCCGATACCGTATAACTTCTGGCTCTCAAAGAACACTACAGGATCGGTACCACGCAACGCATAGTTGAGCATACCTTTCACATCGTAGGGTGTTGCCGGGTACATTGCCTTGAGGCCAGGAACCGAAGCTACCATACTGGTCCACTCCTGGGAGTGTTGAGCTCCATATTTGTTTCCAACCGATACGCGCAATACCAGAGGCATCTGCAGAGCACCGGCGGACATTGCCTGCCACTTCGGCATCTGATTGAAGACTTCATCGCCTGCACAGCCGAGGAAGTCGCAGTACATGAGTTCCACAACCGCTCGTCCTCCACTCATGGCATATCCTACACCACTTCCAACGATAGCCGACTCAGAGATCGGTGAGTTGAAGAATCTATGGTAGGGAAGTAATTCAGTGAGTCCACGATAACAAGCGAAGGCGCCACCCCAGTCACGATGATCTTCTCCATAGGCGACCAGTGTCGGATCGATGGAGAAACGGTGAACCATGGCCTCGAATACTGCATCTCGATACTGATACTGTCTGCTTGCAGGATACTCTTTTCCTTGTTCATCGAACGCATACCGGTTCCGTTTCGCAATCTGCTGTACGCGCGCGTTCTCCTCGAGTTTCTGACTCAACTCTGGATCCCGGTCGTCGAGTTTTTCTCGATTCCCATTGCTGAACATAACACTCTCGATGAACTGTTCATCGACCATGGGAGAAATGTCATCGTTCACAGTCAGTTCGAGCGCCTTCTTCATCTTTTCGAGAATCGTGTTCTTCATTGCCTCAAGATCATCTTCGGTGACAAGACCGTTATCTACGATATATCTACCGTAGGCGAATACCGGATCCTGCGCCTTGAAGGCTTCAAGCTCCTCCTTTGTTCGATAGGTCATAGCATCCGAGGGGCTGTGGCCACTGAAACGATACGTAATAGTATCCATGAATACCGGGCCCTTCCCTTCCAGAAGCAATTTCTTCTTCCGTGCAACTGCATCTGCCACAGCAAGTGGATTGAACCCATCAACACGTTCTGCATGCATGGCATCGGGGTTCACCCCGGCACCCATCCGGGCAGCAACTCCCATACCACCGGTCTCCCCTACAGGCTGACCTCCCATGCCATAAAAATTGTCGAATACATTCACCATGTAGGGAGGTGCACCCTTGTTTTCGTCCCAGAGCGTGTTGTACTGATCCATGGAGGCCATATTCATAGCTTCCCAGACGGGGCCGCGTGCAAGAGAGCCATCTCCGATATTGGCAATTACGATACCTTTCTTCCGGTTGATCTTCTTATACAGAGCAGAACCAAAGGCGATCGTTCCCGATCCACCAACAATGGCATTGTTCGGCATGCTGCCGAATGGAGCGAAGAACGTATGCATTGACCCACCAAGTCCTTTGCTGAATCCGGGAGCCTTCGCATAGATCTCGGCAAGGGTGCCATAGATCACAAAATTCTCGGCAAGATCCTTGGGGTTTTTTCCAGGATAATGTTTCTTGACGATTTCGTAGGTTTCACCCCCCATGAACTCTTCCATGATGGTGGTGATATCCTTCTCGTCCATCTTATCAATCGCTGAGAGACACTTACTCAGGATTTCACCATGACTTCGGTGAGATCCAAAGATGAAATCTTCGGGATCCAAGTTGAGCGCCTGTCCCACCGCAGCCGACTCCTGGCCTATACTCAAGTGTGCCGGGCCCTTGTGGTTGTAGGAGATCCCTTGGTACACGCCCTCTCTTTTGATCGAATCGAGCATGGATTCGAATTCGCGAATCACGAGCATGTCATAGAAGACCTTTACCAGCCGCTCTTTGCCGTACACTTTCAGTTCTTTCTTGAAATCCGGTGTATAGTGATTCACCGGGATCTTGGGAACAGTGATGGTATCTTTTTCCCGCAATGCTACAGGATCGAGTGTAATTTGTTTTGACATCTATAAATCTCCTTTACCTCAAAGGGTATGTTCTAGTGCGAATAATGTGTCTCTGATTACTTCGGAGACGCTGGGGTGAGGAAATACAATCTCCTTCACATCCTGAATTCTCAGCTCGGCTTCAATGATCGCAGATGCACCATAGATCATTTCGCTGCTGTACGGACCCAGCAGATGGATCCCAAGAATCACCTTGCTCTTCGCATCGATGACCACTTTGCACAATCCAGCTGCCCGCTTCCCATGTTCAGCGAGAAATCTTCCATTTGCACGCATCTGCGTGGTTCCGGTAAGAACTTCCCTTCCTTGTTTCACGGCCTCCTGTTCGGTAAGACCACAACCGGCTGCTTCGGGTATACTGTATACTGCCCAAGGAATCGCATGATACCGCATGCGTTGGCCACCAACACCGTAGAGGTTTGATACGACCACTTCCGCCATACGTGTTGCAGAATGGGCAAGAAGAGACTTGCCGGTGAGATCTCCGACCGCAAAGACATCGGGAATGTTGGTCCTGAGTAGATCATCCACGACAACTCCGTTTTTACCGATATCGAGCTGCAGTCTCTTCAGATTCCCGGTGTTCGGTTTTCGTCCGACACTCATCAACACTCGTTCTGCAGAGATCTTCTGCTCTTTCCCCTTGGCATCTGTAAAGATGACCTGCTCTTCGGTTATCCCGGTAACTGTACTGCCAAGATGGAATTTCACCGGTTTCAACTCACGTCGCATAAGTTTCGCGAACTCAGGTTCCAACATGGGAAGAATCTCATCCATCATCTCTACTACGGTTACATCGACACCGACAGATGAGAAGAATGAGGCAAATTCGATTCCTATGACGCCTCCACCTATTATCACGAGAGATTGAGGAAGAGCTTCGATTTCCAATACTTCATTGCTCGTCATCACATGCGGCAGATCGTACCCTTTGATCGGAGGGACGATGGGAGAGCTTCCGGTGGCAAGCATCAGGTGTGTCCCCTCATAAAGGTCATCACCTACTCGGACATGGTGTGAATCGACACATTCAGCCTCTCCCTTCACCACGGTCACCTTATTGCTCTTCATGAGGAACTGAATACCGTTTCTTAGCGTTTCGATAGTCTCCTGTTTCCAACTCATGGCACGCTTCAGGTCGAACTTCACCGATTCAGTCACTACTCCCTTGTCTGCCGACTCCTTTGCATGTCGGTAGAGTTTGGCCGAATTCAATAGGCTCTTCGTAGGAATACAACCCCAGTTGGTGCAGACCCCTCCGAGATGATCGCGCTCAATCAACAACACCTTTCGTCCCAGCGCTCCAGCGCGCTCTGCAGCTATGTAGCCACCAGGACCAGCTCCAATCACTATAAGATCATATGATTCCATAACTCCTCCTCTACAGTGCCATAATGAGATCCAACGAAGCAATGTTGTCACACAGAGCCTTCAAGAATCTGGCACCGGGAGCACCATCGACAGCCTGATGATCGATCGTCAACGAGAGACCGATATGCGGAATGAACTGTAGATCGTCATCTTCGTTTTGTACAGCACGAAGGGAGATACCTCCCACGCCGAGAATGGCTACCTCTGGCACATTGATCACAGGAGTGAACGTATCCACACCGAGACCGCCAAGGTTCGTTACGGTGAACGTTCCTCCAGTGAGATCATCTGGTTGGGCCTTACCTTCGACTCCCAATGAAGCCAATCGTTTGAATTCATCTGAGAGTTGTTTCAGAGAACGAGCATGTGCATGTCTGATAACCGGCACAAGAAGACCCTTTGGCGTATCCACAGCACAACCGAGGTGAACCTCTTCGAATGTGCGAATGGAATCTCCGAGGAAATGACTGTTCATATAGGGAAATTGTAGTAATGTGCGAGATACTGCGAAAAGCACCAGATCGTTTATGGTGACATTCTGCAATCCTAACTCGGGAGCACTGGCTTTGAACCGAGCTCTAAGTGACTGGAGAGCAGAAGCATCTGCATATGCGTTCATAGTGAATTGTGCAGTCTCTGCCAACGATGCATGCATTCTTTTGGCTGTCACTTTCCGTACACCCTTCACTGCAGTCTCAACAACCGGACCAGGGAACGAACCATCGGAACCAGCCAGGGGCTGTGCCGATGGTTGCTGCGGAACTTGGACAAGATCCTCTGAACGGACACGCCCCCCTATTCCACTACCACGCTCCGGTGACTGCAGCCCCTGCTCTACCAGTGCCGCCTTCGCCGCGGGAGTGAGAGGCTCTCTTCCTTTCAGAGCACCAATGACATCGCGCTCTATCACACGCCCTTTCGGACCAGTGGGATCGAGAGTTGTCGCATCTACACCAGCAGCGGTTGCAGCTGCCCGTGCTCGGGGACTCACCGGATGAGCTGAGTGCTCTGACCCGGCCGTCGATGCGTGTTTAAATTCCGGAGCAGGAGTGGACTCCTTTGTCTCAGACTTCGAATCTTCTCTTTCAGTAGGCTCGGAAGCAGAATCTCCCGTAGGAGCCTCTTGCACTTGTTCGCCCGGCTCTCCTACGACCATGATGGGTTTCATGACGGGTACTTCTTCCTCGACTGCATACAACAATTTCAGAACTGTCCCATCTGCGGTCGATTCAACCTCTATCGTAGACTTATCGGTCTCCGCCTCACAGACGACATCGCCAACAGAGACGATATCTCCCTCTTGCACCTTCCAGTCAATGATGATGCACGACTCTACAGAGTTTCCTTGTTTCGGCATTACTACTTCTACTGCCATATGTTCTCCTCTCGTGAGCAGATGATTTACTGCTCATCAAACTACGATTACTTCTATACCCAGATTCCTGATAGCTTCCACGGCCTTTGGATTGAGGCCACTGTCGGTGATCAGGACATCGATATCGGACATCGGAAAAATTCTGACGAACCCCTGCTTTCCGAACTTCGAAGAGTCCGCGACCAGCACCCGTTTCGTCGCCTGCTTGCACATCTGTCTCACGATCTCGGCATTCTCCATGAGATGCGTGGTAAGTCCATGTTCGAGAGTCAGTCCATCGGTACCGGTGAAGGTCATTTTCACGTGGTACTCCTGCAACTGATTCAGCGCTACAGGACCTACAAGCGCCTCTGCCGATGGACGGAACTCTCCTCCCACGATGGTAAGCGACAAATTTGGATTCACCCGCGCATAGGGCGTGAGCAGTGTGGAGTTCGAAACAACCTGAACATCCCGCTTTCCAAGCAGGTAGCGACCGATGAGCGCACTTGTGGTTCCGTTGGTTATCATGATTCGATCACCATCGGACACGAGAGATGCTGCGGCCTTGGCAATGTTCTCCTTACTCTCCAGGTTGCTCGATTGCTTCTCCGAGAAAAGTGGATGATAGGCGAGCATTGCTGCACCTCTGGCACGTACAATAATACCCTTTGCCGATAGTGACTTCAGGTCTGCACGAATGGTCACAGCGGAGACTTTCAGTTTCTCGCTCAACGAATTCACCGATATTTCACTACCGGCCCTGAGGAGTTCAACTATCTGTTCTTCGCGAGTGGATAAGCCCACCATGCTCCTGACCACCTTTCTAAAAATTTTCTTTTCACTTTCGATTCTATTACGTTTTGCTTTCAATATCAATACTTTTCTTGCATCATTTTCGAATACTAGGATGAGAACCACTGCATTGCTTGCAACTCATACGTGAAATCGGTACATTATCGAGACTATGGTGATTTTCGGTCAGATTACGCTCATTGCGCTCATCTCCCTATCGGGATCCATCGTATCACACCTGTTACCAATCGCACTTCCTCCGAGTGTAGCAGGCATGCTCATCCTCCTTGTCCTGTTGTTGGTGAAGGCGATCCGTCCTCATCACATAGACCGTACCGCCCATATCCTGCTTGCCTATATGGGAGTACTTTTCATTCCCCCGATTGTTGACGTTGCAGATCACACTGAACTGTTGGGATCACAATCTTTCACCTATGTCCTAATCATCGTAATCAGCACCACACTTACATTCCTTGCAACACTTGGTTCTGCAGCTCTGGTCATGCGCTTTCAACGTATGGTCGGGAAAAAGAGGACTCAGCCATGATCGATACCATTACCGTCCTTCCAGAATTCGGCATAACACTTACACTGTTGGCATACCTTGTATCGAGACGCGTGTTACGAAATGTCCACTCTCCGATCGCGAATCCCATTGTGGTTGCATCCCTTGTCTGCATAGCGATACTGCGAGTTACCGGTATTCCGATTTCCCACTATCAACAAGGCGGCGATTTACTGATGATGCTCATCCTTCCCGCGACGATATGTCTTGCAGTCATGGTATATGAGAATCTCGATTCACTAAAAGGGAATTACCTACCCATTGCGGTGGGAAGTACTGTTGGAGCGTTCGTCTCTATAGCCTCCGTACTGCTACTCAGCAAACTATTCGGTCTCTCGTTGATTCTCGAACGCTCGCTTCTGACTAAATCGGTTACCACCGCGATTGCCATAGAATTGGTTCCAGTCACATCAGCTGATCTCTCCATTGTGGTCATGTCGGTAATTATCACAGGAATTTCAGGGACACTCATAGGCCCGGTCATTCTGCGTCTGTTCAAGGTTAAGAATCCAGTATTGCAGGGAATAGCCATGGGGACCTCCAGCCATGTGATCGGTACATCCCGAGCCATGGAGCTTGGCAAGCAACAGGGAGCTGCTAGCAGTGTTGCACTCTTTGTTACCGGTTTAGTCACGGTAGGTATGCTATTGGCGCTTTATCATATCTGACAACTCTGCACCGCTACCGAGCATCTGTAAATAATTTCTCCGATAATACGTTGGTGCCATTCCCGTTTTCAGTTTGAACTGTTTACTGAAATGGAACTCACTGGAGAACCCGAGTTTCGCCGATATCTCCTTCACCGACAACTCGGTACAGGTTAATAGGGCACTGGCTGCCTCCACTTTGAGCTTCATGTAGTATTTCATGGGAGTCTGACGCATTCTCCGAGAGAAAAGTCTGATAAAATAGGACTCGGTCAGGTTCAGCTCGTCTGCAAGTTCACCGAGTGTGAGCGATCCCATGACATTTTTCTGCATGATTCTAAGAGCACGCTCAAGGTGTCTACTTTCGTTGTCGTTGCCGATTCCGTCAGGTCCCTCCTCGAGCATGTACAGAAGAGAACACATCTGATGACAGGCAGACTGGCGCCTTTTCATCGATTGAGAGAGCCCTTTCTCCTTCACTTCCTCGAAGAAGAATCGATAATTCGTCCCGATATGGAACGGAGACTGTCGCTCCTGATCACGCAACATGAACCCTAGTGCCTCATCACCCTCACCCACATCGATAAGTATGGCGTAGTATGTCACCGGATCATCTGCTCGAGCATGAATAGAGTGGACTGTCTTTGGAGCACTTACAAAGAGCGCTCCAGGGCTGATCGTATATGAAGTCTTACCATTCACAAACTCACCATCGCCTCCGAGAAAGTAGTGGATCTCGAACTCCCTCTCTCCGTGCGCATGCGTTCTTCCGTGCCAGCGCAACTCCTTGGGGTTTTTCATCTGGTAGACAAACACAGCGTCTTGTATCTCCATATGTCAATAATATACATGGGTGTACAATTTTGTCTATTCAAACCTGCGTGATATAATACGATAGTAGAAAAACAGGATGTATGTACTGGAGGTAATCAAAATGGCACTAGTTGCAGGTATAGATGTTGGCACACAGAGCACCAAGGTAATCTGCTATGATACTGAAAAACAAACCATAATCGCTTCCGGTCAATCGCCTCATGAGTTGATCAGTCGAGACGATGGATCTAGAGAACAGGAAGCATCTTGGTGGATCAGTGCCATGCAGCATTGTTTCGATTCAATCGACAAAGAAGTCAAAGCGTCAATAGTGGCGATTGGGGTCTCCGGTCAGCAACATGGGTTCGTCCCTGTCGATGAATCGGGATCCGTGCTAGGGCCTGTGAAATTGTGGAATGACACATCGACCACGCAGGAGTGCGATGAGATCACAGCTTGTGCAGGAGGCAGAGATGCGCTTCTTGAACAGGAGGGCAACCTCGTCCTACCCGGTTATACCGCTCCAAAAATTCTCTGGATGAAAAAACATAGACCAGAGCTCTATGCAAAACTTGCCCACATACTGCTCCCGCACGACTACATTAACTACTGGCTCACTGGAGACTACACCATGGAGTATGGAGATGCGTCCGGCACTGCTTTACTCGATGTGCGAACCAGAACTTGGTCAGAACGTCTGGTAACATGCTTGGATTCCGAACGAAATCTGCTCGAAACGCTTCCAAAGCTCATCGAAGCGCATGAACCGGCGGGGTATGTAACCGAGACCGCTGCAGCAGCTCTCGGTATTCCGAGCGGTATTCCCGTGTCATCCGGTGGTGGAGATAATATGATGGGAGCAATCGGAACAGGCACTGTTCGTGATGGTTCGCTCACTATGAGTCTTGGTACCTCAGGGACGATCTTCGGTGCGTCGGACACTCCTGTGATCGATCCTCAGGGTCTTCTTGCTGCATTCTGCAGTTCGACTGGGAACTGGCTTCCGCTGCTATGCACCATGAACTGTACTGTAGCAAGCGAAGTCACCAGAACACTCTTCAAAAAGGGTGTGGTAGCATTCGACAATACGGCGAAAGGAGCTCCAATCGGTGCAGAGGGTGTGATCATGCTCCCCTATTTCAATGGGGAACGGACACCAAACTATCCACGTGGAAAAGGGTGCCTTGTGGGATTCGATCTGCATAACATGACTGAGGAGAATATCAGTCGAGCAGCGCTGGAATCTGCGATCTTCGGCCTGAAGCTCGGTCTCGATGCATTTGGAGAACTTGGCTACGAAGCGCGGGAGATTCGTCTTATCGGTGGAGGTGCCAAATCTGCCATCTGGAGACAGATGGTGGCCGATATCTGTAACCTGCCGGTGGTGGTTCCCATTATAACCGAAGCCGCGGCTCTTGGGGCGGCGTTGCAAGCATACTGGTGCTACACCCAGCTACAGGGAGCGTCGGTATCTATCGAGGAGATCGTTGCTGAACATGTAAAACTCGATGAGGTAGCAGCATGTACTCCTGTTGCAGACCATGTCGAAGCATATAGAAACGTATACAAAACATATAAAGCGTATGTGGACACCGTCGAACCACTGTTTGGTTGACGGACCGACCACAACGTTCAAGGAGGCATTCATGAACGATTATTTCATTGGGAGTCAAGAGTATTTCAAGGGAATCGGAAAAATCGGGTACGAAGGACCCGGGTCAGATAACCCTTTGGCTTTCAAGTTCTACAATCCGCAGAAAGTTGTGGCAGGAAAGACCATGGAGGAACATCTCCGTTTCTCCATTGCGTACTGGCACTCGTTCTGTGCAGATGGTAACGACCCTTTCGGCGATGCAACCATGCGGTTCCCCTGGAAAGATTCCGACCCCATGACTGCTGCAAAGAAGAAAGCAGAAGCAGCCTTCGAGTTCTTTACAAAAATTGGGGCTCCCTTCTATGCTTTCCATGATATCGATGCCTCACCCGAAGGTGCGAACGCAGCTGAGTATGAAGCGAATTATCTTGAGGTAGCGACCCATCTCAAGCAGCTCCAAAAAGAGACTGGTGTGAAACTTCTATGGAATACATCGAACCTCTTCAGCCATCCACGCTACATGAATGGAGCAGCATCGAATCCCGACTTTTCTGTCGTAGGGAGAGCTGCACTACAAGTTAAGACGAGTCTCGATGTGAACGTTATGCTCGGTGGTCTCGGATACACATTCTGGGGTGGTCGCGAAGGATACATGACACTCTGGAACACCGATACGAAGCGAGAACAGGACCATCTCGGCACGTTCTTCCGTATGGCGGTAGAGTATGGCAGAAAGATCGGATTCAACGGCACATTCTATATAGAGCCAAAACCGATGGAACCATCGAAGCACCAGTATGACTACGATGCAGCAACAGCAATCGCATTTATCAAGGATCAGGGACTGGAGAACGACTTCAAGTGTAATATCGAGAATAACCATGCAACGCTCGCAGGTCACTCATTCGCTCACGACCTTCAGGTCTGCGTTGATCATGGAATGCTCGGAAGTGTCGATGCCAACCAAGGCGATGCACAAAATGGATGGGATACCGACGAATTCCCGACCAATGTCTACGAGACCACTGAAGCCATGCTGATTATTCTTAAGAATGGAGGGCTTCATAACGGTGGATTGAACTTCGATGCAAAGAGAAGAAGAAATTCTACAGATCTCGAAGACCTGTTCATTGCCCATATTGGCGGGATGGATGCTTTCGCGCTCGGTCTTGAAACGGCCGATAAGATTCTTCAGGATGGGAAATTGGATGCTTTCAAGGCAAATCGCTACGCATCGTTCGATGCAGGAGAAGGGAAGAAGTTCGAACAGGGGAAGATGTCCATGGAGACTCTAGCCGATCTGGGCAGAAGAGCCGATCCAAAGGATATCAGCGGCAAGCAGGAAATGTTGAACAACTTAGTGAATCAATACCTGTTCAACCGATAATGACCAATTCCATGTTCTGAGAGGCGCCTCCTTGTGGGGCGCCTTTTCCTATTGTTCCTATTATAATACTATGGTATTCTGGTTTGAGGGAGGTGGAGAAGAATGCGTGTTTCCACTAAAGGGCGCTATGCGCTACGATTGATGCTTGAACTAGCAAAGACATCTGACACCTATATCTCAATACGGGAAATTTCCGAACGACAGGATATCAGTCATAAATATCTGGAACAGATCATCATTCAATTGGTGAGAGTCGGGTACGTGAGAAGCATTCGTGGACCACAGGGAGGATACTCACTTGCCCTTGACCCTGCTCAGATCACTTGTGGTATGATTCTTAGGGTCATGGAGGGCTCGCTTGCTCCGGTTGCATGCATTGAAGAGGGACCACAAGCCTGCTCTCGATCTAAAGATTGCGAAACACAACCCCTTTGGGAACAACTCAAGAAAGCTATAGACGGCGTGGTAGACTCTATCACGCTGCAGGATCTGCTCGACAAGACTGAAAAACCGCAAATCGGCATGTGGCTCTAGATAGTACATTATAACTACTGCACTTAAATCTTATTTTATAAGTAATTGACTTTTCGCGCATTTTGCCTCACCATAGAGGAAATTCGTTTCAATCACTGTATAGTTATTATTAACTATACTACCTATGGGAGACAATCAGATGAAACACTCCTGGGACGTCCTTGACCAGTATCGAGGAGACCTCTTCGAAGGTACCTGGCCATCTATTCCTCACATGCTGTGCATAACCATGAGAGACCACGCTGACAGACCCGCTTTCACCACTATCACCGGTAACGCGAAACATACACTCACCTATACCCAGGCCATGCATGCTATTCTCGGGGTTGCTGAGTATCTCCGTTCTCAGGGAGTTATGAAAGGGGATACTGTGGTTCTAAACGGAAAAAACTCGCCTCAATGGGCTATAGCCTATCTTGGTATCCAGTTTGCTTCTGCCGTCGTGGTTCCTCTGGATAATCAGATGCCGATCGACCGAGTCGAAGCGCTAAGTAAATTCAGTGAAGCAAAGGTACTGTTCGCAGATACCGATATCCTCGAAAAACTCTCTGCGAGCGAGTGGCTCTCGACTCTCGACTGCATAGTCTCGCTGAATGGAGAATCCGACTATGCCCGATCGAGTCTTCAACAGATTCCTGCAGTAGACACCAGCTCTCTACTAGATCAACTCCCTTCTGAGCATGATATAGCAGCCATACTCTATACGAGTGGCACCACAGGAAACGAGAAGGGCGTGGTGCTCACTCATGGAAATTTCACCAGCGACGTCTATCAGGCTTCTGATCCACAGTTTCTCTCTATCGAAGCCAAGGATGTATTCTACGCGCTTCTTCCCCTTCACCACTCCTATTCCATGACTGCTGTATTTCTCGAGTCTCTGAGACATGGTTGTGAACTTCTGTTCGGACAGGGAATGGTTGTCTCCAGAGTCCTTAACGAAATGAGAACTGGTCAAGTTTCGCTGTTTCTAGCTATACCGCTTCTGTATAATAAATTTCTCACTGGTCTCATGAAGAAAGTTCGGGAGAAAGGCATGCTTGCCTATGCATTCATTCGTACGCTCATGTGGATAAATGGAATACTGAGAAGAGTGTTGCATATCAATCCGGGACGGCGTTGGTTCCATCAACTGCTCGATGGGATTGGTATGGTGAACAACAAACTCTGCATTTGCGGAGGAGGCCCACTCTCTCCAAAGACCTTCCAACAGTATCAGCAACTTGGTCTCGATTTCATTCAGGGATATGGTCTAACCGAGACCGCCCCTATTCTCACGTTGAATCCGGTGAGCAGATTCAAAATTCGTTCTGTGGGAAAGGTGTTCCCTCTTGTTGAGATGCGAATCGCCGATCCGGATCTGTTTGGTGTTGGAGAAGTCCAGGTCAAAGGACCAAATATCTGTAAGGGGTACTTCAAGGATCCGACCAATACCTTGGAACTGTTCACTGAGAACGGATATTTGAAAACCGGAGACCTAGGATATCTCGATAAAGAGAACTATCTCTATCTTAAAGGAAGAGCAAAGAACATGATCGTGACCGAGGGTGGAAAGAATGTCTATCCTGAAGAGATAGAAGATGCATTTCAGCTCTACCCCGAGATAGAACAGATTATGATTCGTGGGTATATTGCAAATAAGTCGGCACGGGCCGAGGGAATCGAGGCTCTTGTGTTCCCAAACCGCGACTTCTACACACAAAAGGGTATGAGCATCGACGAGATTGAGGCAGATATTCAGAGAATCGTGAGTGAAGTGAATAAAAAATTGGTCGCCTACAAAAAAATCTCTAAGATTACCATGCTTGAGAAACCTATGGCCATGACAAGCACCAGAAAAATTCAACGTGGCAAAGTGTCACGGACCATAGATCGTTTGCGTGGTGCTAACTAGGAGACCACTACCCCTTTCTTGAGAATGATATTGGCATAGAGTGCCTGTTCACTGGTGGCAATAATTGCATAGGCCTTCTTCGCTCGTTCATAAAAGCTGAATCGCTCAATGAAGGAGAAGTCGGAGAAATTCGGATCACCGGCCTGAGCAACCGCTCTGTAGGTGTCCCAAATCGGCGTCTCCACAGTATTGTCGGCCCCTTTATCCATAAGGAATGCATTCTCCTCGTATGAATCGAGTGGCAATAGCTGCAACAGAGCCTCAAGTACCTCGGGTACGCCGAGACCGTCAAGTCGTACAAGTCGCTGTGCGCATGCAGCTGCAGGGAAGTTTCCGTCACCAATGACTATCTCATCACCATGCCCCATCTCCATGAGAATCTTTAGCAACTCAGGACCAATGAGATTTGGTACATTCTTCAACATGATTCCATCCTCCTTGCCCTCTCGGGCGGAAATTCTATTTGCGTTCTTACAAACTGTATGCGATACTATGAACAATGTAAACGATTACACGGGTAGTACCACAAATGTAAGTATATACCATAGGAGGTGCCAAATGGCAAACAATACCAAAATCAATCGTGTAGGCCCCGAACTGAGATACGCGAGCGCTTTACCGAAGATCGGAATTCGCCCTGTCATCGATGGTCGTCAGCGGGGAGTACGCGAATCGCTTGAGGATCAGACCATGAACATGGCGAAATCTGCAGCAAAACTGATCAGCGAGAACCTCTTCTACACCAACGGCGAACCGGTCCAATGCGTGATTGCGGATTCCACTATCGGTGGAGTTGCTGAATCGGCACAATGTCAAGAGAAGTTCTCTCGAGAGAATGTTGCTGTGACGCTCACTGTCACCCCTTGTTGGTGCTATGGTACAGAAACCTTCGACGCAGATCCGCTCACCGTGAAGGCTGTCTGGGGTTTCAATGGTACAGAGCGTCCTGGTGCAGTCTATCTTGCCGCCGTTCTTGCTGCACATACACAGAAGGGTCTCCCCGCCTTCGGTATCTACGGTAGAGATGTACAAGATAATGATGATACCTCTATTCCCTCCGATGTCTCTGAAAGGATTCTCAGATTCGCTCGAGCGGGTATCGCCGTTGCTACCATGAGAAACCGCTCCTATCTCTCGATCGGTGGCAGTTCCATGGGAATCGCCGGCTCAATTGTCGACCAGGATTTCCTTCAGGCATATCTCGGTATGAGAACGGAAGTCGTTGATATGAGTGAAATCGCTCGGCGTGTAGAAGAAGAGATCTTCGATCCGGAAGAGTTTGCACGCGCTAAGCAATGGGTATCCGAAAATTGCACCGAAGCTCCAGATTCGGTTAACCCACCTGAGTGGCAACGTTCAGAAGAACAGAGAAAGGCAGATTGGGACTATGTGATCAAGATGGTCATGATCGGGCGCGACCTCATGATTGGAAACAAGACACTTGCTGAACTTGGATACCTCGAAGAATCGAAAGGTCGTAATGCAATCGCAGCAGGCTTCCAAGGCCAGAGACAGTGGACAGACCACTGGCCTAATGGCGATTTTATGGAGACGATGCTCACGACGAGCTTTGATTGGAATGGTATCCGGGAACCATTTGTCATGGCGACCGAAAACGACGTCTGCAACGGAATCTCCATGCTTTTCGGTAAACTACTGACTAATCGAGCTCAGATTTTCAGTGATGTAAGAACCTACTGGAGTCCAGAAGCCATAGAGCGAGTCACAGGCTGGAAGCCAGTTGGCCGTGCGAAGGATGGCTTCATCCACCTGATTAACAGTGGAGCGACTACGCTGGATGCTACCGGTCAGATGAAGGACGAACAGGGCAATCCTGTCATGAAACCCTATTGGGAGATTACGGACAACGATGTACAAGCTACCCTCGAGAACACTCAGTTCAGTGTCGCCAATGGCGGGTATTTTAGGGGTGGCGGATACTCCTCCACATTCCTCACCCGTGGTGAAATGCCAGTTACTATGTGCAGATTGAACATGGTCAAAGGACTCGGTCCAGTACTGCAGATTGCCGAGGGATGGACTTGTGATATTCCAGATGAAGTATTCGACGTAATCAACAAGAGAACAGACCCAATCTGGCCCACCACTTGGTTCGTGCCGAGAACAGATGGAAAGGATGGTCCGTTCAAGGATGTCTATCAGGTCATGGCAACTTGGGGAGCAAACCATGGAGCAATCAGCTATGGTCATATAGGAGCCGACCTGATAACCCTCTGCTCAATGCTGAGAATTCCTGTCAGCATGCACAACGTGCCTGAAGCAGATGTATTTAGACCAAGTGCATGGAATTCGTTCGGAATGGACAAAGAGGGATCGGATTATCGAGCTTGTAAGGCTTATGGTCCCCTGTACGGCATGTACTAGAAGCTTACATGCCATCTCACGAGAAAGGACCACCTGCGGGTGGTCTTTTCCTTCTCCTTCTGCTGACACCATATCATTATTCATGGTACTATCCACTTCATGAGAACACTGATCACGCAAGCCACCATGCTTCCTATGACAGGTGAAGGTATAGTTCTGAAAGGAGATATTGCAATAGATGGTACCCGCATCGTCGCAGTAGGTGATGTGCCCTCGCAATTCACTCCCGAAAAAATCATCCATGCCAACGGTATGATTGCAATGCCATCCTTGATCAACGCACACACCCATGCGAGCATGACCTATTTCAGAAACTACCGAGATTCTGTATCCAACCTGCATGATTGGCTACAACAGATCTGGAAACTTGAGGACCTCCTCACCGCTGAGGATATATATCCTGCATCCTTGCTCGCCATGGCTGAGATGATCGCCAGTGGCACGACCTGTTTTTCCGATATGTATTTCTTTCCTGACAGGACTGCACAAGCTGCTGCCGATGCAAAAGTAAAAGCAAACATAGGTCTCACACTCTTCGGTGATCTCCAAGAGTCCAACCGTCGTTACGATCAGATTCTTCCGAAAATCAAAACGATCACAGAGAGAAGTTCGGGCCGGCTCACCTACGACATTGCTCCGCACGCAGTATATACCTGTAGTGAAGAGACCTTCGCTTACGCAGTCTCTATCGCAGAACAGGAGGGGTGCAGAGTCCATACGCACGCAAGTGAATCGTTGTTCGAAGTAACTACTTCGAAAGAGCGAACCGGTGCAAGTCCCATTGGGTTCCTCGATCGGTTCGGCTATCCCACGCAAGGTTCCTATTATGCCCACTGTGTACATCCAATCGATCGGGATATACACATACTCAAAGAACATGGTGTCTCTGTGGTGCACAACCCGAGTAGCAATAGCAAACTTGGCAATGGAATCAGCCCGATTTCCGAATATCTCGTACAGGGAATAAACGTTGCTCTCGGAACAGATGGTGCATCCTCGAACAACTCACTCGACATGTTCCAGGAGATCCGACTTGCGGCCATGCTCAGTTCAGCATCGGCAAAAGTCGCTTCCCAGATAAAACCGTATGCGTTCCTTGAGATGGCAACCATCGGAGGGGCTCGGGCTCTTGGGAGAGCGCACCTGTGTGGTACATTGGAAGTGGGGAAATCTGCCGACATAATCCTTCTACGCCTCGATGAGCCACACATGATCCCATTGAACGATGTATTCAGTGCGGTGGTCTTCTCTGCAAAGTCTTCCGATGTGGATACGGTTCTCTGTGACGGAGAAATTCTCATGGAACAAAGACGGTTGCTTACCATCGATATCGAGCAGCTCACCAAAGAGATACAGTCCCGATGGAACCATATACAGCGGCAAGCAAGAGAGCGAGGACTACAATAGGACTAGGAGGCTTACAGTGAATGAATCCTTTATCACCCTGCAATTCAAGGAGGGTGCACTGCACCTTATCGATCAGCGAGTGCTTCCTACAGCATATACAGAGTTTGTATGTCGTGACTATCGGGACGTAGAGTTCGCCATACGCGATATGGTCGTTCGTGGTGCGCCTGCCATAGGAGCTACCGCTGCATATGGTGTGCTGCTTGCAGCAATGGAATTCTCGCCACTGTTCGACCAGGAGGGCCCTGAAGCGTTCCGAGCTGCACTCGGAGAAGCTTGTGCCTACCTGGACGCATCCCGCCCCACAGCGGTGAACCTGCATTGGGCACTTGAACGAATGCTCACACTGTATGACCAGAACACCTGGGCGTCCAGCGAATCGATTGTTGCACAGTTCCATAAAGAGGCAGATGCCATACGTGCAGAGGACATCGAGACCAATAAACGACTGTCAGCTATCGGTAACGATATCGTACCAGACGGAGCTACCATTCTCACCCATTGCAACACTGGTGCCTTGGCTACTGCTGGGTGGGGAACAGCGCTTGGTGTCATAAAGGAGGCTTTCTATTCGGGAAAGCAGATCTTCGTATATGCAGATGAGACTCGACCCCGCCTGCAAGGTGCTCGATTGACTGCGTGGGAACTCACACAGGCTAAGATTCCCAGTAAATTGATCCCCGATAGTGTCGCTGCAACCTTGATACGAGACGGAAAGATCGACCTGGTGATCCTTGGTGGGGATCGGGTTGCCGCGAATGGAGATGTCTGCAACAAGATCGGAACCTTCATGCTCAGCGCTCTTTGCAAACTCTACGGCGTTCCGTTCTATAGCGCAGTGCCGATATCAACCATCGACTTCTCGATTCAAACTGGTGCCGATATCCCCATAGAAGAGCGCGATTCAACAGAAGTGTCCCATATTGGTGACGTACAAGTCGCTCCAGACGGTATGGAGGTCTACAATCCTGCATTCGATGTCACACCACATCAATTCATCACCGGAATCATCACCGAAGAAGGGATCCTCTACCCACCATTTCAGAAGCGCATAGCTGAGCTTAAGCAAAGACTGGGGAGATAGTAGTGGAGTACCTGATCACCTCGTTCCTCGTCGTCTTTCCCATTTTTCTCAAACTCTTGCTCGGTTATGGAATCCGCCATATGAATATAATGAGCGACATGGCATTCAAGCAGATGAACAATGTCACATTCAGGGTCTTCCTCCCCCTCCTTCTGTTCATGAATATCTACACGGCAGACTTGGAAAGCTCTATCTCACTTCGACTCATCGGATTCGCCATCACAGCCTTACTGGTACTTTTCGCGCTGGCCATGCTCATTGTCCCGAGATTTGAACCAACGAACAGGAAACGTGGGGTTATTATCCAAGCAATTTGCAGAAGCAATTTCATCATCTTTGGCCTACCGGTGGCGACAACACTCTACGGTACGGAGAGTGCAGGAACAGCTTCGGTGCTAGTAGGAGTCATCGTTCCCTTCATCAACACGCTTGCTGTGATTACACTGGAGTATTTCAGAGGATCCAAGCCTAGCCCTTGGAAAATCTTCAAGGGTGTGGTGGCAAATCCTATTATTATTGGCGCAGCCGCTGCCCTTGTGATGGTTTTGGCTAACTTCACACTTCCAGCGATCATAGATGCGTTCTTTCGCGAGATGGCCGTGATAGCCACCCCGCTGGCACTCATCATTCTTGGAGGGTCTGTCACATTCACCACAGTGAAGGAGAATAGAAAACAACTGATTGGCGGTATCATTACCAGGCTGGTACTGGTTCCTCTGGTTGGACTCACCGCGGCAGTGCTTCTCGGTTTCAGAAATGCAGAGCTGGTTATTCTCATGGCAATGTTCAGCTCGCCTGCTGCAGTCTCCTCGTACACTATGGCTCTTCAGATGGAAGGAGATGGGGATCTTGCCGGTCAACTCGTAGTGTTCACCACGGTCTTCTCCATTGTGACAATTTTCTTCTGGGTCTATATGCTGATGTTCCTCAATTTCATCTAATTATTTTCATTTTTTTGTATATTTATACAATTTCGTAAAACCTCAATTTTTACTGATGTATTTTTATGTTTTCCTAAATGTACTATATTTGATTGAGTAGGGACAAAACCGGAGGCTTCAAGGCTCTCCATACGCTTCATACCCCCCTCTTTACCAAAAATCCGTCTCTCTCTATAGTGCAAATCGCAAGAGACATGCACCATAACATTTTCGAGGAGCCGACAATGAGAGAACTAACCGCATCGATATTCAACAAGATCAGAAAAGACGATCCGAACCAAGCCGAATTTCAACAGGCTGTACAGGAGTTCCTCATCTCTGTCGATAAAGTGATCGACGATTTGCCTCATGTTGCCTATCATAGAATTCTCGATCGACTCATCGAACCAGAGCGGGCAATCCTCTTCCGTATACCTTGGACCGATGACGATGGTCTACTGCAGATAAATCGCGGATTCAGGGTGCAGATGAACAGTGCACTCGGCCCGTATAAAGGGGGATTGCGCTTTCACCCCTCGGTCAATCTCAGCATCATCAAATTCCTCGCTTTTGAACAGACATTCAAGAACAGTCTCACCGGATTGAGCATGGGTGGTGGAAAAGGTGGATCGAATTTTGATCCTAAAGGAAAAAGTGACAACGAAGTCATGCGATTCTGCCAGAGTTTCATGACGGAGTTGAGTCGACACATCGGTCCAGATACCGATGTCCCAGCAGGAGACATTGGTGTAGGAGCGAGAGAAATTGGCTATATGTTCGGACAGTACAAGCGGTTGAGGAACGAATTCACCGGAGTGTTGACGGGAAAGAGTCCTATTTGGGGAGGATCGTACATCCGACCCGAAGCGACTGGCTACGGACTCGTGTATCTCGCTGCAGCCATGCTCCAAGATCGAGGTGACAACTTCGAAGGAAAGACTTGTCTTGTCTCAGGAAGTGGAAACGTTGCTCAGTTTACTGTGGAAAAGCTAAACTCGCTTGGAGCGAAAGTTGTCACATTGAGCGACTCCACCGGTTGTATCTACGACCCTGCAGGGATCGATGATGAGAAACTAGCATTTGTCAAAACATTGAAAAATGTTACGCGTGGCCGGATTGCTGCGTATGCAGATCAGTTTAGAGAGGCGGAGTATTACCCTAGAACCGAACTCTCGGGAGCTAATCAAGTCTGGTCTTTTCCTGCCGAGTGTGCGTTCCCCTGTGCAACACAGAACGAGATATCTGCAATCGATGCACAACAGATGATCGATAATGGTGTAAAACTGGTTGCAGAGGGTGCCAATATGCCGACTTCACTCGAAGGCATTGAGATTTTCCAGGATCAGGGAATACTGTTTGCACCTGCCAAAGCTGCTAACGCTGGAGGAGTCGCAGTGAGCGGACTTGAAATGTCTCAGAATAGCTCACGAATCCAGTGGACGAAAGAAAAAGTGGATCAGCAGCTTCAGCGCATTATGAAGGGAATATATACCACGATCCGTGATACCGCATCTCAGTATGGTAGCGAGGGTAATTTTGTTGATGGGGCGAATATCGCAGGATTTCTCAAAGTCGCGCACGCCATGATCGATCAGGGTTATGTATAGAACGTTCGTTGCAATTCAACGAATTCGGGATCTGCCAAGGAACGTGATTCTCTTGGAGTAGTAATCGGGTGCAGGCTGATCGTATGCATAGGGCGATCTGTGAGTCGTACCACAAGATCTGCCATGAGGAGCGCTTCTGATAGATCGTGGGTCACATAGACGGTGGTTCGACGATTGGCCTCCCAAAGTGAGAGAAACGACTCCACCAACGACCACCGAAGATGGGTATCGAGACTCTGGAATGGCTCATCCAGAAGCATGATTCGTCCAGGATACGCAAAAGCACGAGCAATCGAGACGCGCTGGCGCATACCTCCAGATAGCTGATCTGGCTTGAATTTCGTAAACTCTCGTAACCCAACCATATCGAGAAACTCCATGGCTCTGGCTATACGTTCGCCTTTGTTGGAAAACCACGGAAGAAGAACCAGTTCTACATTTGCGACCACTGAGTGCCATGGAAGCAGTCTCGGCTCCTGGAAGAGATAGCTAAAAGCCCCCTGCTCTGCTTCGGTTTTTTCTATGGTACCGGAATCCGGTTCTTCTAATCCTCCGATCAATCGTAATAGGGTCGTCTTTCCGCAACCGGAAGGACCGACGAAAGCGGTTATAGATCCAGGATTCATCTGCAAAGAAAAGTCTTGCATGACTGGTAGGTGCTGGTTGCGTACGAAATATGTTTTACTCACATGGTTCAGGATCATGCAGCCCCTCCCGCTTGGTGATGAAGTTTTCGCTGCCTGATGAACTTGGGAAATCTCAAGACACCTATGAACACCAGATCACCAATTGCAGTGAGCGCAACAGCGATGAGTGTCCATGCCAGAACCTCTGCTGTGTCCAGATGCACTTGTGCCAGTTGCATGCGGGAACCGACTCCGTACCGTGGTACAGTGAGGACCTCAGCCGCAATGACGACCTTCCAAACCATGGACAGGGATGCTTTCGCACCGGTAATAATCGATGGTACCAACGATGGGATTACCAGATGGGTAAGACGCATAAGTGGAGAGAATCCATAAGCTTCGGTCATCTCCCTCAATCTAGGGGAAATCTGCCGAACACCCTGCTCCACTTGCACAAACATGACGGGAAAACCCATGAGAAAAGCCGAGAAGAGTGGGACAGTTCCACTGGAAAACCAGATGAACGCGAGAAGAATCACCGACATGACTGGAGTAGCCTTACAGATTACCAGGACAGGAACTAACATGGCATGAATCGATTTCGTGTATCCTGCAAGAATCCCCAAGGCACCTCCGATGGTGAAAATGATGAGGAAGCTCCGCAGCGCTCTGCCCACAGTAGCAAGCACATTGAGACTGAAAGGTTTCTGCTGCAGAAGCGAATACAGTGCGGAGAGTGTGGTGTTCGGGTGCGGCAGCAGCACTCCGGATCCTATAAGCTCGGCCCCGACTTGCCAGATGCCCAGCAAGATGAGGACCGAGAGTGCTGTCAGTGCTCTAGTAATCCAAGTAGAACGATTCATCGGGTACCGCTCCCCCGACAGAGGCGTAGTCAAAACCGTAGAGTACCTTCAGATACGTGTCCATAGCTTCATATCCTTCGGTCGCTGTCCGGAAGACCAAGTTACAACGGGGAATAGCCGGCGTAGCCATAGCTGCTTTCATGATTCCCGCCTCTTCTATCATATGACCTGCATCGCCAGGGTTCGCATTCACCCAGTGCACGGAGTCTCGAATAGCATCCATAACTACTGGAACACGATCCTTGTGCTGCTCTGCGAACGAATCGGAGACCACAATCACCGTCATAGGATAGTTCCCTGTTCCGGTCAATGCCATCCAAAGTGCCTGAAGATCAAGAAGCGGAATGACATCGTCGCTAGAATTGAGTGCCATGGTGACAAATGGTTCCGGCATGACAGCTAGGTCCACTCGATTCGCGATAAGCATCTGAGCAAGTTGGGCAGGAGAAGCTATGCTGTAGTCGAGCTCCACATCGGTCTCGGTATCGAAACCAAGTGCAGTGATGATTATCTTCGTCATCTGATCTGGTGTACTACCGGCACCGGGAATAGAGATCTTTCTGCCGGCTAGGTCGCCTAGTTCAGTGATCGAGTTGTCGGTGGTGACAAAGGTAAGCATGCCCTCGCCCACTATCGCAGCGGTCTTAACAGGAACCCCCTTTGCATACAGATTTGCCGCAACATTGGTGGGCAGTGCTGCCACGTCGATCTCTCCGTTCGCCAACCGTGCGATCACCTCATTCGGAGAGGGGAACACGTTCAGATTGACCGAGGTCTTTTCATCGAGCTCTCCATTGTCCCTATTCAATCCGATGGTGCCAAATCCTGAGGGACCTTGCATGACCGCCATGTTGACTATGACCTTATCGGGATCGGAAACCGGCTCCCGGACTCCTTGGGCTGCAAGGGGAAATGTGATGGATAGAAACACCCCTACCAGTAGTAGTATACCTATTTTTTTCATAAAAACCTCATGCCGAAGTCGGCCCCCGGCGTGCCTTGTATCAGGAAGCTACGATGACTCTGAAATACCGTTTCTTCCCGGCTCTCAAAATCATTTCGCCCTGCTCTATCCAAGTTTCATCTATGACTTGTTTGACATCTTCGACTTTTCTATCCTGTATGGAGGCTCCACCCTGTTGGATCAATCGTCTGGCATCCGAGTTCGTTTTACAGAGATCTGTCATACCGAACAGGTCCACAGCTCCGATTCCCCTCTTCAAGGTCTCCAGATCTATGGTCAAGGAAGGAAGTCCTTCCCGTGCCGAGTCGGCTATCGCACCACCGAACATACTTCTTGCAGCATCTCGAGCTTTAATGGCCTCTTGTTCACCATGAATAATCTTGGTCTGTTCGAAGGCCAGACGCTCCTTTGCTTCGTTTATGTTAACAGTTGCTGAGTCATACGTTGCAATCTCATCCAGTGGGAGGAAGGTGAACAGCTTCATGAACCGAATAACGTCGGCATCGTTGACATTACGCCAGTACTGGTAGAAATCGTATGGGCTGAACATTTCAGGATCAAGGAAGACAGCTCCCTTTTCGCTCTTGCCCATCTTGTGGCCATCTGCACGGGTGATCAGATTGAAAGTCAGACCAAAGCATTCGGCTCCCTCGACCTTCCGAATCAACTCGATACCAGCAACGATATTGCCCCACTGATCATCTCCACCGATCTGTAACCGGCAACCCTGATTCCGGTAGAGTGTAAGGTAGTCGTATGATTGCAAAAGTTGATAGTTGAATTCAATGAAAGACAATCCACGCTCTAATCGCTGCTTGTAGCTTTCGAACGTAAGCATTCTGTTCACAGAAAAATGTTTTCCGATATCTCGGAGAAATTCGATATAGTTCAGTCCACCGAGCCAGTCGTAGTTATTCAACATGGTCGCATGTCCCATGGTATTGGACTCATGTGCAGAGAAATCGACGACAGTGCCGAGCTGATCCTTCAATGAAGCGCTGTTGTCCAAGATCTGCTCGATCGTGAGCATTCTGCGCATCTCACTTTTCCCCGAAGGGTCGCCAATCAGCGATGTCCCACCGCCGACCAGAGCAATCGGATTATGTCCCGCCTCCTGAAGGTGGTGCATAGCGAAAAACGGAACCATATGTCCTATATGAATACTTTTCCCGGTTGGATCCACTCCCACATAGAATGTGACGGGACCTTTGTCCATGAGATCACTTAATCCTTCAAAGTCGGTGCACTGTTTAATGAACCCTCGATCTTGTAGTATCTGTAGCGCTTTGTTCATTCGATTTGATCCCCTCTACTGTCGCTTGTAGGCTTTTGTCTCCCGACGAATCCTCTCACCTAGCTCGTCGACACTCACTCGAACCTGCTCCATGGTGTCACGGAATCGCAAAGTCACGGTGTTATCATCCAATGTCTGATAGTCGACTGTGACACAGTACGGCGTACCGATCTCATCCATTCTCCGATACCGGCGTCCGATTGCACCACTCTGATCGTAGAAGGTAGCAAAGTCTTCGCGTAACTCGCGCTCCAACTTCTCGGCATAATCTCCTATCCCGTCCTTCTTCACCAATGGAAGCACAGCCACAGTCACCGGTGCGACCGATGGATGAAAATGGAGTACTGTCCGTACATCTCCACCCTCGAGTTCCTGCTCTTCATAGGCATCGGATAAGACCATGAGTACATTCCTAGTGAGTCCTGCCGAGGTTTCAACCACGTAGGGGACGTAACGCTCTTTCGTCTCCTGCTCAAGATAGCTCAGATCCTTTCCGCTGAACTTCTGGTGCTGCGAGAGATCGTAGTCTGTTCTATTATGTACACCCTCGAGTTCCTGCCACCCCATGGGGAACAGATACTGAATGTCGTATGCCTCTTTTGCATAGAAAGCCAGTTCATCTTCACCGTGCTGATGCCATCTCAGATGATCTGGCCGAATACCCATTGCGTGGTAGAATGACATTCTCTGATCTTTCCAGAACTCAAACCACTGTTCATCGGTTCCCGGCTTGCAGAAATACTGCATCTCCATCTGTTCGAATTCACACGATCGGAAGATGAAATTCTTTGTGGTGATCTCGTTCCTGAAGGATTTGCCCACTTGAGCAATCCCGAAGGGAATCTTCACCCTGCTACTCTGCACCACATTCTTGAAATCGACATAGATACCCTGTGCGGTTTCGGGTCTCAGGTAGACGATTGAGGAGTCATCGTGCACTGCTCCCATATGTGTAGAGAACATAAGGTTGAAGTTTCTTGGTTCAGTGAACGAACCGGATGTACCACACGTGGGGCAAGCACCCTGCAAATCGATCATATCGGTTCTAAACCGACTCTTGCACTGTCTGCAGTCCACCATGGGGTCTGTAAAGTTGGAGACATGTCCACTTGCTTCCCACACTTTCGGGTGCATGAGTATCGAGGCATCGAGCCCTACAATATTGTCGTGCATCTGAGTCATTTCTTTCCACCAGAAGTCACGAATGTTGTTCTTGAGCTCGACTCCGAGCGGACCGTAGTCCCATGCTCCGGTGAGTCCTCCATAGATTTCACTTGATTGGTAGATAAAACCTCGTCTCTTGCACAGAGATACCAGTTTGTCCATTGTTGTCGTTTCAGCCATTATGCAACCTCATTCTTCAGTATCGAGATAGCCCGTTCCAGACGGGCGACAGCAGTATCGAGTCCCAGCAGTCTAATCGAATCGAACAGTGGCGGACTTACCGTACTACCGGTCACCGCAACACGAATCGGCATGAACACACCATTCACTTTGATTTCCAGCTCCTGAGAAATATCCATGAGCGACTGCTCCACATGAGAATCCGCTTCTGTAGCCATTGAGCGTATCACAGGAAGCGCTTTCTCGAGTACCTGAAGCGTCGTCTCCATATCCTGCTTTTTAGGAAGCAGAGCAGTTGCCTCAGGTGGTTCAATATCGGTAAACAGGAATCTACTCATATCCACTACATCTGAGAGAACCTTGAGTCTCTCCTTGACCAGTGGAACCAGTGCAGAAACCGTTTTCGTTTGATCTTCGGTTAGCTTGGATCCTACGAAACCAGCATGTTCGAGGTATGGAAGAAGCATGGAGGCGAGCTCTTCATCGCTCTTTTTACGAATATACATGCCATTATACCAATCCAGCTTCTTGTAATCGAAGACTCCAGGAGCCTTGGTGATCTTGTCGAGACTGAACAATTCACACAACTCCTCTTTGGAGAAGAATTCTCTTTCACCATCGTACGACCAGCCGACCATACTCACATAATTCGTTAGCGCCTCAGGAAGATACCCTTTCTCACGGAAATCCCGAACAGCAGTGGATCCGTGTCGCTTCGAGAGTTTCTGCCCATCCTTTCCCATGACCATAGGGAGGTGACAGTAAACCGGGGGATCCCAGCCAAACGCTTCATACAGCAAGATATGCAACGGACCGGATGGAATCCACTCCTGGGCACGCATGATGTGCGTGATCCCCATGAGGTGATCATCTATGACATTGGCCAAGTGGTAGGTGGGATATCCGTCCGATTTCAGTAAAACCGGATCGGGATTCACATCGCTATTCCTTCGCGTAATATCTCCCATGAGCACATCGTGAAATGTGGTCTTCCCTTCGAGGGGAACTTTGAGACGGACAACCGATGGGAGCCCCTGTTGCTCGAGCTCAGCCCGCTCTTCAGTAGAGAGATTCCTGCAGTGGCGGTCATACCCCTGTTGCTTTGCTTTACTCGCGACCTGTTTCTGTCGAAGGTCCGACAAACGGTCGGCAGTACAGTAGCACCGGTAGGCTTTATCTTCAGAAATCAGTTTTTCGGCATACTCTTGATAGAGAGCGAACCGTTCACTCTGGACATACGGCCCACAGGATCCCCCAACGAGTGGACCTTCATCCCACTCGACTCCGAGCCAGGCGAGGGTATCGTAGAGATCTTGCAACGCTTCCTGTGTAGATCTATCCTGGTCAGTGTCTTCCACACGCAGAATAAACTTGCCATTTTGAGACCGTGCAAAAAAATAGTTGAACAATGCAGTCCTGATCCCACCAATATGCTGCATACCGGTGGGCGACGGTGCGTAACGAACACGAACACTCATGGGGAAATACTCCTCCTATCCGGAATAGGTGTAACCGGTAGTTACAGTTTTAGTATAAAAAGAGAAAAGTAGCAACAACCCCACTCTGAGAGCCACTCAGGAGGATACTGGAAATAGTGATGCTCACAAGCGTTTTTCGAAAGGGATATGGGTAACCAGAGGTATCGGAGTCACACGCAAGAGGGCCACCAGGATTCTTGTGTCCCCTGCCCTTATTCAAGAGAGTGATCAATGTAGGTCCATCCTCTCTCGATTCGCTCGACGATCAATCCTGCTACGAGCGGGACAGCCAAGCTACCGTCTCATCCATAGCTTTCTCTCTACTGATATCGTCGATATCGTACGGAATCATGTGGGTAGCTTGCTCAAGGTGAACCCAGCGATTCTTTCCAGCACCGATCTCGGCAACCATGCTTCCAGCATGGGAGGAGACTGTCGTATCGAGACCTCCGGTGAAAACCAGCACATCGGTCTGCGTGTTCGGTAATAGAGCAACAGCCTCCCGTTGAATCAGTGCAAGTTGTCTAAGTTGGCGAAAATAGTGCCAACTCCAGTATTCTTTACCCATGTAAGCGTCGTCATCGGGATCGCGATCATCGAAGAAGGTAAATCGAGAGTCGGCCTCCCAGGGCCTGCTCTTTTTCTTCACGAACACTCCAAGGAGCGTGACCAACGGAAGAGACAACGATGGAATGCTGAGGGCAGGCGCATAGAGCACTGCGCGTGATACTCCGTGTCGGTGTGCGAGCATCACGGCTATTGCACCACCCATGGAGTGACCAACAAGTGACACCTGTTCATAGATGGAGGCTTTTTCCAGATAGGTCCGCTCAGCCTCTCCAATCCAATCGAACCTCGTGGTATGCAGAAAATCGGTTCCATTGGTACCATGACCTGGGTATCGGGGAACGAAGACATCGAACCCAGCATCGAACAATCGCTTTGCCGGCAACGCCAGCTCTCCAGGATATCCAGAGTAGCCATGTAGACAGACCACCGCTTGTTTCACCGGGGTATCGTGCACTAATTCAATCGGTCGTGCACACCTTCGAACTGAGTGAGTTGTCTGTTCTCGCATATCGCATCACCCTCTCTTTTACGGTTGATTGAGTGCATTCAGTAAGTCGATTCTACTTCGAACCTTCATCTTGGTGAAAATGTTCGCAACATGATTGTTTACTGTGTTGACTGAGATGTCAAGTTCCGCAGCTATCTCCTTGTTCGTGTAACCTGACTTGATCAACTCCACGACTGAGAACTCCCGCTCGGTGATATGGAACTTCTCGAGTCTATCTCTGGTCAATTCTCGAACCGGCTCGTACGGCATGCGCCTGAAGTAGATGAAGAGATAGACGAGAATGATGATGGAGAATGCCATAAAATAGATTGGATAGGTGATATACCGCCATTGTGGATAGATGAGACTCACGATAAGCAGAGGCATCATCACGAATGACAGTATGATGATTGCCTTGCACACCGTTCTGACATCGTTTTGATTGATAGTCTTGAGATTCTTGATGATCACGAAGATGCAAAAGAAGAGCGTGCTCACAAAAATGAGCATCATAACTGTCTGAAACACCCAAATGGATGAGAAGATTGTATAGAGGATGGAAATGGCCATATATACAGAACCAAGTACGAAAAAGATAGTTTTATAGGGATTTCTCCACGGTTGCGCTATAACCCATGTCGTGAAGAATGGAACGAACACGACAAGAAAGCTCACGTTCGCTGCTAAAAGGCTCTGAACTACAATGCCAGAGACCGTGGCCACCGTGTCTCCGAGAAACACTTCCACGAAAACCTTGAGTACTTGAAGCACCATGACCAGCAACAGAGAAGCATGGAAAGTGATGAAATACTTGGTCCAATTGTATGTCTCACGGATATGAAATACCACAGAGAGCACGAGGGTCATGCACCCTGTGGCGAATGCGAGCATGTATAGGAGTAAGGTGAATCCCTGTCCTACCATCTTAGGCGTTCTTCAAACCGATCAGTTTCTGATTATGAGTCATGTCTGCGGTGCCACAGATATCCGATATCTCGGTGAGGAGTTTGGTCATATTCACCGGTGGCACTGATCCACTTCTCTGTTTCGCGATCGTGTTGTAATTCCCTGCGTTCACCGCAGCTTGTGCCTTCGCCGGGAACAATTTAAGGTGAAGTGCTGAACCTGCATTCAGAAGATAGTTCGCGTCTGCAGAGAATCCGGGAAAGACTCCTTTCAATGCACTCTCGACAACTGCAGTATCTCCGATCGGCATGCGAGGACTCTGCACATGCAACAAATACCAGAGTGAAATGTCTGGGTTGATCCAAGCTAATTGCACCTGCTTCTTCTTCGCAAACTCAAGATATTCGCTCACCTGCTCTCCCTGAACACCTAGCTGGGAGAAGCCGAAGACACACCATGTGCTGTCGAATTTCTCCCTCGTCCTCATTTTATGAGCCGTCTTGATAAGATCTTCGAGCGTCTCTGCCTCTTGAGCCCAGAGCACTGTCATATTGGTGTACCTGCAATCCTTGCGCATCTGGGAAAAGTAGAGAGACTCTGCCTCAGAAGCGGTGACGACAAGCAAGGTCTTCCTTGGTTTTTCATTTATTTTCCTGCGTCTCATTTCACTGCTCCTTTGTTTCGGTATCGACGAATTTGAATTCGCTGGTAATGGGGAGCGCCCCAAACGAACCGTTCATGTAGAACTGACCGGTCATGTCTCTCTTTGCCTTGGAGAACTTGAAATCGGCAAGACTAAAATAGACGGTTGCCGAGTCGGCGCTTTTCTGTGCAAACCAAATTGCATCGCGTCGCAACACACCATCCTTCAACAATGAAGGATTGCAGTCAACTGCGAGAATCTGTGATCCATGCTTTGTATTGTTCGCTTCAAAGACCTCTACTACATGCTCAAGAGCATATGGATGGAGGAGCATGCCAAAATCGTCTATGACGAGACAGCGTTTGGAGACGAAGCTCTCGAACATGGCAACCGCGATCGAGGTAAGACGGCGCAGACTAAGCGACTCGTTCGAAAAGTAGGAGGCATAGTGTTGCGTGACATTCGTATGAACGAATATAAGCCTGTCCTCCTGGAACCGGACATCACGAATATCGGTTATATCGATACTCCAGAGGAAGTCTATCAACTCCTTCTTCCATGAGGGGTGTTTCTTCAGTTGTTCCACTATGACTTTCTCGCTCACACTGGACAAGCCGAAAGGAAGAATCATCAACTCATCGGTAAACCAGGTGAAGAGCGGAAGGAGTGTGCCACTCCCCTTTCTGGCAGCTGCTGCGAGATAGGTATGATTGTGCGGAACCTTTCCGACGATTCTCTTCTTCTCTCCACGGAACATTTTTCCCCAACGATAGGTATAATTCAGTTCCTCAGCAGTACCATCGACCAGTTTTCGCTCGAACATGAGCTTTCTGGAACGACCGACATAGAAATGGTATGACTCCTCATAGATTCGCGAACGATCTGCGACAAGCGAGTACTTCCCAACCAGAGCTTGCCCAGACTCCTCGTCCGTTCCCATCACCAGTTCCAAAGTGATATCGGCCGGACCCCCCTTCTCTTCTGCATAGGCGAATGCCGTTCCTGCAAGGAGTTGCAGTGGATTCTCCATCTCCGGATCGGCAACCACGATTGCTTTCAGTGCTTCCAGAGCACGAACAAACGTACTCTTTCCTGCTCCATTTGGCCCAATGATAGCCACCGACTTGATTACTTTCAGTTTGTCACTCACCTCAACCACTTTCTCGGCAGCAAGTCTGTTGTCCTTGAGAGCTTCGAATGAGATTGTCTGTGAGTCTCGTACTGAACGAAAATTCGAAATTGTCATGTCCAGTAACATGTATGTTCCCCCTATTGCTTAGACGTCCGCGATTGAAAAATATTCTCCATTCTGTGCAACACGTCCCGATGCGTATGCAACGCAGAGACGAGTCGAGCAGGCAGGGTCTCGTCACCATGATTATCTCCAGCTATAATATCAACCATACCAAGTTCGAGGAACCGATCGGCGTCACCTTTCTCGACTCCCTCTACATTGCACTGGAAGAAGACTCCCATTTCCCTCAGTTGCTGCGCAGTCTTATTCTCGACTGAGAACCAACTATACCGCTCGATATGTGCCAGTATGACCGAATAGCCCCGCTTTCTCAGCGCGTAAGCATGATTGAGTAGAAATAGCGGTTCGGTCCTCGTGTCTACTTCCAACAAAACATAGTTGTTGATAAATGGGAGCACCTGCGGATCGACGGTGCCACCAACGTAGGTCTCACTGCCGAGTAGCAACTCAACACCGAGTTTATGGGCCTCTTCTTCTGCCCATGCGTACATTGGCCTGATGTTCTTGGTTCTTGTCGAAACCAACGGATTATACAAGTGTGGTGTGGTTACCACTCGATCGAATCCCGCATCCGCGTAGGCTCTGAGCAAATTCAGACACATGTCCTTAGTTCGGACTCCATCGTCGACAAATGGCAGCAAATGTGCATGACTTTCAACATATCCCATACGGTACCTCTTTATCAATTATAGCCTGTTTATGTCAATTGGTATATATTAATCCGGTCATTGTTTCGATAGAGGTACTAAATACAAGAACACTAGAATTCAATGCATGCCTGAGCAGGTACTGCTGCTGTGCGCCATGGGTGTGTAATCTCGACAATCTCATGCACCATATCGGCAGCATCCATAAGAAGTTCCGGTGCATCTCGACCGGTGATCACGATATGTGGTCTATACAGATCTCCCGGTAGCGATTCGAGAAAACCGATGACATCACCGGTCGATACATAGTCGTTTGAGAGCGGATAGGTGAATTCATCGAGTACAATCAACTCATACCTACCACTCATGATCAGTTCCTTTGCTCGATTCCAACCTCGTTCGCACGCCTGTCGGGTCGGCTCTTCATCCTGCAAATTCCAAAGAAAGCCTTCACCGAAATTCTCCCAAAGGACACCGTTTTGTTCTGCAAATCGCCTCTCCCCTGTGCGCAACCCCTCCGATTTGATGAACTGAAGCACCGCACAATCTTTCCCATGTCCCAATGTTCGCATGACGAGCCCCATAGCCGCAGTGGTCTTGCCCTTCCCATTACCTGTATACACTATTGTCAGCGGAATTCTTCTTGTCATGCTATCTCCTTGCCTCCAACTATTGGCTCCCGTAAATCTGCAACTCAGCCTCTTCGTGTCTTGCAGCCGTTTGGGACATTCTCTCAAGCTGCCTTTGAGCTCGTGAAACACTACCGTTTTCAACTACCTTTTCCATAAGAGACAATGCAGTAGTCCGTAGTCCGATCGATTCGGCTATGAGCGCTGCATTGTACCCGGCTCGCGGATCCTGCTGCTCCCTCCAGAGAAGAGCGAAAGTATCGTAGGCAGCTCTCATTTTCGCCTCCGTGGCATATACATAAGCCTCTTCGAACTGGATGTGCGAGTCTGTATCAGGTTTCAATAGTGCCACACGGGTAGTCACTCTTTGTGGCACAATGCGCTCGGCAATGATTGTTGCTGCATCGACTGCCATCTCCTCAAGCAAAGGCGTCAAAGATGGAGCAAAGATCACTTGAGAAGTATCGGTATCGAGATCATACGTACGCTCATTGATTCTCCGAACGCTCCCTCGATAGACTTCAGAATCGCTTTCAACGGCGATGATATGATAGGAGAGTGTTATTCCCACCCGTTGACGAAGATGAAATGTGTATGCTTCGCCACTTTTTCTAGCAAAGATGTATTCATCTACATCGATCGTATCGATTCTCGTCTGGACTCGAGCCACAGAAGAGATATGGACATCCGGGTCAGACGAGGTGATCACCGAGATGAATGGTGATTCAACCAGCATCTCGGTCAACGACCGAGTAATTGTTGCTGCTGCACTCCGTCCACTCGAGAGTTGGTGACCGGTATACACCTGAACCGGTGCCATCGAGCTGAAATCCTCTACCCTTCTAGGTGGCTCATTCGAAAGACTGAATCGGTAGGGAGCGACTGGATCGATGATGATTGCCCGATACGCACTCATGTCGTGCTCTGCAGGGACGAAAGAGGAGAGCGTGATTCGAGTGGCACACCCTGTGGCGATTACTAGGAGAGTAACGAGTAGCGTGAGTAGGATGACATGAATTTGGCGTATCTTTCGACCAATCAATTGCTACTCCTTACACCGTCTGAAGTATTTTCTCAGATTTGAACAGACGGGCGACCATATAGGCACAGAGTCCAGCAAAGCCGATATTGGAGATCACAGTGAGCGATATATGCAACGGCTGGATCATTCCCATGAAACTCTCCTTCATCACAAATATGGTATTCACGATCGGAATGAGAAACAACAATACATTCGTAGTCGGATCCATATACATGGTAGTCACGCCAACGAGAACCACAATCATGTACAACGGCATGACATAGGTGCTCCCCTCTTTCACACTTTTTGCCAGACTTCCGAGCAGTGCGACCACGGCGCCAGTGAAAAGTGCTACCGAAAGCAATACGGCGATGATCACAGCAAGCGAGGAGACGGCAAGCGATGCACCACGCATATCTGCAGGAAAGAAGAGATCAGAACCACTCGGAATCAGTATGGAGATCACAAGGCCAATGAATGTTGCGGCAGCCGAACAGATTGCCACAACTGATACGAAGAGAATCTTGCCCCAGGCGATTGATGTTCTTGGAACCTGATTCACCAAGAGAATGGCAAGACTCCCCCGCTCCTTCTCTCCACAGGTGGTATCCAGTCCTGCACTGATCGATCCGGAAAATAGGAATATCATGAGAAAGTAGGGAACGAGCATAGCGAGAATGGATCCTCCCGATTGAACTGCCTCGGATGCGATATCGACCGATGTTACGGTGAGCGTACGCAGGTCAGAGAGTAAGAGCCCATGGTTTCCCAACAGCTTAGCGGCAAGGTTCTCTTGATAGGCCGACAGTGCGGAGATCACTTGCTGATAAGCGAATTGTGTCTTCTGACTACTCGAATCGTAGGCGACTACAACCTGGCTCCGTATCCCAGGAACATAATTCTCGGGAAACCTTATGACAATATCAGCCTCGTTTGCATCTACGATACGATACTGCAGATGAGTATCAAGTTGTTCTAGGAATCCTTGATCGATGTTCCCTTCGATCGATATCGGATAAGTAGCGGACCGAGCATCAGCTTCTATCGACTGGAGCACCGACCCCATTCCAACGAATATGATGGGCAGTACCAACAATGGCAGCAGGAACGTGGAGAACAGGGTTCTTCGATCCTTGAAGAAGTTTTTCAACTCCTTTTTGAAGATGATATAGGCATCACTCATAGGCACCTCGATGGTCTGGTACCAGCGAGAAGAAGAGCGTTTCGATATCGGGAACCTTATGAGACTCGAGCAATTCATGCACGGGCCCCTCACAGAGAAGTCTTCCATCGTAAATTATTCCGATTCGATCACACAATCTCTGTGCCTCTCCGAGTACATGTGTTGAGAGCACCACACATTTTCCGGCATTCTTTGCAGCTCGAATGAAATCTGATATCACCTTCACTGCAAGAACATCGAGGTTGCTCGTCGGTTCGTCGAAAATAATATTGTGTGGCTCATGAATTATGCTTACAGCCAAAGAAACCTTCTGCGTCATTCCACTTGAAAGTTTAGCTATAGGTGTATCAAGGTACTTCTCCATAGCGAAGTCCTTCGTTAATGCAACGATTCTCTCTTCGATAATCTGCGATGGCATGTGGTTCAGTCGACCAAAGAATCGCAAGAGTTCTCTGCACGAGAGCTGTCCCGCAAGCCGCATCTCTCCGGTAAGAAAGCCAATCGAATCGCGCACAAGGCGTCCTTCATTAACCACATCGTGTCCATCGACCCAAACCATGCCGCTATCGGGTCGAAGCAGTGTTGCGATTGTTCTCAGCGTTGTCGTCTTCCCAGCTCCATTTGGCCCCAACAATCCGTAGACTTCACCATCTTTTGCTGTACAGGTGATCCCCTTCAGTACGAGCTTTCTGTTTTTTCGTTGTGCGTAGCTTTTGTGGAGGTCTTGTATGACTATCATCTACTCGACCTTAAAAACTTGTCTGCTTGCCAAGCAGGTAGCGTATCGCAACACGAATCGCCTCAACCATGCTAACTTCAGAGGCGATTCCTTTTCCAGCAATGTCAAATGCGGTACCATGGTCGACACTCGTCCTAAGGAATGGAAGGGCCCAGGTAACTGAAATGGTTCGATCGAAGTCGAGAGTTTTAGCTGCAATATGGCCCTGATCATGATAGAGACTCAGCACTGCTCGATAGCGTCCGATCTTTGCGAGATGAAACACTGAATCTGCCCCCACAGGTCCTTCGACAAGCATTCCTTCGAGCCGGGCTCGTTCAATTGCTGGAATGATAGCCATCTGTTCTTCATCGCCGAACAGTCCATGTTCTCCACCATGAGGATTCAAAGCAGCAACGACAAATGGAAGATTCTGATCGAACGAACTGGTTTGTGTGAGCTTGTAGCACTCTTTGATAGAGCGGTAGACCCGCTCCTCGGTAACAACATCGCAAGCTTGCCTTAAACTAAGATGACGGGTCATAAAGAATATTCTCAACCCAAGGGTTTCGAACATGGTGACAGGCGCAGGGCTTCCGGTAAGTTCTCCCAATATTTCAGTATGCCCAATCGAGTGTACGCCCGCTGCTCGCAACGACTCCTTATGGAGTGGTGGTGTGACTACTGCATCGCTTATATGTGACTGTGTGAGCCGTACTGCAGCGGAAATCGCATCGTATGCCGCCTTGCCACACATACCATCGATCTCTCCGTAGGTGAAAGTTGCGAGATCCACGAGAGGCATATCGTAGAGAATAGTTTCCTGGCTCTCTGTGATAGCCTGCCGGCATGCTACATCGGTCGACACCACAGCCGTAAAGGGGTCTCCAAGGGCACAATCGGATGCAGTTTTCTCCAGCAGACTCCGATCACCAAGAACGATAACTGTGGCTTTCTTGCTGTGTACACCGTGTGCAAGCGCTTTTAGGACAATCTCGGGACCAATCCCAGCTGGATCTCCCATCGGTACGGCAAGAACAGGTTTTTTCATCATGAATCGGATTCTCCTTGCACCGAAACTATACCAACTGTACCCAGTGAACGCAAGAGAATGAATGGTATGCAAGCAAGCTTTCGTTTCCGGCACTTGTTCGGCAAAGTGACCACTTCGTGGTCCCACTGCTCTCACTCCGTTTGGAAATCGTTACCCAAGGGCAAGAGGCGGACCCTGGAGGCTTCGCCTCCGCTGCCGCCCCAAGGGGCGGGGTATCTCCCCATACGTTTCCTGCACTCTCTCGGTAATGGATCAATAGTGATTGTTCCGCTACCCTCGTTTCGTTGGGAAATCAAAAAACCTCGTGCACTCGATAAGAAACCCGATTGACAGATGGTTTCTTCTCGCCTACTGTGTACGTATCGGTTCCTGAGAGGGGGGTTTGCCATGAAATATCAAGACGAAGATGCATGGGAAGAGAAATACTTCGATGATGATATCGAAGATGAAGAAGAGTACGAACTCGATGATGATTTCGACCCGAACGAACTCAGGGAAGACGATGACTATGATCAGTTCGAGGACGAAGACGATGATGATCTCGATGGATTCTTTCTTGACGATGAAGAGACGGAAGTGATCGAAGAGGACGATGATGACGACGATCTGCTCTTCGGAGACGATAATCTTGCAGATGATGAAGAGGAAGACCCATTCGATTTCTGATTGAATTGCTCAACGCTACATCTGATGATAACCTGCTATGGACTGTGTCCGGCAGGTTATTTTTAATTCTGAGAAAAAAGTGAAGAAAATCAGCATGTTACTATTTACAGAAACACGGCAATGCTGTACAGTCCCCCGTATACACGGAGGATTACTATGCATAGAAACAAAATTAGATTACTGTCTCTAATTTTCTGTACTACCCTGCTTGCTTCGCTAGGAGCAGCTGGCCAACAGGAGCAGCCTGAGGAGCAACAATTCCGAATTGGCGTATCAAAGATTGTGACACACCCTGCGCTCGATGCGATAGAACAGGGAATGACGGACTATCTGAGTGAACAAGGGTTCTCTATTCGATACGACTCGCAGAGTGCGAATGGAGATATTTCGACTGCAGCCTCCATTGCTCAGAAATTCAAAGCCGACAAATCGGATCTCGTGGTTGGTATCGGAACACCAGTGGCGCAGGCGCTGGCCAATGTGTTTTCCGAGACTCCAGTGGTGTTTGGCGGAATAACCGATCCCCTAGAAGCTGGTCTGGTTCCGACCTACGAACCGAACGATGGTAATGTAGGTGGAGTATCCGACAAGAATCCTGTTTTCGATCAGATAAAGCTGTTTTCTGAGCTGACAGGAGCACAGACCATTGGTATCGTCTATACCAGTGGAGAAGCAAACGGAGTTCAATTGAAGGATATGGTGGAATCTGCGACGAAAGAACTCGATCTTGGTTTCGTTGCAGCAGGCGTTTCGAATTCCGCGGAAGTGAAATCTGCGATACTCTCCATAGCGAGTCGAATCGATGGACTGTATGTGGGGACGGACAATACAGTAGTTTCAGCGATAAGTAGCTTGGGAGAGGTGTGCAAGGAGCAGGGAATTCCGCTGTTCACAGCTGATCCAACCAGTGCGGTCGATCTCGACTATTTCATGGTATGGGGATTCAACTACTATAAACACGGAAGAAAAACTGGGGAGGCTGTGGCTCAGGTCCTACGCAATGAGAAACAAGCTGGAGAACTTGGTACGATATTCATCACCGATCCTACGGAATTCGAACTCTGGTTCAATCTCGACCGGGCACGAGCGTTGGGCATCTCCATTCCACAGGAGTTGATAGCCGGTGCTGCGGTCATTCATGACCAGGGAGAACGGATCACGCGCTGAATAATGGCCGTATCTTTATGCATTATTATGCATAACCATCTTTACAAAAACCAACGGTCGTTCTATAGTGACGGACAACCCACACCCGAAGGAGCTTTGTATGAAGAGAGCTAGTATCTTAGTATTGTTGACACTCGTACTTGCGACGCCACTGTTCGCAGCAGGAGCGCAAGAGGCTGCACCCAAATCCGAACCCCTGATCGGCGTTTCCAAATTTCTCGCTCACCCTGCTCTCGATGCAGTCGAAAGCGGAATGCAGGACTATCTGAAATCGGTCGGAAAAAGTGTGAGATACGATTTCCAGAATGCCAATGCAGATGTCTCAGCTTCGGCTCAGATCGCACAGAAGTTCAAGGCTGATCGTGTTGATATCGCTGTCGGTATCGCCACCCCCACAGCCCAGGCTCTGGTGAATGTTTTCCCTGAAACTCCAGTTGTATTTTCAGCAGTCACCGACCCACTTGGAGCAGGATTGGTCACTACCTATGATACTCCCTATGCAGAGAACACAACCGGTGTCTCCGACATGAACCCTGTCGACGCTCAGATCGAGCTGCTCGCTCGTGTAACCGGCGCGAAGGTCATTGGAAATGTATATGCCAGTGGTGAGGCAAACGGCGTAACGCTCATGGAACAGGCAAAGGCAGCTACCGAAAAACTCGGACTGCAGTTCGTTACTGCGGCAGTTTCCAACACGGCAGAGGTCATGCAGGCAACCCAGTCCATCATCGGCCGTGTGGATGCACTTTACATTGCCACCGACAACACAGTAATTTCTGCTCTCCCCTCGGTAGACGATGTTGCTTACAAGGCTCAAGTACCCGTTATGGCAGCAGACCCATCCAATGTCGATGGACTCAACGTTCTGGTTGCATGGGGCTTTGATTACTATAAGATCGGTCTTGCCACTGGAGAGATTGTCTCGCAACTGCTCGATGGCAAGAAGCCTGGTGAAATTGGAACCGTGTTCCTCACCGATCCTGCCGACTTTGAACTCTGGTTTAATCTTGACGTAGCTGCGGATTTAGGGATTACTATATCCGAAGAGTTGAAGAGCTCAGCGGCAGTGCTTATTCAGGACGGCCAAAAAATCGTAAACTAGGACGTATCGATGTTAGAAGGAATTTTTGTTGATGGATTGATTTTTTCCATCATGGTGATCGGAGTGCTGATATCCTACAGGATTCTGGACTTTGCCGATCTGACCTGCGACGGCTCCTTTGCAACAGGAGCCGCCGTAGCGACTATGGCAATTGTGCAAGGACTAGGGCTGGCGACAGCCCTTTTACTTGCGCTCGTTTCGGGAGCAGTGGCTGGTGTGGTTACCGCGACCATCCACAATCGATTGAAGGTGCCGGGACTATTAGCCGGTATTCTGACCATGACCATGCTCTACTCCATCAATATTCGCATACTCGGAGGCAGAGCGAATGTTCCACTGTTGAGAACAACCACACTGTATACCAAGTTCCCTCAGATTTTCAGTATGCTCAGTACCTCTTGGGCTCTGTTGGCCGGAACCCTGATCATCGTGATGGTGGTGAAATTCATCATCGACATATTCTTCCGTACCGACCTCGGAATTGCAATTGGTGCCCTGGGAAGTAATGAACAGATGATCATTAGCATGGGTATGGATCCGAAACTACTCAAGGTGATCGGCATGGCACTCTCGAACGGTCTCATTGCCCTCTCTGGAGGACTGTTAGCTCAGTACCAGGGATTTGCCGATGCAAACCTAGGCCAGGGAATGGTGGTTCAGGGACTTGCAGCGATCATGATTGGAGAATTCCTGTTCGATAGCAACAAGATCTCCCTCATAACACTCAGGGTTGTATTCGGAGCAATCATCTACAAGGCACTCATGTTCCTTGGACGCTACTACGGATACTATATCAATCTTACACCGAGCGACCTCAAACTCCTCACTGGTATTCTTGTCATCGTTTCACTTATCGTTGCACAGACACGTAGTGCAGCATCCAGTGCCGATGCACGAAAGAAGGCTCTGAGGAGGAACAAGGCGCGGAGAGAGGCTGAACAGAAGGAGGCCAATCATGCTAACGATTGAACAGGTCTCCAAGGTATTCTACCCGGGGACAGTGAATGAAAAGACAGCGATCGAGTATCTGAATCTCACCGTGAAGGATGGAGACTTCATCACCGTGGTGGGAAGCAACGGATCTGGTAAGAGCACGTTGTTCAACCTGATTGCCGGAACGTACCCGGTGACTGGCGGTAGTATAGTTTTGAATGACAAGGATGTAACTAATACTCCAGAATTCAGGCGTGCCTTTACCATTGGGCGAATTTTCCAGGATCCTACCAAGGGCACAGCAGCGAAAATGTCCATAGAGGACAACATGGTCACTGCGCTACATAAAGGTATGAAAGGACTCAAGATATCGCTCAATGCAAAAGTGCGAGAAGAGTTCAAGAAAGAGCTCAGTCAGCTGCATATGGGGTTGGAAGATCGACTGAAAGATAATGTCGGACTGCTGTCAGGTGGACAGCGACAAGCACTTACGCTCCTCATGACGGTTCTCAGCAGACCACAGATGCTCCTGCTCGATGAACATACCGCCGCACTTGATCCAAGAAATGCTCAGATTGTCATGGACCTTACCACTAAGTTCATAAATCAGTACAAGTTGACTTCTCTCATGGTCACACACAACATGCAACATGCGATCGATTTCGGCAATAGATTGATCATGATGGATGAAGGAAAGATCATTCTCGATCTTACAGCTGAAGAGAAACAGTCGCTGACTGTTCCCAAGCTTGTGCAGAAATTCAAGTCGATCAAAAATAAGGAGTATGCATCGGACGAAGATCTTCTGGTCACCTGATGCGCGTCTTTAGCCCCTCTTTACCACCCCCTTATGGGAAAACGCCCCGGGAATCCTCTTCCACGGGGCGTTCGACTATCTCGAGAATAGACGAGATCAACGTTTTTCCGATTGCTCGAGAATCGCCATGAAATCGATCTTCTCTCCGGTGTGCCAGAGCTTTTCAAGTGCATAGAACTCACGCAGTTCTGCACTCATGAGGTGTATCACGATACTACCACAGTCGATCAACTCCCACCCATCGCCGGCAACGCTCTTGTGTCTGTTCAGTACATGCACGTCGCGATCTGCGAGGAATCCCCACAATTCACGGGTGACACCTTTCAGATGTCCGAGACTATTCACCGTGGCAACGATAAAACAATCCGCCCACCCCGACTGCTCGGACACATCGATGACCACAGGATCGACACCTTTGTGATCCGATATAAATCCGGCAATATCGGCAGCCAACAGTTTTGTCGTTTCATCTAACATCTTTTTCAACTCCTCTAGACTGTCTTGCCTCGTGCAAAATCAGCTCTGTCCATGCATTCATCCATTTTCTCATGGATTCAGGCGCCATATCCCTTGAAGGAAGAAATCTTCCGGCATCGTATACACGCACCAAGGGTTTTTTCTGCGCCAGAGATTGCAGCACGTTTTCGATATCAGAAGACTCTGTTTTAACCGCTGCAAGTCCTCTCAGTGTATCGGGTGCACCTACTTTGCTCAAGTGCTCAGCTTGACGAATCGTAACCTGAACCATCGCCTCGACCGAGGGCCTTATACCACCATACGCAAGCCCTTCAAGATTCATCAATAGTTCACCGATTTCATCCCATTCAGCCTTGGTTCCACGAAAATAGTGGTGTGCGGGTCTTCCAAACAGGTGTTGCAATGCACCCAACGCATCGGATGAGATACCGTCACGTGAAAGCGCATCTCTGTAGTTCTGCAGAATAGCGAGTGGAATGACCGCTACGACAACTGCACTCGCATCCTGTTGGACTGCGATCATGATTCCGTATCGATCGCTGGTACCATACCAGATCGCATAATCTGTTTGCTTTGAACAGGATACCGAGAGTGACAATGTGCTAACCAATACGAGTAGTATTCCTATCCTGGCTCCCTTCATGTGAACTGCCCACCTTTCACTAGGAAGTCTGCAAGGTCCAGAGTGCTCTCAGCTGGCTTTTTATCTCTCCGAGACACATGATCCAAATGCCTAGTGATGATAGCAAGACACAGCGATTCCAGTGTGTCACTGCACAAGAGCTCTTCTCGTTCCCCTTTTCCCAAATGAGCTCGTAATGGCTCCATGTAGTCGGCAGCATAGATTGCAGCACCCAACACACCCATATCCTTCGATCCCAGTGTATGCCACCGTATGGCCAAACACACTGCTGTGGAGACTTGCGGAACGTATGCTCGAATCGTCTCGGATGCCACCAGTCCATGCAGCAACATAGGGAACCTCCGTTCGAGGCAGGAGAAAGCGAGTTCATGCTGGTCACAATACGCCAAGAGGGCGACATCTTGCCATTCGCGACAACTATCGTGCCACAGCCCTGCCAGATAAGCATCATCAGAGAGCTCTAGGTATGGCTTGTATCGTTCAAGCAACATCTGTGCCTCAGATGCAGTAGATATGCAGTGATTGTACCGACGTTTAGAGACCTGAGAGGCTACATACTCTTCAATGTGCGTATAGTCCATGTTCAAGTATGTAGTGTACGACAGATTCGGACAGGAGTGAAGTAAGTTCATCGCTTGTATTGACTCCTTCCGCGAGCATATGCCGAACCTGCGTCGAAGAGTCTACCAGCACCGGATTCTCCAAGAAGGTTCCCAATGTCCCGGGAGGGAGTTTCTGTTGTGGTCTATGTACGGCACGACGACAAACTATGAATTCGACATCATGACGAAGCTCGTCGAATCGGTACCACCTTCTCAGACCAGCGAGCAGATCATCGCCAATCACCATGCCGATTTGTCCATCAATGGTGTAGCGTTTGTATAATTCCTGTACCGTGTCGAACATGAAAGAGGTTCCACCTCGCTCGATCTCGAGCTGTTCAATGAAGATCTCAGCCTCTCTATGATCGGGATACAACTTGTGATAATCGTTAAGCGCCAAATTGAGCATGGTCACACGAGTTGCGGCGTCGGCTGAGATTTCTCTGTTCTTGTGTGGAGGGTTTGCGACTGGAATAATAAGAATACGTTCGTAATCGGTAAGTTCGACCAGGGTATGCAAGAGATGCAGATGCCCCAAGTGGACAGGGTCGAATGTTCCTCCGATTACAGCAGTCTTCATGGTTCCTCTCGATATTCAGCTTCGGTATCTACTACCGTCGTGAATCCATCATCAACAGGATTCTCTGCTGTGCTCACCAAGTGTATAAAGGCTTGTTTCACGCTATCAAGACCCTCACCTGTGATATTCGATAATCCTATGACTACATGACCTTCAAGAGACTCTCGTAGTTTCTCGAGGTGTGCCGGACCATCGACCTCATCCAATTTCGTCGCGATTATCACCTGTGACTTCTCCAGAAGCTCAGGGGCGTAGGAGCGCAACTCTTCGGAGAGGGTTTCATATGCTGTGAGATACCGTTCATCGGCAAGGTCTATGAAAAACGCAAGACCGACTGTCCGGGAGATATGGCGGAGAAACTTGAAGCCCATTCCAGCTCCCTGACTAGCTCCCTCGATGATTCCAGGAATATCTGCAAGTACGATGTCATGATCGTCGTACCGGAACATTCCCAGTTGCGGTATTTTCGTAGTGAAGGGGTATCCTGCAACCTTGGTTCGGGCATTGGTGAGGTTGTTTAGTAATGAGGATTTCCCAGCGTTGGGAAAGCCCACAAATCCGATGTCTGCAATGACAAGGAGTTCGACACCAACTCGCATCTCCACTCCCCGTTCTCCAGGTTGAGCAAATCGCGGGGTCTGCCTGGTCGAGGTCCGGAAATGCCAGTTTCCCTGGCCACCGCGTCCCCCGGAAAGAAATACCCAACGGGTCTCACCGGTAAGATCCTTGATGATCTCCCCAGTTCTCGCATCCTTCACCACAGTACCGGGAGGCACAGGAATTTCAACATCCTTGCCATCGCGCCCGAAACAGCGGGCACCCATGCCATTCTTGCCATTTTCGGCCTTGAACGAACGAATCTGCTTCAGATGAGCGAGCGTGCGGAGATTGTCCCGAACGACAAAAACCACATCGCCTCCTCTTCCACCATCACCCCCGTCGGGACCGCCTTTGGGGATATACTTTTCCCGGCGGAAGGAAACACAACCGTTGCCCCCGTTCCCGGAGGCAACATCTATATACGTCTCATCTGAAAATCCAAACATGTACCGTCTCTGGCGTTTCCGCCCCGTTCTTATTCAGCTGACTGGATACGAACGTATTTGCGGTTGTTACGAGAATGGAAAACAACTTCTCCAGATGCCTTTGCAAAAAGGGTATAATCCCTTCCACAACCGACATTCTCGCCCGCGTGAAATTTATTGCCGTGCTGACGCACGATAATCTCTCCGGCTTTGACTGTCTGTCCGCCGAATCTCTTGACTCCAAGACGCTGCGAATTGGAATCTCTGCCGTTCTTTGAGCTACCGCCACCTTTCTTATGAGCCATTGCCTATCTCCTTATGCCTGAATCGTTTTGATCGTGAGCATCGAATACTTCTGGCGATGGCCTTGTGTTCTTCGGTAACCCTTTCTGCGGTGGAACTTGAAGATTTTGATTTTCTCACCCTTCACAACATCGCCCAATGTGGCAACCACTTTCGCTCCCTCGACATACGGGGTACCGAACACGGATTTCTCACCGTCTGCAATTGCAACAACTGTATCGAACTCCAGCTCTTTGCCAGACTCCATATCGATCTTATCGACCTTCAAAGTCGCGCCTTCTTGCGCCTTGTACTGCTTGCCAAGAATCTCTACCAGTGCGTACATGTGTATACATCCTTACTCTAAAAATATGCAGGCTCACTTATATCATAACGAAAAGATAATGACAAGACCTGCCAACATGGCTTACATGGATTCCAAGAAAGGAATTCCGACCAATGCATATGCATTCCGAAACACCTGGAGGACCATAGAAACCAGAGAAACCCGCGCTTTCACCAACGGTGCCGACGGGGCCTTCAGAACGGGATAATCGTGATAATACCTGCTGAACAAGCGGGACAACTCATACAGGTATGCGGTCACAGAGGATGGGTTGAGGTCCCGTCCGGCCTCCTCCACCACTTCCTTGAACCGTGCAATCAGCTTAACCAATTCCCGCTCCTCTTGCAATGAGAGGAGAGAGCCATCGAAAGGAATTTTTTCATAATCATCGGCCATGTCCCGATATTTCCGAATCATGCTACTTATTCGTGCGCCCATATATTGGAGATAGGGCCCGGTATTTCCATTGAAAGAGATGGATTCAGCAGGATTGAACACCATATCCTTCATTGGATTGGTCTGGAGTAGGAAGTAGTTCAGTGCTCCAAGCGCAATTGCCTCGCTCGTCTCTCGGACGTTGCCGACCGCATCTTCCCGCCCCTTCTGCTGAATCTCTTCCATAGCAAGGAGTGTGAGCTGCTCGACCAGATCGTCTGCATCCACCACAGTCCCCTCACGGCTCTTCATTTTGCCTTCGGGAAGATTGACCATACCATAGGCAAGATGGTGCAGATCTTTAGCCCAATGGTAACCAAGCTTGTCCAGCACATGAAACAGGACCTTGAAATGATAGGTTTGCTCACTCGCAACCACATAGATCAACGAATCGAAAGGCCAATCTTCATGCCTGTTTATTGCAGTACCGATATCCTGAGTGAGGTAGAGCGATGTGCCATCCTTTCTAAGCAGCACCTTCTTGTCAAGATCGATATCTGCCAGGTCGACCCAGACCGACCCATCACTTTCCCGGTAGAAGACTCCCTGCTCCAACCCCTTGAGAACGGTGTCTTTGCCAAGGGTGTAGGTGTCACTCTCATAATAGTAGTGGTCGAACGACACTCCGGTTTTTTCATATGTCTGCGCGACACCGTCAAGAGTCCATCGGTTCATCGTATTCCAAAGTGCGAGTACTTCGGGATCACCCTCTTCCCACTTCTGCAACATGAGTTGAGCCTGTTCTGTGGCTGAAGGATCCTCCTTCTCCCACTGAGCAAAACGGACATAGTACTTTCCCACAAGGTGATCACCTTTGATTCCTGAACTCTCCGGAGTCTCTCCATTGCCGTATTTTTGATAGGCAAGCATGGATTTGCAGATATGGACCCCACGATTGTTGATCAGATTCACTTTTCTGACCTCAGCTCCATTCGCTTTCAGGATAGCAGAGATCGACTCTCCGATAGAATCATTTCTCAGGTGACCCAGATGCAGCGGTTTGTTCGTGTTCGGACAACTGAACTCGACCATGACTCGCTTTCCAGCGAGAAGGTCTGAGGATCCATACGCTTCGGCCTTCTTCATAACCAAACGGTACAGATCGTCGGTAAACTTCGCGATATCGACTCTGACATTGAGGTAAGGTCCTGCAACGAACAGCTCACCTTTCGGCAGGTCTTCACGTTGCACCAGTCTATCTCGCAGCACCTCGGCAACTTTGTTTGGAGAACTACGAAACACTTTCGCATAGGCAAACAATGGGAATGCGAGATCTCCCATCTCCGGTTTCGGTGGTTTCTGCACGGTCACCGGTCCTACGGCATCGACGGAGTCGGAGGAGCCTAAAGTCTCAGCTGCATAATCGTGCAGCTCACGTTCAACCAACTCTCGCCATATATTCCTCAATTGTTGCATCATAGTTACCTTTCTCCCTGTTCAACACAGTGTCTTGCAGTGTTGTGTATCGTTGTCACTATACGGAAATATCTAGCATCGCTTCAAGAGCTCCACCGCTTCTTGAGCAAAGCTACCTGTTGGTGTATGGTTTTCACGTAACAACTATGGGGAGGGCGTATGCCTTACGACGACCATCTGGAAGAATATCTCGCGAGTTTCGAGCGGTATGGACAATCGAATTTCATCAGTTTCCGACCTATCCCCTCCATTACCGCCGTGGAACAGATAGTCGAGGATTTCATGGAGCTGCTCTTTCCAGGACGGAGTGGCAAACAGGTCCTCTCCGACCACAGCGTACGGGATCTCGTCGGGTCGCTACTGCATAAGATCGGCGGGAATCTCGAGCGGCAGATCTACGCCGCCTGGTACCATGAGAACCCACTCATGCTCGCCGATAACGAGACACAACCGTATCATGATTTGGCGCATCGGTCGGTCATGAAACTGTTTCAGGCTCTCCCGTCACTGAGAACCATGATGAAAGAGGATGCCAAAAGTGCATTTGAAGGAGATCCCGCTGCGACATCGATACAGGAGACGATCATAAGCTACCCGGGTGTACGCGCTCTCACGATACACCGGATCAGCCACTTCCTCTATCAGGAGAAAGTACCACTGGTTCCAAGAATGCTCAGTGAATCTGTACACAAGCAGACTGGAATAGATATTCATCCGGGAGCGACTATAGGTCGATGCCTATTCATAGACCACGGAACAGGGGTTGTGATAGGAGAGACCACGGTGATTGGCAACCAAGTCAAGATCTATCAGGGAGTGACACTCGGCGCACTGAGCTTTCCCAAGAATGCGTGCGGAAGCCTCATTCGAGGAACCAAGCGACACCCTACCCTGAAAGACAGAGTCACCGTCTATGCAAACGCAACACTCCTCGGTGATATAACCATTGGAGAGAATACCATAATCGGCTCGAACTCGTGGATCCGCCATGATGTCCCTGCCAACACACTAGTCCAGAATGAAGAACCGAAGAGCATTATGCGAGAAATTCATGTAAAATCACAACAGAAACCCTGTGATAAGCCACTCTAGCCTGTTACCGTTCATTGATAGAGTTGATGTACTCCGAAGGAGTCACCCCCGCATACCGTTTGAACACCTTGCTGAAATAGTTGCTGTCATTGAAGCCAAGCACATCTGAGATCTCTTTTATGCTTGTCTTACCGTCCTCGAAATAGAGCTTCGCCAATCCGATTCTCTGTTTGCTCACATAGGCGGGAATCGACATGCCGGTCTCTTTCTTGAACTTACGAGATATGTGCGAAATGTGTGTGTTGTGCATCTTTCCCAGTTGTTCTATTCGTACATCCTCGGTCAGGTGTACAGTAAGATACGTTACAATCTTCTTGATCATCGGACTATAACTGTTGACCGAAAACTCCAGAACAGCATGCGCATAATCGATCGCGATCTGCGAGTAGAGCACATCGTTGAGATAACTTATGGAGACCGCATTTTCAACCATGAGCGAGTACTTGTTAGCAAGGCTATGTAGATATAAAGGCTGTACGCCTCCCTGACGAGCAGAGAACCTGCAAAGTGCATTCAATGCAACCAACTCATTCTTGCAACAGCGCAGTGCTTCCGAGGCACTTTTATCTGTACAACAGACAAGATCAGGGAATAATTTGCGACGCATATCCAAGAGGTCCTCGACTTTATAGGGATTTCCCCATTTGATTGCGTGCAACAACTCCTGTTCCAATTCATACCGACGCTCGATCTGTACCATGTTCAATGAATCTGGCATGAATTCCTTCTCTTTCTCTTCTTGATCGGATCCGGTTTTTTCTTCCATATTTATCACCTTTAGTAAAAGAATAGCCATCTTTTAAGCGAAAAGCAAGGATATTGTAATCTCTTATACTTCTGTAGTACGACAAAAACTGGTACCATACACTCAATAATCAGTGAGGAGGTGCTAAATGAGTAAAGGCATCAAAGGAAAAACAGTGGTAATCACCGGAGCTGGAGGTGTCCTCTGCAGTGAATTTGCCAGACACATCGCAGCCCTTGGTGGAAAAGTCGCACTACTGAACAGAACATTTTCGAAAGTTGAAAAAATTGCGGATGAACTGACCGCAGCCGGTTATACAGCAAAACCCTATCAGGTCGATGTTCTCGACAAAGAGGGACTCGTCACAGTCCATAAACAGGTGAATAGAGACCTTGGCCCGTGCGATATTCTGATCAATGGCGCCGGAGGGAACCGAGACGAGGCTGTCGCGGCAGTCGAATACCATGAACTCGACCTCGATCCTGAAGTTCGAAATTTCTTCAAATTGAGTCAGACCGCAGTACAAGGCGTGTTCGATCTCAATTTCCTTGGAACATTCCTCCCTACCCAAGTGTTCGTGGCCGATATGGTTGGAAGATCTGGTTGCTGTGTACTGAATGTCTCCTCCATGTCCTCATTCCACCCACTCACCAAGGTGCTTGGCTATTCGGCAGCAAAGGCTGCAGTGAACAACCTGACCGAATGGTTGGCAGTCCACTTCTCCCATGTCGGTATTCGAGTAAACGCACTCTCACCTGGATTTTTTGCGACAGCACAGAACAGAAATCTGTTGTTCGACGCAGAAGGGAATCTGACAGCGCGGTCGAACAAGATCATCGCAGGGACTCCCATGGGTCGTTTCGGGGAACCGAAGGACCTGCTGGGAACGGTCACCTATCTGATTGACAGCGAAGCTTCCGGATTCGTCACTGGTGTGAACATCCCGGTCGATGGAGGGTTCAACGCCTACTCAGGCGTCTAGTTTGAGACATATCGCCCTACTAGTTGCATTGTAGCAGCATCGTGCTCGAGTCGGACAGCGATTCTATCCCCACGCTCGACGGCTCGAGGCGCTCCCACCACTTGAACCTTGAGATAGTTGCTCGTAAGCCCAGTCCAAAAACCATCATGGGCATGCTCAAGAACCAACTCAAACTCCTTTCCGATCTGACGGTCCCTGTACCGTCTAAGATGAATTGCAGAGAGGTCTCTGAGCAACCTTGCCCGCACGTCGCGCACTCCCTCGGGAACACGATCTCTCGCATCGTACAGTGGAGTCTGTGGCCTCGGAGAAAAGGGAAATACGTGCAACTGGCTAATATCCTTCTCGGTTACGAACTGCACACTCCTGGTAAATTCCTCCTCGGTCTCTGCAGGAAGCCCGGTAATTATGTCGGCAGCAATGAAAGGATCGTCCTTCACCAGGCGAAGTCTATCGATGACTTCACTTACAAGCTCCACCGGGTAGTGTCGATTTACCCGTTTCAGGACAGTGTTAGAAGCCGATTGAATGGGTAGGTGAAAATGGGGCTGTACACGCGGATCGGCAATGGCTATGAAGAGATCCTCATCGATCGTATCCGGCTCCAGAGAACTGAGTCTCACGCGCATGTGCTGACCGAGACGAGAAAGAAGTTCCATGAGCAACGCTCCAAGACCCTTGTCAGCACTCCGGTAAGCGCTGATATTCACTCCGGTGAGCACTATCTCCGAGAATCCCTCCTGTTCCAGTGTCAACGCCCTTCTCACCACCTCTCGGCTGTCTAGGCTTTTCGCATCTCCTCGAGCAATGGTCACTCGGCAGTACGCACAGGCATTGTCACACCCATCCTGAATCTTGAGGAACGCCCGACTGTGGAAAGAGAATGTGGCGGCATTGTAGTCGAACGGCGAGGAACTGCTCTGTTTCGACGCATCTGTCTCCTCCGACGAAAAAGCTCGAAGCGCTGCAAGAAGGTCCACCCCGGCAACGATCCGGTTAGCCAGAAATGAGGGGAGACCGAGAAGCGACGGTTTATCATCAAGAGAAACCACCACAACTCTTTCATGAAGCTGCTCGAGCAGCTCTCGCTCCATCTGAGCGTAACAACCGGTTACCAGTATCACTGGCTGCTGTGGTTCAGCAGCATACTTGCGAATCATTCTACGAGCCTTCTGCTCTGCTTTTCCTGTGACAGTACAAGTATTTATTATGCATAAATCTGCAGTTTGATCGGGATTCACCACCGTAAAACCCTCCTGAACAAATGCATCGGCTATGGCTTCACTTTCACACTGGTTGAGCTTGCAACCCAGTGTATACAGTAGTACATTCATCACTCTGAGAACTCCACTGGTGCACTATCATGTTCATCGAGAACCTTCAGCACGGTATCGAGCGCAGCATTAAGGTGTATGCGCATATCGTGTGCATACGGATTGTACCGTTGCAGATCGTAGAAAAGTTGGATCGGATCGTTACAGGTCTGTTCCACGATTGACATGAGCCTTCTATAGCCCACGGTGGCAATCTCGGTCGGAGCAAGATGCAGTTCATCTAGCACCCGGCCGACGAAGTGCGTCACACCCTGAGAGTATGCTGCCTCGCGATCATGCTGATCACAGTCCATCTGTAAAATCTTTAGATGCAACTCGTTGAACACCGAAATCCACTGTTGCACCCGAGTATCAGCACATCGCACCGGAGAGAACACAAGGGGAAGACCGTTAATTGAGTCTCTTCCGGAGTCTGGTCCGAACATGGGATGAGTAGCGATGATATCGACCGATTCTGGCAACACTTCGAGCATGACTTGGGCTGGATACACCTTCACCGAACAGGTATCCATGACCAATGTTCCCGGTCTCAATTTTGGTGCAAGATCGGACAACACACCTTTGAGGGCAGATATTGCCACGCACAATACGATGGTATCACACGTGAGCAACTCTTCTTCGCTCACGATTTCCACACCAGGCAGAGAAAAGTCTCGTCTCGTTCTATTATACCCCTTCACGGGGAGACTTTTAGCCAATTCGGCCGCCCAGAAGGCACCGAATCGTCCCAATCCATATATTCCAACATTCATGCGGCTATGCTATCACAAAGAGGCATCTACAGACAATCGGACCAGAGTTCAATCACCTGGGTATTCAATTGTCCTGCCCATTATGGTATTCTGCACAAGACGAGTAACAGTAACTTGAAATTCTAAACTATATAGGAGTAATTCATGACATTTGCAGAAACGATGAAAGCAAAGGCAGTTGCGTTGCAGAAGGCGCTTGTGTTGCCGGAGGGAACGGAACCTCGGACCGTTGCCGCGGCTCGAAAGATTGTTGATGAGAAACTGGCATCGAAGGTCACGCTTCTCGGTGACAACGATACCGTTGTGCAGACAGCAAAAGATGCCGGCATCTCTCTCGATGGGATCGAGATCATCGACCCTGTCCATGCTGACCAGAGAAAAACATACGCACACGAGTATTATGAGCTGAGAAAGCATAAAGGGATGAGTGAGGAAGAGGCCTATTCGCTTATAGCGGATCAACTCAGATATGGAGCCATGATGGTTCGACTCGGAGCTGCAGACGCCATGGTTGCAGGGGCGGAGAACACCACAGGCAACGTATTACGTGCATCGTTTCAGATCATTAAAACGAAGCCTGGAATCAAGAGTGCCTCCTCCTGTTTCGTTATGGCGACCGACAAATTCGACTTGGGAGCAAACGGATCGTTCATCTTCAGCGATTGTGCGACCATTCCCGAACCGACAGCTGAACAGCTTGCCGAAATTGCTGAGGCATCGGCCGAGTCGTGCAGAACCTATCTTGGTGCAGAACCGGCAGTCGCCCTCCTCTCCTACTCGACGAAAGGCTCTGCAAAAGGTGCTCTTGTCGACAAGGTCACCGAAGCACTTGCTCTGCTGCAAAAGAAACGGCCAGACATTCTCTCCGATGGTGAACTGCAGCTCGATGCAGCGATTATCGAATCGGTAGGCCAGAGTAAGGCTCCCGGATCTCCAGTTGCAGGGAAAGCGAATGTCCTGGTATTCCCCGACCTTCAAGCAGGGAATATTGGCTACAAGCTTGTGCAACGTCTCGCCGGTGCGGAAGCATACGGCCCGATCCTCCAGGGATTTGCAAAACCAGTGAGCGACCTCTCTCGTGGGTGCAGTATTGAAGATATCGTAGTGACCAGTGCAATCACTCTTGCCCAAGCCGGTAGTTGATCTGATACTATCAGGATACGCGGCATCACCAATTGGTCGGTGCCGCAAATTTTATACACAAAAATAGATATAGATTCCTATTAAAATGGTATTTATTACGAATATTTCAAATTATTCTTGTCATTTGACACAAGCTCCTTTACAATAGGGTTCCAGATATACATGCTTGTTGGGAGTTGCTGTGCTTACGATACTGGCTGGCGATGCTGTCGCTCTTGTTGTCATTCTGATCATACTCATCGATGCGACAAAATTTCGTCTCCTTGCGGAGACATCCCAAGATAGGTCATTCAAAAGCTTCACTTGTATCGCCCTGCTCACCATTGCCACTGGAGCACTGTATAAGTACTCATCTTCCTATACATTGATTCTGATAACCACCTATGCCGTAGGGATACTGGGCACACTCACCTTCGCTCTCGTGTGGATAGTCAAATTGGTCCATGGCCAAACACCGTTGGTCGGTCGACTATCCAAAACGATGATTACTATTTTCGGCCTCGGCTCCATTTTTCTTTTCGCCAACCTGTTCGCCGGTTCTCTAATCCCATTTTTCCAGATGAAGGTTCTCTTCGCCTGCATTGTGTTGATTTTCCTTCTTCCTGCTATCGTGACCGTCTGGAAGGGAGGGAGGGAGCTGACTGTATTCGTGCGAAATGCCCTATTGAGTATTCCGGTCATTGTCCTCATTGGAGTTGCCGTATTCCTTGTCCGTGGAGAGATGCTCGGCATAACCGTCTCGTTCGTCATAGCGACACTCTTCTCCTATCTGCTCATTCAGAACTATCGCTATTCGATTGACCACCTTACCGGAGCTCTCAACCGGAGAGCACTCATGAGTAGAGTCTCACGAATATTCAGCGGCTCGACCCAGGGATCTATTCTGGTACTCGATATCGCCAACTTCTCCTACTTCAACCAGAACTTCGGACAGCAGCGTGGAGACAAATTGCTTGCCGACATCGCACAATTCCTATATACGGTCTCTCCTGAACAGAAAGTCTATCGTTACAGTGGTGATCAATTTGCCATCGTATTCACTTCGACCCACCGGCAACAAATGAAGAGTGTCGAAACAAAGATATTCGGAAGATTCTCTTCATCCTGGGAGATCGATGACATTAGGGCCAAAATCTCGGTGCGAATGGCCGAAGTTCCATTTCCCGCACGTTTTATGAACACGGAGGCGTTTGTCTCTGCTATGGACCTCACGCTACACCATGCAAAAATGGGCGATTCAAACCAGGTTTCGGTCTATACGGAACAGATTCGAGTCGACCATGAACGGAGAATCAAGGTTCAGGAGGCGATAGAACGGGCAATCGAGCGAGATACCCTGAAAGTTGTGTATCAACCGATCTATGAGACACACTCACTCAATATCTACTCTGCAGAAGCGCTCTCTCGAATCGATGATCCGTATATCGGCATGCTGTCTCCTGCCGAGTTCATCCCGATAGCAGAAGAGACAGGACTCATCGTCGAGCTCACCTATGCAGTACTGCGGCAGGTCTGTAAGCTGTGGCTCGACATCGGAGATCGAGCAGAGAATCTGAAGAGAATAGCAGTAAACCTATCCGCAGTCAATTTTCTAGAACCATCCATGGAAGAACATATACTCGACATGCTTCACTCCTACGGCATACCACCATCTAAAGTGAAATTCGAGATAACAGAGACCACGATCATCCACTCATTTGATCAGGTGAAACGCGTCATGGATGTCTGCACAGCAGCAGGCATGAGTTTCTCTCTCGACGATTATGGCAAGGGGTACTCGAACCTCGAATATCTGGTCAATCTCCCTTTTTCGACGGTAAAGATCGATAAAAGCATCGTACAAGCTTGTCAAAAGAACTATACTCTAATAGAGTCAATAATCCTGATGCTTACGCGAATGGGGAAGAAAGTCGTAGCCGAGGGGATCGAGACCGAACAACAACTCGACCTACTTTCTCGTGCAGGAGCTACCCGCCTTCAGGGCTTCCTATTCAGTCGCCCCATGACAGCAGAAGCATTGGAACAACTTGTAGTATAAGAAGGATGTTTCATGGGTTCCCGGCCTCATCGATCTCTTGTAGACTCTCCTCACTCTCCCGCACGCACTATATGGATGTTGGCGTGGCCTGTTATCCTCGACCAGAGCTTTCATACCATGGTGCAGTATGTCGATTCAGCCATGGTCGGTTCCCTCGGAGCTGTCGCGACCGCGGCGGTTGCAGCGAACAGTTCCACCATCTGGCTCGTCAATGGCATGATGTATGCATTCGGTGCTGCTTTTGCCGTCCTTGCAGCCAGACAGATTGGAGCAAAGGACTCTGAAGCAGTACATCACACCGTCCGTCAGTCACTTTTAGCTATCATAGGCCTCTCGCTCCTTGTTGCCACGGTCATGTTGCAGGTTGCTCCACGGCTCCCCTATTGGATTGGCGTGGCTCCAGATGTAGCTCCTGAAGCTGCCACCTATATGTGGTACATCGCCTTGGCCTACCCATTCATGATCCTCTTCATGTTCATGGGAAACCTTATCAGGAGCAGTGGCGATACAAGAACTCCCCTTATCAGTAATATCTTAACGAATATAGTGAACATAGCTGGGAACTTCTTTCTCATATTTCCTACCCGGACCATGTCACTATTTGGCTTCGAGTTCATCATGCCTGGAGCTGGACTAGGAGTGAAGGGGGCAGCAATTGGAACTGCCGGGGCTACAGTTCTCAGTGCATTGATACTTCTCGGAGTGCTGATATTCAAGGATTCTCCCCTCAGAACACCCTTCAGAGGCGTCTCTTGGCGCATCGACTGGAAGGTCATGAGACAAGTGTTCAGACTCGGAACACCACTTGCAATGGAACGTGCTACGCTCTCGATCGGACAGATAGTCCTGACCATACTGGTTACGAGAATTGGCACTGTCTCTTTAGCAGCTCACCACTTGGCTATAACCGCTGAATCGATCACCTACATGCCGGTCAGTGGATTCTCCATGGCTGCGACAACTCTTGTAGCGCAATCGCTCGGTGCACAAAAACGGGAGATGGCACTCGATTTCGCGCTCCGGTGTCTCAGGTGGGGTATTATGCTTATGAGTGGAACCGGAATACTCATGTATATCTTCTCCATGCAACTCATGGGTTTCTTCACGAACGACATCGCGGTGATCGTCTTGGGCTCTCGCGTGCTCCGCATTGAAGCGTTCGCTCAACCGTTTTTTGCCATGAGCATTGTCATTGGAGGAATTCTTCGTGGAGCAGGAGACACCAAATGGCCATTCATCAATTCGCTGATCGGCATGTGGCTTGTCCGTCTGCTTCCTGCATCTATTCTGATTCTTGGTTTCGGTTTCGGCCTGGAAGCAGCTTGGGGTTGTATGGTAGCAGATCTAGTGGTTCGTGGATCGCTCAATTACTACCGATATAGACGCGGTCAGTGGATCGATGCCTGGAAGGACTGAGCTGTGTCCAGAGTCTCGGCAAGCTGCACGAGCTGTGGAATCGATAGCCGCTCCGCCCGTTCACTCTCGGCAATCCCAGCCGATGCAAGAGAAGCAAGAAGCACATCCTTTCCCAGGCGACCGCCCAAGGTCCCCCGAAGTAGATTGTTTCGTACTGTCTTCCGTCGCTGAGCAAACAGATCTCTGATAAGAAGCAAAAACAGATCGCGCACATCTGGATTGACCAGCGAAGCAGCCCGCTTCTCCATACGTACAACGACCGAATCCACTTGGGGTGGCGGATAGAATGAGCCGGGACGGATAGTGAATTCGATATGCACATCGTAGTCGATCTGTGCAAGAATCGAGAGGGTTGCCCAGAGTTTACTTCCGGGACCGGCAGCGAGTCGCTCACCGACCTCCCTTTGCAAAGTAAACACCATCCGCTGTGGGTGGCATTTCGCCTCGAGAAATCTCGCAATGCAAATGGAACCAATGTTGTAGGGAAGATTTCCACAGATAGTATCGGGTGTCCCCTCCGCCTCGAACAGAGGATACCAAGTCTTCAGAACATCGCCCGCTATCAGGCGAAAATTCGGTACCTCTGGAAATGCCTGTTCTCTCAGGATCGAAACGAACCCTCGATCAATCTCAAATGCGGTAAGTTGTACATCATGGGTGAGAAGAAGGGCTGTCAGAGAACCGATTCCCGGTCCGATCTCCCACACATCTCTACCGCTTCCCAACATGACTGTATCGGCAATCCGTTTTCGTGCTGTGGGAGAGATGAGAAAATTCTGTCCGAACTTCTTCGACATGGCAAATCCGCTCTCGGTGAGCAGTTGCGTGATAGCTTGGGGAGAATCGTAGGGAAAGTCCCAAATCATAGGTTAGCCGACTCCTTTTCCGTTCAATTCGGCAAGCATACTGGAGAACTCCGAGCACAGTCAACAGGAGAAAGCTTGTCCAAAGCCAGACAGAAAATGCATTGAACCGATCATGTTCTAGTGACCAGGAACTCGCCCATTCCGTGATCACCGAAAACGACCTAGCAAGTACCAGTATCGTCCATTCGAGCGGTATCAGCGGTAGAGCAACATACAAGATCGTATTGAAAAGAAGAGCGATCGCAAGTGGCGCTAGTACAGGTGCGGTAACCATACCGATGATCCTCCATGAGCCAAACAGTGTGAGCGAAAGTGGCGCACCGATCAACGAGGCTCCGATCGATAACGCAACGATCATCGCTACGCGCCGTGGCAAGATGAGTGCCATTAATGTCGCAATTCGAGGGATCACTATCAGAATACCAGCAAGTACGCCATATGAGAGCATTGCACCTGACGAGATGAAGGTTTGTGGAGTAAGCCATAGGTGTACGATACAAACAGCAGAAAGGATCATACGAGAGGAGAACCTGGGAAACACGAGAGGGAGACAGATCATGATGCATGCTCGAACGAGGGAAGGCTTTGGTCCGATCAACATAAGATACCCTGCTGCGAAAATCGATACGAGGATCCTGCACACCGCCGTCCGTCTCTTCAACAGGAAACGAAGCATACATACGATGCAACCGGCGAAGACCTGCAAATGCATCCCAGATAAAGCCAGCACATGGGCAGAACCACTCAGTATCGCCTCCTCCCGCAGAGATTGATCATCGGTATAACGACCGAGCAATAGCGCAAGACACAAGGTGGAGGCAGGAGATTCGAGCATCGTAACGCGTTGTTCGAGTCCCTGTAAAAGTCGTACTCGAAGATCGAGATACCACGTAACCAGGTTGTTTCGTTCCTGAACCGTGCATGCGTCTACAGAGAACAGCATGCCGTCATCCACTAGGATGGGTTCCCCTTCAACGATCAGATCCGTCCCAGCTGGAATCAAAATCGATTCTCCGAACACGATTCCAATAAGTTCTCCCGAGGCATCTCCGATATCACCCCGATAGGTCGCAGCCGACTTGATCTGTATTCGAATCACTGTGTTGCCGTTTTTACTGATTGATGAATCGAACCGGGTCCTTCCGTGAAAACGACTGATTGTCTCTGGGGTGAACGGTAGCTGTAACTCAAGATCTCGTTGCAGAGCAGGTATACGAATCCACGAAACGCATAGCAGTGAAAGGATGCATACAATGACGACTTGCTCCCGATTTTGTAGCATCATAGGCCAGAGAAGCGGTAGAGCAGCAGCGGTTGCAAGACAAAGGGCAACGATGAGTGCACAGGAGACACGTGCAGTTGCCTCGGGAAGACACATAGCCAGAATGAGCAACCCTGCAGAGACGAGGAGTGGAACGAGTTCGATTGCACCATACACGAAGCGCATATGGAACTAACTACAGAGAGTTGAGTATTACTTCGACAGCGCGACCATCAATGAGAGGAGTGGCAAGTCAATTTGTCCCTGCATACTCAGTTTCACCAGTCGTGCAGCGAAAGCCTCGTCTGCACTACCCCCTTTTTGGATCTCCGCAGCTTGCTTGAATCGGGCGTACAAGGCCTTGTCAGTCAGTTCGAAATGATGGAAGAGGACCTGCTTGAAATCCTGTTCCCAATCTCCTTTGTGCTCTTCCGGAACGGAAAGGGGTGGAAGTTCACTACTCCCAGTCAGTGCCAAACGTTCCGCTAGATCGATCGTGTCTATGAATGAACAGGTATCGAGAAACTCCTCGTAGGACGAGAGTCCCTCCTCAATGGCGAAATCAGAGCGTGAAGCCTGTTGTTTCAGAACCAGTCTTCGCTTCATGGCAACTTCACCCTTCTTGTCCCTCCTGCCAAGTACAACGGCTGTGGTCACAGCTAGGGCACTGGAGATAATCAACTCATCGATCATGGGAATCGGGTCTCGCACAGCGAGGGAGAAGAAAAAATAGGTAATCAAAAACACGAGAGCCGAGATCAACAGCCTGGGAAGGTAACGAGCGTCCTGTATCCATCGATCGACTCCTCGATCAATCTGGGTATAGAGCGTGAACAGTGCGTCATCCTTCTCATGCGTATGGAGTCCGGTGGATGCATGCCACCGGATCTCCTCATCCTCGCTCCATGAATTGGAGAGCTTGGGATCGACAAAGGGGGTGAGATAGAGTGTGTTCCCCTTAGTTCTCCGTAGAATATAGCATAATCGCATAATTTGTCCCTTACAGTTCTGATTTGAACTTGGCTATCCTCTCCTGTAGTGAAGCCTGGAAAGCTTCTCGCTCCTTCTCTGGGGCGTGGAAGAACAGATAGTACTTGATTTTTGGCTCGGTACCCGAAGGTCGAACCACCAACTTATCACCCGAAGTGAATGTGAATATCACTACATCGGATGCAGGAAGCTCGCTTGTACCATCCAGAAGATCGGTTACTGTGGCAATGGTGTTCCCAGCGAACGTATCTCCCTGCTTGAGACCTCTGAATCGCTGCATGATACCCGCCATTTTCTGTTTCCCCGAACTCCCCTCATACGTGAATGAAAGGACATGTTCCGTGTAGTACCCATAGGTTCGGTAGATCTCCTCGAGTCTATCCTGGAGCGAGACTCCTTTGCTTGCGTAGTAGCTCATCATCTCAACAGCAAGCACTGCGGTCGAGACAGCATCCTTGTCTCGCACATGCGGAACAGAGAGATATCCAAAACTCTCCTCACAACCGAACAAGAAGAATTGTGACTCCGATTGCTCGAGTGAGGCAATCTGTTCGGCAATATATTTGAATCCTGTGAGGACATCGACACAAGATGTGCCGTTCTTCTCGGCGATAGATCGGACAAGATCGGTTGTGACAATCGACTTCACGATGAGTGGTTGTTTCCCCTTCCCCTGTGACTTCTCTTTCCAGGTCGCTATGAGATAATCGCATAAGAGCACTGCTATCTGATTCCCCGACAGAAGTACATAGCTCTGTTTCTCGGGTCCAGCTGGAATGGCTATTCCCAAACGATCACCATCGGGATCTGTCCCCAACACGATATCGGCTTGCTTCTCTATAGCGAGATCGGTGGCGAATCGCATGGCTTGAGGGTCCTCAGGATTGGGCATAGAGACCGTAGGGAAGTCTCCATCGGGCTTCTCCTGCTGCTCAACCACCTCGCAATGCACTCCCAAGGATCCAAGAATCGTTCGAACCGGAATATTGCCAGCACCATGCAGTGGCGTGTAGGCAACTGTGATACTGCTCGATGCAAGTAATTCCGGACGAGTCAGACTATCGGTGACCATCTTGTAATAGGCTTCATCTACTGAATCGGGAACCAATTGCAGTAGCCCGGCGGCCTTTGCCTCGGAGGAACTCATGGTACGGATAGCTCCCGGGTCGACCGACGCTACACGCTTCGCTATCCCGATATCATGGGGAGGAGTCACCTGTCCACCATCTGACCAGTAGACCTTATATCCATTGTACTTCGCTGGGTTATGACTAGCTGTTATGACGATTCCTGCTGTTGCTTTCAAGCTTCTGAGAGCGAAAGAGAGCATGGGAACCGGATGCAATTCATCGTAGAGATATACCTTCACCTTGTTTGCACACAGTGTGAGTGCAGCCTGTTTCGCAAATAATTCGGAATAGTTTCGTGAATCGAAGGCTATGACGACCGAAGGATTAGCCATCTGGGAGACCAAATAGTCTGCGAACCCTTGTGTCACCTTGCGGACCATGAATGGATTTATGCGATTCGTACCCCCACCGATAACCCCGCGCATGCCTGCTGTGCCAAAGGAGAGCGACGTGTAAAATCGGTCGTACAGATCGTCATCGGCATGTTCATCGAGTGCATCAACGACCTCTTTCTTGAACTGCAATTCAGTTTCAGCCTGAATATACTCTTCAGCTTTCCGATAGATCAGTTTCCGCTCCTGTTCGGTCATCGCCATGAAAACACCTCCCGCTCAATCTCTTCCATTGTATGATACAAAGGGTTGCACCCGTGCCGTTCAAGCTCTGAACGACTGCGAAAACCCCAAGTTCCGATCGCGACCTGCATGCCGGCAGCCTGTGCTGTCAGATAATCGACCTCGCTGTCTCCTATAAGGAGTACATGCTCCCGCTCAACCTGGGCATCCTGTGCGAAACCGATCGCCATCTCCGGAGACGGTTTCAATCGATTCGCTTCCGATGCTCCATGAACCGAGAGGAACGGTACATCGGGAAACAGTGCCGTGACAATCTGCTGAACAAGCTGATCCTCTTTGTTAGATAGTACCCCGAGCTTCATTCCACCTGCAACAGCTTTTTCGATAAACCGCTCAACTCCGGGATAGACTAAAGTGCGATCATGGGGATGCGCCCGGTAGGTCTCCATGAGTAGCTCCATAAAATCGTCTAAGGATTCACCATATGATTCGACGCCCCGTGCTTCCAAGGCCCGAATCAACGTTCGCCGCAACCCACTTCCCACAAATTGTTTGCAGGCATGTTCCGAGATTGGCTCCACTTTAACTTCGGAAAGGACCGTGTTGACCGCATAGGCGATGTCTCCAATGGTGTCTATGAGTGTTCCATCGAGATCGAACAATATGGCTTGTATGTCAGGCGATGAACTTTTCATTACACGTAGTATACTCATGTTTACCAACTACGTCACCTAGGCTATAATCGGCTTCATGTACAGATCCACTATCCGCGCTTGCTATTTGGGGAACCTCGTCGGGGCTCTGGTGACAAACCTATCACCACTGCTTTTCGTCACACTCATGGGAACCTTCGACCTCTCGTTCGAGCAAGTCGGACGTCTGGTTCTGATCAACTTCTTCACGCAGATCATTGCCGATCTATCGTTCAGTAAACCGGTCGACCGATGGGGAGTCAGACCCTTCATCGCTGCTGGGCACCTGCTTGTATCGATTGGGTTCATCCTCTTCGCATTCTCCTTCCGTTTGTTCCCTGAGAATCCCTATATGGGACTCATGCTCGCGACTGTCGTATTCAGTTGCGGAGGAGGACTGCTTGAACTCTTGCTCAGTGCTATCGTACAGGCAATTCCGAGCGATGCGAAGGCTGCCGCAATGAGCCTTCTTCACTCATTCTATGCATGGGGCTTTATTGCTGTGGTGGTGGGGACCACGATCATGATCGGACTGGTAGGTACAGACAATTGGCCATGGATATTCATGATCTGGTCGATCGTTCCGCTGTTGAACTTCTTCAATTTCCTTCGAGTTCCCCTTGCTCCACAGGTTCCCGAGCATCATCGCACAAGCACGAGAGTATTGGTGTCTAGCCCCTATTTCATCCTTGCCGTATTTGGCATTGCATTCGGCGGTGCCGCGGAAGTATCCATGTCTCAGTGGACCAGCGCGTATGCAGAGACTGCACTCGGACTCTCGAAACAGACAGGAGACCTGTTGGGACTCTGTCTATTTGCAGGTCTGCTGGGAATCGGACGAGTACTCTATGGTGCGTATGGAAAACATATCGATGTTTGGCACGTCATGTTCTGGGGAGCGGCAGGTGCGGCAATCTGCTATCTGGTTGCCGCTCTTTCACCAGTTCCCCTCGTCTCGCTCATCGCCTGTGCCGGGTGTGGACTCGGGGTCTCCCTTCTCTGGCCAGGATCCGTTTCTAACACTGCTCACCGGTTCCCTCTCGCTGGGGCATCGATGTTCGCAATCCTTGCTGCCGGTGGAGATACCGGTGCAGCAGTAGGACCGTGGTTACTCGGTCTGATTGCCGATCAGGTTCCTGCAGACTTCGCTTTGTCGCCTCTGCGCACCGGCATGCTGGTCGGAACAGTGTTTCCGATCCTCATGGTTGTGATTCTACTCTTCATAAGGAGAATTGAACGGAAAAAACGGTAATTCATGCCTCTTTCGGTGCACCTTTCTTCCGTTGTAGACGACGCCTCCGTTCCCGACGTTTCCGCTCAGATTCGATTTTTCGCTCTACCTTCTTTCTCGACCTCCGGTCACTGAGAATCAACGTACTCACGATTCCGGTCAAAAGACTGATAGCTATCACCCAATACATCATGTACGGATTCTCTGCAAATGGCAGCTTTACGTTCATTCCGTAGTACCCCACCAGGAATGTGGGGAACATGAATGCGATGGAGATCACGGTCAAGCGACGCATGATGATGCTCAGATTATTGCTGATAACCGATGCGAAGGCATCCATAGTGCCGGTCAGGATCGAAGAGTAGATATTCGCCATCTCGATAGCCTGCTTGTTATCGATTATGATGTCCTCGAGAAATTCCCGCTCCTCTTCGTTGTTCACCTTGAAATAGGGAGATTTCTGGAGCTTCTCCATAAGTATCTCATTCGTCGTGAGGCTGGTAGTAAAGTAGACGAGCGATTTCTGGATACTGAGCAGCTGTATCAGCTCATCGTTCTTCACCGATCGATGCAACTCCTCTTCGACAAGACTCTTCTGCCGATTCAAATATTTCAGTAGTCGAATGAACACCATGGTCGCTCGAGCCATGAGGCTTATGACAAAGCCCTCCTGAGTCTCCACTGGATACTTTCGAAACCGGTTCCGGGCAAAATCTTCAAGGACAACACTATCGCTCTGGCAGACAGTAACGATAGTGTTATCTTTGATGACTATACCCAGAGGTACGCAATATTGATTGATACCGTGGCTATCGTCGGCAAAAGCAGGCAGTCTCACTATGAGTGCAACGTAGTCATCATCCTTTTCGATACGGGACTGTTCGTCCATATCCATGATATCGGCAAGCAATTCGGAATCGATTGCGTACTCTTCCTGCAATTCTTCGATATCATCTCTGGTGATTTCTCGTGCATCGACCCACGTATATCCGGGTGCGATTGGCGTATCACCTGGAATTCGACTGGCGATATTGTTTCTGATTGTGATCATGGTTCCTCCTGATCTCCTCGGGAACCATCTCTGACTGCTACATCAGGAAAACTACCTTCACATGGTTCTGGAGGAGCGTTGTATTGGGTTTCTGATACGGGCGACAGCGTAAACTCCCGCCATCGTCTGAGGTAGACATAGCATCCTCCTTGGCATGTGAGATGCACTGCACTACGGCAGTGTCTGATCGACATCATCATATCATAACTGGTTTCCGTGTTAAAGAGGTACGTGAAATTATTTATCAGGTTATTGCGGTCATCGAGTCAAGATGGTACAAATATCCCTATGGAAGCAGACCAGAAAGGAGTGACATAATGACCAGAGACGAAGCTGTGGCAATCTACAAAACATATAATACGTCGGAGAACCTGTATCGGCACGCACTCGCAGTCGAAGCGGTTATGCGACGGTTCGCTGAGGAGCTCGGACACGACTCGGAATATTGGGGTATAGTCGGGCTGTTACACGATATCGATTATGAACAATACCCTGAACAGCATTGTCAGAAAGCACCAGAACTCCTTCTAGCGCATGGAGTATCAGATGATATGATTCACGCAATCGTCTCTCATGGGTGGACAATCTGCAGCGATGTAGAACCAGTTCATGAGATGGAGAAGGTGCTCTTCACCATTGATGAATTGACAGGACTCATCACTGCGACCGCACTCATGAGGCCATCGAGAAGCCTTATGGATCTCGAAGTGAAATCGGTCAAGAAGAAATGGAAGACTAAGGGCTTCAGCGCCGGAGTCGATCGTGATCTCATAGAGAAAGGGGCCTCCATGCTTGGTATGGAGCTTGCCACGGTCATACAGCTCTCGATTGAGGGAATGCGGACCATAGCGGATCAACTTGAACTTGCCTAGTGCAGATCACTGGAGTATCTGGAGGTCCCCAGTGCCCACAGACTCCATGCGAAGGATCCCCTTCTTATTGAGTATAAGCCTATAGTGGTAGATATTTTCGATATCCTTGTTCTTTGCAGCCTCTGTGACCACCAAATGCAGGTGGTAGACACGGTCACTGTTTTGCTGTTCCAGATCGCCATCATTGGATGAGACATAGACGACATCGCTCGGATCGTCCATCTCCTTAAGCCAATCATCGATCCGAATACGGGTGATCACAGTGATCGCATTGATCCATGGCCCTATTGCTCGGTCTTTTTCTGTCTTGAATACTTTCACATAGCGGGTAAAATGGACAACATCCTCCTGAGGAAGCATCTCTTGGAATGGATTTCCACCCTCCAGTCTCTTCTTCTGGATGATTTCGGGGACATGTGAGGCTTTAACCAACCGCATGATCACCTTCATCCTGCTTAGCTTCCTTCCTGTTCTCGGGGAGACGAATGAGAAAATCTGATCAGCGAGCAGGCGGGGGACGACCCGGAAGAAGAAGGCTCTCAACCCCTCCTTGATCCTATCTTTAAAGACATAAGCCACAATGACGAGCAGAGCCCACTGCATGCTGTTCTTGAGAAAAAAAGTCTCTGCAAATATCGCAGCGAGTGTCGCGAATGTCATGGCGATCGCTGCTGCGGTTCCTGCGAGTATACCGGCGACCCGTTTCGGTGCTTTCGAGAGAACGGGCGTCAGATAGAGTACCGACTGCGTCCACTTCTTCAAAACCCCCGAACGATAAGCAACGGCTTCGGATGAGTAGCGGTTGTTCTTGCTCACCACCGACTCGTAGTGCTGTTGCCTTCTGTAGCTCAATTCTGCACGACTTCTTCGAAGAAGCGAGAATGCTGCATCCTGAAGGGTTCCGAAGAGAGATTCGAGGGAAAGGTACATCTCGAGACTCGCACCTTCTATCACGAGGCTTATGGCTTCATCTGCCCACTCACATGCAGTGACCATCCGATTCCCTGTTGGATAATGGGAACGCACAATCTGAAGCAGCTCCCTGAATCGGCCTATCGCCTCCTCCGTTTCACTGCACCAATCCCGTAGCAGTCCTCGTAACTCATCGAGCTGTTGCTCCTTTGCAAGTTCTCTACATTCTCGAAGGATCTGTTGCGATTCGTGACGAAACGAGTTTGCAAGGGTCTGAAGTTCATTGATGAATATGGTGTCGGGAACATCGTTTCTCCCGGAAATCCGGGCTTGTACATAGCTCTCCAGCAACACGAGTGGACTTGTCTTATTGTCACGATCCAACAGCTCATCGAGCGTGATCTCTGGTGACGAATACCGAGCATGCGCTTGAAATTTTCTCAACATTGCCTCATCGCTGATAAAATCGGAAGAGACATGCAACTGCGATGGAGTGAATATATAGTAGTTCACATCTCGCTCATAGGACTTATGCTCTGGGATGGGATAGGTGATTTTTGTCTCTATGTGTCTGCTTGAATGAATTCTTACATCAATCATGTGCGTGCTCCGTTCATAAACGTACATAATACGCTACATGAGCCCGAAAAGCAACAAAAGCATCGGAAGCGATTCTCTCTATGGGTAGGAATGTGAAATTGATATACTTCATGTTTGACAGCGGCTGAAATGTCCAGCATACTGACGCTAGGAGGCCTGATGGTACTGAAGAAGACCACCAAGACCAACGTTGCAGAAGGGTATATCGAACCCTCCGCACCCGATTCGTGGGTGGTAACCAGACGTGTGGAGGCTCTCCGCTTTCCTACAGAACCGTTAATGAGTATATTAGTCCCCACTACATCAACAGAATACACCAGGAGGTTGTATGAACAACTTGTACACGATTGAACGATTTGAAGAAGACTATGCCGTATGTAACTCGACCGATGGGAGAGTCGTCGATATACCATTCGAGGACATTCCGGAAGATTCCAAGGTAGGAGATGTTCTCCGTTATAACGAGGGCTCCTATATTAAAGCCAAATAGCACCCCTTAGACTCGCTTGATGATTTCAACGATTTCCCGCACCGCCCGTGTAGCTTCGGGTATCGGAAACAGTGGGAAATCGTGATTCATTTTCGGGTATTCGAAGTAGTCAAGACGTACTCCCTGACGCAGGCAAAGCATACGAAATTTTCTTGCGTCGGGGAGAAACAATTCATGGGTACCCACGAAGAGCGTAAGTGGGGGGAGACCGGTCAGTGGTCCGTTGATTGGACTTACCCTACGGTCAGTCAGGTCCATCGAACCCGCCCAAGATATACCCATACGTTGCAAATGGTGCCGATTCAGCATAGGATCCTTTGATTCTACCGTATCGATTGCAGCATTTCTGAGTGTGATATCGAGCCATGGAGAGATGAGAATCACCTCCTTGGGAAGCGCATTTCCTCGTACTAGCAACTCCTGGGCGACGGCAAGAGCATACCCGCCACCCGCTGAATCGCCCATGAACACCGTATTCTCTGATCCCCGATCACGCATGATCGAGATACACAGATCCACCATTCGATCGAAAGAATCCTGCACAGTATGCACCGGTGCTTTGGGATAGATGGGAATGGTGATAACCCCCTTCACCTGATTGTTGATCCTATCGAGGAAGAGCCAGTGTGGGAGAATAGGATGTTCCACATAGGCTCCTCCATGGAAGTAGATGATATGTCGGTTGTTCGTCTCTCGCCGTTCTCGCAGTTCAATGCAATACAAATCCTCATATGTCACAGTGGAGATAATAGCGAGCAGCTGCAGTGGTGTCGGCATCTGGTACGGATCTTCGTTCCGAATTGCCTGCTGCTCGAGAAACAGGTCACTGTCCTCCGATGCATGAAACCACCCTCTCTTGAGACGGAGGAGAAGCAATCGCTCACTTACCCAACTTCGGAAGCTCCGCTTCTCTTTTCTAGTTATATAGAGAGCAAAAAGCGAACCGACGACTGCTAGTGAGATCAACAACACATATGCCATATGAATACAGTACACGTGCATTCATACGACTGTCAAAACAAACTGGAGAAATCTTGCCTTTGCTTTAAAATACTACTACTGTAGAAACATGGAAAGGATACGGTTTGGTACCTGCTCATGGAAATATCCATCATGGAATACTCTTGTCTACACGTCGGAACATCCGGAGAACTATCTGGAGGAGTATGCGCAAAAGTATGATATGGTCGAAATCGACCAGTGGTTCTGGTCTCTCGGTAAAGAGAGTGCAGGACTACCGAACGCTCGGACAGTTGCCGAGTACGACCGAGCCACCGATGCCCAGTTCCGCTTCACGATCAAGTGCCCAAATGCACTCACCCGCCCTTTTCACGATAGAGTCCACGGAGAGAGGACTCGCAAGAACCCCTACTATCTGAACGAAAATTTCATGCGCTCCTTCCTTGATTCCATACAACCGCTCACTCCAAAAGTAGGGCTGCTCATGTTCCAGTTTGGCTATATGAACAAGCAGATGGTTGCTAACCGGTTGGAATTTCTCAAACAACTCGACTCCTTCTTCGCTATGCTCCCCTCTACCATTCCCTACGGCATAGAGTTGCGCAACCCAGCTTGGATAGATGGAACCTGGTTCAGCTGGCTATCCGAACACCAGGTTGCTCCCGTTCTCATTCAGGGGTATTGGATGGACGATATCAATCGCACCATTGCACGATACGAGAATCTGATCGGTGATACAGTGAGTATCAGGCTACACGGGGAAGACCGTGAGGAGATCGAGGCATCGACCGGAGGACAGTGGGACAGATTGGTGAATCCGCGAGAGAGGGAACTAGGTGAGGTTGCCCAATCGATTACGATGTTGGCTGAACGAGGTCGCATAGTATACGTACAGGTGAACAACCACTACGAAGGGAGCGCTCCGCTCACGATTGAACGGCTACGCGCGCTACTCTAATACATAATCGATGCAAGAGTCGATCTACTAGGGAAACATCCTTCTCGTAGGAACCGGTCTCCGAGACGAGGGGCGGAACCCCTCCGCAAAGCGACAGCCACTTTGTATCCCACGAAATTCGGCAAGCACCTTCATAGCATGCATGAGGTGAAGATGCCCCCGCTTCTCCAAGTAGTCGATTTGGCTTGCGTGACAGGCAAGGGCTTTCTCCTTCTTTTCATATGTATCAGAGATATCCACGAACTCTGTGGGAGTGAACACACCGCCTCCGACTTTATCCATGTGATACAGGTGCATGATCTTGTCGATTGCAGGACTTTCAGTCTTGCAGTGCGTCAACGTCGCCTGTACCAGACAGTACATGACCAGTTCACTCGTTGCATTATGATCAGGGTGGTAATCGTCCGGATCGTGGGTGATCACAAGATCGGGTTTCACCGAACGAATCAGTTCTGTCATCCGTAGTCTAACCGTTTTATCTGTTGCATCGAGTTCCATATCGTCGACATCGAGAGTACAATAGGAGGCTCCAATGACCGCTGCAGCCTTCGCCGATTCGGCCATTCGCACCATGCGCAACCGTTCAGGCTCAATCGTTGCATGTCCTTGGTTTCCGTTGGTCACCGAACAAACCACCACTGAATCTCCACGATCGACACATCGAGCCAATGTACCAAAGCAACAGAGTTCACTATCGTCCGGATGAGCGCCGACAACCAATACGTTCATGGGAAACCTCCTGCAAGTCAGACTATGTACTTAGATTGGGAAAATCATACCACAGAACACCACTCTCTGCTATGATGGATCCATGACATCCACGATCAGCCTGAGCCTCGCTCTCTTTCTTATCGCACTCGCAGGTGCATTTCTCCAGACGAACATCGGATTTGGGTTTCCAGTTCTCGCTATGATCTTTCTGCCAGCCCTCTTTCCCTTCAACACAGCTGTTGCACTGTGTCAGGTAATCGCCATGGCCAGCACAACGATTCTAACCGTAAAGTACTGGCGATATATCGATTGGAAGACCATGCTCCCTATGCTGATCGTTTCGCTCACTGCAGGTATTCTGGTCACACTCGGATCGATTTCTCTACCACACCGGAGCTTGCAGCTGATTCTGGGAAGCGCACTCATAGCGATCAGTATCTTCACCGTCAGATTCAGCGAGAGGATCCATATACGACCGACGGCAGGTGCAGGGGCCATGTTGGGGCTTATCGCGGGAACCGGAAATGGATTCTTCGGAATCGGAGGTCCCCCGGTTGCCATCTATCTCCTTGGAGCCAGGCTGGAGAAGCGATCGTATCTAGCCACCATTCAATGTTATTTCCTGATCTCGAATATCAGCACCATCATAGTACGGACAGGATACGGAGCGCTCTCAGCCTCCGACATCCCGCTCATAGTCGGAGGATGGCTCGGCATAGGAGCGGGAACGCTTCTCGGGCTTCGCGTATTCGAGCGAATTCCACAACGAATGCTCAGAAAACTCGTTTACGGATTCGTCGGAGTCTCAGGAGCAACCATCATAGTGCAGCAGCTCCTGTAGGCTTCCTAGTCCGCACTGTTCCAGCGGGAACGGAGAGATTCCAGATCCTCGACGAAGTGCATGACTGCATTCGCCAATCGTTGCGCATCGCGTGATGAGGGGTCGTGGAACACCTCCTCACTATGCTGCTGCATACGAGAGCGAACCTCCTGAACACTTTTGAATACCGAATCGAGCTGTCCCAAGGCAACCTTGAGATCGTTGAGTCCCGAGACCCAAAGCTTCTCAGCCTTCGCTACAGGAAGGTCTCCGGCCAGAAGGTCGAAACTCTCGAATGGTGCCGGAGCCCATGCTGAAAGATCCAATTCGCTCCCGAGCAGACCAGCGAAATACTGAGCGACCTGCTCATCTCCATGCACGACGAACACATGTTCCGGCTTCTTCTTGAAGCTACCTACCCACGCAACAAGCCCCTTCTGGTCTGCATGACCACTGACCCCTTCGAGCCTCCGCACAGACGCACGAATATCGATTTGTTCCCCGAAAATGGTAACCTTCTCTGCTCCATCGAGTATCGAACGACCGAGTGTTCCGTTCGCCTGATATCCACAGAACACGATAGTACTCTCGGCTCTCCACAGATTATGCTTCAGATGATGTTTGATTCTTCCAGCCTCGCACATACCACTCGAACTGATGATCACGGCACTCTCTTTCCTCCGGTTCAGTTCTCTCGATTCATCGGCAGTGACGGTTGTAGTCAATGAGTCAAACACAAGCGGATTCAACCCCTGCGCAACCAGCTCCATCGCCTCTTCGTCGAAATACCCTTCGATATTCCGAGAGAACACCTTCGTCGCCTCTATGGCAAGCGGACTATCGAGGAATACCGGAATCGTAGGAAAGTCGGGCAGCATGGAATGGGTGATGATATGTCTCAGCAGATAGAGCAACTCCTGTGTCCTACCCACGGCGAACGATGGGATGATCACATTCCCACCTTTTTCGAATGTATCTTGAATGATCTCTGCAAGCTGTCTTGAACGCTCTTGTGTCGAAATTCGCTGAGATTTATGTTCTGGCTCCTTATGGAGTCGATCGCCATAGGTGGACTCCATGATGACGAAATCGGCCTCCTGCATATACACCGGGTCATTGATTATTGGCTGATCAAGATTTCCAATATCTCCACTGAAGACCAAGTGCCGTTTCTCGTCACCCTCTTGAAGCCAGACTTGAATGGACGAAGAACCGAGCAGATGTCCCGCGTCGGTGAACTCGACTTCGATACCTGCATCGACCCAGAATCTGGAATCGTACGGATGGCCGGAGAAGAGATCCATAGCCTTGTGCGCATCTGCAACTGTATACAGCGGCTCGATCTCGGGCTTCCCTGCTCTCCTCCGTTTTCGATTCTGCCACTCGGTCTCCATCTCCTGGATATGTCCCGAATCTGCAAGCATGATCGAACAGAGATCTGCAGTCGCCTCGGTACTGTGTATAGTCCCACGAAACCCATCGCCTACAAGGAGGGGAATCCTTCCCGAATGGTCTATGTGAGCATGGGTCAGAAGCACATAATCGATTTCGGTAGCCTTGAACGGAAGGTCCATACCGATCTTCTTTTCATCGTTTCCCTGTGGTAGACCGCAGTCCACCAACAGCCGTTTTCCTGCGCACTCTATCAGGGTGCAACTACCGGTCACGGTTCTCGAACCGCCATAAAATGTAAGTTTCATGAGTCAAGGATACCGTGCGGATCACCTGTTGTCCATAAAAACCGTGTACAGGAAGACTCGTCCTTGAGCTGTTCCCGACGGTGGGGTATCATACAGATACAGGAGGCTCGTATGGATGCAAACAGGAACAGAGTACGGGAAATGTCGATTGCACGAGCTATGGAACGATTGAGAAAGAACAATATGGATGCAGCATATCTGCCTTCCATTCAGGATGTAGTTCCCATGCTCCGATCACTGCTCGATGAGGGGTGTACGATAGCACTCGGCGGATCTGTGACTCTTGCCGAGACAGGAGCACTCAAACTGGTGAGAAGTGACATATTCCACCTGATCGATCGGTATGAAGCTGGGCTCACACCGCAACAACTGCATCTGCGAATGGTCGAGACTTTTTCTGCCGATGTCTTTCTTACGAGTGTGAATGCCATTACCGAACATGGAGAACTCTACTGTGTCGATGGAAGAAGCAATCGGGTGGCTCCTATGCTCTTCGGGCCAAAGCAGGTCATCGTTATTGCAGGATGGCAGAAGATTGTGCCAACCCTTCGCGATGCGGTCGATCGAGTCAAACGAATCTCAGCACCTGCGAATGCCATGCGCCTAGAAAAGGATACGCCCTGTGTGAAAACCGGACACTGTGTCGCACCCTACTGTGACGATCGTCATCTCATGAGCATTCCTACCGGAGCGTGCGATTCCGGTATCTGCAGTAATATGGTCGTCATGGGACACCAGACTGTGAAGGATCGCGTCAAGGTTCTCATAATCGGAGAGGAGACCGGGTACTGATGAGCCTTTTGGCTACTCGCGGAACAACTCATAGACCTCTTCTGCAGAACGGGATGCTGCAAGCAGTCTACGAAATGCATTCGAAGCTGTAGCACGCGCTATCGATGCGAGCACTTCTATGTGAGCGCTGGCTTCGTGTTCGGGCGCAACCACCATGAAGAAGAACTGACACCCTTTCCCATCCTGAGAATCGAAATCTATTGGGCTCTCTGTAACACCTACGACTACCGCGATTGATTCGACTGCAGTGGTCTTTGCATGCGGTATAGCAATGCCATCGGCCAGGCCGGTGCTACCGAGTGCCTCTCTCGCGAAAATCGCTGCAAGAATCTCCTCCCGGTTCACAGACGGACGGTGAGTAACCAGCAGGTCCGTCAACTCTTCGATAACTCCATTTTTTGTGTTCGATTCCAACGGAATCTGTATAAGATCTTTGTCCAGAATATCGGCAAGTGTCATGGTCGGCCTCCTAATCTGCATCCGGCAACGATTCGAACATATCCCACACGGTATCGCTGTCTCGTACCACGAGTACGGGACAGGGGGCTGTACGCATCATTCTGTCGGTTTCGCTGAGCAACTCGTCTCGTCTGCTGTGAATCTCAGAGATGCCCCCGAGAACGAGGAGATCCATCTGGTGCTCCTGAATGTAGGAGCGAACCTCTGAGTGTACCGTTCCCGCTGTCTTCACCGGGACCACTGGAACCCCTTTTTGCAGCCCGAGACGCTCGACATGATTCAGGTATCGTTGGGCATCTCCCTCGATGTCTCGTCGGTACTCCTGCTCTTCGATATCGAGAAAGATCCGTGCTTTGACCAGATCCTGAAGTGCACGAGTATTCACCACATACACTGCGGTCAGGCTCGCTTCCAGCCGTCTGGCAAGCACAATTGCCGCCATTGCCGCTGTTACGGAATCCTCGGAACCGTCCAGATACACGAGTATCCGGGAAAAAGGCTCAGTCATGGTGCACCTCCCGAGCCCTCCTCCGTTGCCGGTCCATTCGCTCCTTCACTTGCTTCATCAACATAAAACTCTCCCGTTCTGCCTCTTCTATTCTACTTCTTGTATAAGCCAGAGTATCTTGTAGCTCTGGAATCACTATCTTTTCCAAGGCATTCACTTTCCGGATCGTCTTCTTCACCTCCCGGGCAAGACGCATGATGGAAACTTTCAATTCAGCCAATCGCCCCATCAATTTCAATGCATCTCGATACGCTGCTAGGGTATCCTCCACCGACAACGTAGTCCCTTCAGGACTAAAATAGGGGCCTCGTTCCACGAATGTCGTATCGACCCTCGGCAGGCGCACCCCCATGACCTTTCTGTCACTCAGTTCAATCGAGGACTCGATGGTCACAGCCCCGAAGAGGTTCGCTACACGAAGCCTACCCATCTCCATGACGGTATGTTGCATCGAATCGGCTGCGAATGCAAGCGCTTTATCGACCCGACTTTGATACTCCACTGCCTGGTCTACCAGTGTGAGGAGCTCTACCATGAGAATGGAACGCTTTTGATCGAGTAATTCGTGTCCCAACGATGCGAACTTCAATTCGTCGTTGAGCTTGAGCAAGTTACTCCTTGTCGGTGCTACTGATCGTGCCACACGTTATCTCCCATAGAATTCGGTGATCTCTTCATCGGTCACCCGCTGCATCTCCTCGGACGGGAGCTCTGACAACGCCTGCCAACCGAGATCCAAGGTCTGATCTATCGAACGGTTCTCGGTATATCCTTGATGGACAAAAGATCGCTCAAAACGTTTACCGAACTCAAGGTATTGGTGATCGAGAGCGGTAAGCTCCTCCTCTCCGATCACCGAGGCCAGGTTGCGTACATCTTTCACATGACTGTAGGAGGCAAAGAGTTGGTTCGCCAGATGTGGGTGGTCTTTCCGAGTCATGTCTTCGCCGATACCATCCTTCATAAGTCGACTGAGACTTGGCAAGCCATTGACTGGTGGATAGATACCTCTGCCGTGCATTTCTCGATCGAACACAATCTGCCCCTCAGTGATATATCCAGTGAGATCGGGAATAGGATGACCGATATCGTCATTCGGCATAGTGAGAATGGGAAGCTGCGTGATAGAACCACTTCTACCAGCGATCTTCCCGGATCGCTCGTAGAGCTCGGCCAAATTCGAATAGAGATACCCCGGGTACCCTTTTCGGCTCGGGATCTCCCCCCGAAGCGTCGATATCTCTCTCAACGATTCACAATAGTTCGTCATATCGGTCATGATAACCAGCACATGCTTACCCTTCGTGAAAGCGAGGTGCTCTGCAAGGGTGAGCGCAGTACGAGGAGTGATCGTCCGTTCGATCGAGGGGTCGTCTGCAAGCGAGAGGAAGAGCGCAACATTCTCCAGAACACCCGATTGCTCAAAGCTGTCTATGAAGAATCTTGCCACGTCATACTTGACTCCCATGGCAGCGAACACGATCGCGAAATCCTGCTCTCTTCCCAACACCTTAGCCTGCCTTGCAATCTGTGCGGCGAGCTGGTTATGTGGGAGCCCGTTTCCACTGAAGATGGGGAGTTTCTGCCCCTGAATGAGGGTGGTGAGCCCATCGATCACTGAGATTCCGGTCTGTATGAAATCACGCGGGTACTCGCGTGCTGTTGGATTGATCGGAAGTCCATTCACATCAAGTTCATCTTCACCAACCGAGAGGGAACCTCCATCACGAGGTTTCCCAAGGCCGTTGAGGACCCGCCCCAACATCTGCTCTGAAACTGGGAGTGTCAATGGTTCACCCATGAAACGCATGCGAGTTCCCGGCAACGTGAGCCCACTGGTTCCTTCGAACAGTTGCACAACCACACTCTCGTCACTGGTATCGAGCACCTGTCCAGTTCTCCGTCTGCCGAGCGCATCTCTGCACTCCACCAGCTCTCCGAAGCCGACTGGGTGGGTGTTTCGCATATACACGAGCGGCCCATCGATACGGGAGGCTCCAACATATTCCCTTCCGCTCAGAAGGGTTTTATCCAGGCCATCGATGCTTCTATCGCTCATCGTAGATACCCCCTAGCTGACTCATCGATCGCTCAAGACGAACTGCGATTCTGTCGAGATCTCCAGCAGATTCATTTGCAATCGAAAAACGCATGCGTGCGATCTCCTGAACCACCTTCATCCTTCTGAGCTTTACCATGGTGACCCCTTTTGCGATTGCCTCCGAACCGAGATGCCAGTAGGAGAGGATCAACTGGAGCATCCTCACCTGCTTCTCCACCGTCGAGTATCGATCGATCTCATCGAACGCATTCTGTTGGAGAAATGCCGTCTTGAACAGCGAACACACCTCGAGGATAAAGTTCTGACTATCTGGAAGCGCATCGGGACCTACCAGTTTCACGATCTGCTGCAACCGAACCTCACGCTGGAGCAGTTCCATGATCTCAGCCCTGCTTGTCTTCCAAGAGCCTTCCCCCTGCCCTTCCCACCATGGAGCGACATCGTCCACATATTCTGAGTACGAATCGAGCCAACTGATGGCTGGATAGTGTCGAGCACTGGCCAGGGACCGATCAAGACCCCAGAAACAACGTACGAATCGTTTCGTGTGTTGGGTTACAGGCTCGGAAAAATCGCCCCCAGGAGGTGAGACAGCTCCGATGACAGATACCGAACCATCGGTACCGTCGAGGGTTTGCATATACCCTGCCCGCTCATAGAATTCGGCTATTCTCGTAGGAAGATATGCCGGGAAGCCCTCTTCGGCCGGCATCTCCTCCATCCGGCCAGAGAGTTCTCGAAGTGCCTCTGCCCAACGACTTGTCGAGTCGGCCATGATCGCTACATGATACCCTTGGTCCCGATAGTATTCTGCTAGGGTAATCCCGGTATAGATACTCGCTTCTCTTGCACTTACAGGCATGTTAGAAGTGTTTGCTATGAGGATGGTCCGCTCCATGAGAGACCGTCCGGTTCCCGGATCGATCAAATGGGGGAATTCTCGCAGGACATCGGTCATCTCATTTCCCCGTTCACCACAACCGATATAGACAATGATGTCTGCATCGCACCAACGAGCGATTGCGTGTTGCGTCATAGTCTTTCCGGTACCGAATCCGCCGGGTATCGCCACTGTCCCCCCTTTCGCCAAGGGAAAGAGCATATCTATGACTCGCTGCCCGGTAATAAGGGGGATAGAGAGTGGTTTTCGCTCAGATACCGGTCTGGGTACGCGAATAGGCCAGTTCTGATAGAGTCCGACATCCACCTTCTGACCATCGGCCGACGTTATGGTGCATACCACCTGGTCTACCGTATAGCTTCCTGCCTCTTTGATCTCCGTTATGGTATAGGGCGCTGGTGCATCGATTCGCGGTGGTAGCAGAATCCTATGCTCAACCCGTTCAGTCTCCTGTACGAAACCGATGGTCTGCCCCGGCCTGACGGTATCTCCAGTGCGAGCGACAGGAACGAATTCCCACGTCCGACTCCTATCCAAAGGAGGACTCTCGATGCCTCGTTCGATTGAGTCTCCGCTGAGCTGTCTGAGTCTCTCCAGAGGACGCTGGATGCCATCGTAGATAGTTCCAATCAACCCCGGACCGAGCTCGACCGAGAGGGGCATACCAGTTCCATACACGTTATCCATGGGGGCAATACCGGTCGCCTCTTCGTATACCTGAACGATAGCTTCATTTCCATCGAGTTTCACCACCTCGCCGACGAGACGCTGCTCGCCCACATGGACAAGCTCCATCATCATGACATCGCTGATTCCCTTTATCGTGATGACCGGGCCATTCACCCGTTTTACCTGTCCTACTATTCTTTCCGGCATGGTTGTCCTTCCATCAGTTCCTTGAGCTCCCGTTCGTGACGAATGAGACGTGTCGCCACTTGATTGTTGAATGCCACAGACCCGTCGGTACTCGAAACCTCCACACCCTGTCCGGTGAGCGGAGTTTCACCCACTTTGAGCTTCACCACCTTTCCCGTAGTCTGTTTCACCAGCTTCTCAGCCTCCCTGAGCATACTCTCATCCACTCGTTCACGAAAGGAGCAGGAGACCACCGCTTCACCTCTATCGAGTCCTACAGCAGCTTCGGCTATCCACCCGATGAGAGTACTCCGATAGGTTTCGGTCTCAACTAGAGCGGCCATCTTGCGGGAGATCGCCTCAAGAATCAGCTTCCGCAGTCGTTCTGAACTGGCAACCTCGTGTCGTCGTTCGAGATTCCGAATCGTGGATTCTTCGAGTTTGTGAATCTGTTCGATCCGTTTCTCACCTGCTTTCCGCTCCTGTTCTATGGCAACTTCGATCCGCTTTTCCGTCGATGCTCGAATAGATTGAGCATCCTGGTCGGCACGTTCGAGAATCGTCGCTGCCTGAGTATGTGCACTCTGCAGAATGCCAGCGAACAACTGGTCAGTGTGGCCCGTACTCATAACGATACCCCTATTGCTTCATTGACCAACGACCGTAGATCTCGAGAGACGCCACCGCTTGCCTTGTTCGGTATTTCCACAATGAGTGGAAAGCTTTCACTGAACATGTACCGGTCCACCTCGGATCTGATCGTATCTGCTACATCCTGTGTGATGATGATAATGCCGTAGTCGTGATTCTCTAGTGCCGTACGTAGCGCAGCTATGGCCTCATGCTCATTCGAAGCGACCATGCCCCGAGTACCCACCAGAGAGAATCCGAGAACGGTATCTTCATCGCCAATCACAAAATAGCGCATAGACTATCACACTTTCCCTAGAATCATGAGTGCCGTGATGAATCCGAACACCACAAGTCCTTCGGCGAGTGCTATGAAAATGAGCGCCTGTGAGCCGATTTCGGGTTTTTCACTCATGGCTCCCATCGCAGCGGCTCCGACATGTGAAATGGCAAAACCTGCAGCCACTGCACCGAAACTAAATGCGATGGCGGCAGAGATGACCACCCACATAAGGTCGTTACTCGATGTGCTGGAACTCTCTGCAGCCGTCTCTGCGGCAAACAGAGGTGGGGCAAAGATGACCCCCGACAGAACGAGTAAGAGGAATGTGATTCCAATCGAGAGAAAAAGTCTTTTTTTAAACATATGCATGGTCACGATGAACCCTCCTGGCTAAGAATGCGAAACGATCTGTCTCCCGGCATCTCTGCGTAGGGACACAGGATTATAGGACAGGCCACGGCCTGTGAAATACTTGGTGAAGAACTCGTAATAGTTGAGACGGAGTGCCTGAATACCTGCTGATAGACCTTCTAGAGCAATGACAAGGACGTTCCCGACCAAAAGAACGAGTAGCCCTCCGAGCGCTCCACCAGCAAGATCGGCCATCTGAGCGAAGGCACTCATAAGGCTGACGTGTGCGATACCGAGTCCAGCAACACGCATGAAACTCAGTGTGTTTGCAAGAAAACCTGAGAAGATCTCGAGCAGATCGACGATCCATTCAAGTAAAGAATCAAGGATAATAGCGAATGGACTCTTCTGCTCGAGGGTCTCTCCCCGACGGTGAAGGAGATATCGGTGCAATGGCACTTTGATCAAGAGAATGAGCAGAGGAATACCGAAGGCCAAGGGGAGAAAGATCCCTTCAGGGAGTTGGGTGTACCCACTTTCCACAAATGCGAACGCTGCCCAGATACCACAAGCGAACAACCATCCTCCGAGTATGCCATTCTTGTCCATCACCAGGTGGAACCAATCTCGTTTTCTCATGAGGTTCACCCAGTTCAGTACGAGCCCACTTGCTATCACTACAATGCCGAAACGGATCGTGATTCCGAGAATCGTATAGACATCTCTGCCGGTCGATTCATGTCCTACGACAGCAGCATGGTAATCGAACCAGAGCGGTGGAAAGAGCGCGTAGCCGAAATAGGATCCGAATATGATACCTCCAATGATGGAGGCTCCTCCGAGATAGACGAAAAGTCGAACGAGGTTCTCGCTTATCATTCGCTGCGAGACCTGCGGATGCAAACGGTAATACCGTATTCCGAAGAGACCAAGGAGGAGTATCACCAAACCTTGTCCGGCATCGGCAAACATGAGACCGAACATACAGAGATAGGAAATCGCGACAAATGGGGTTGGATTCACCGTCCCGTATTCCGGTACACTGTAGTTCTCCACCAAGCGTTGGAAGGGTCGGAGAACGGGAATATCTTGTACCGCCACAGGGATCTCCTCTCGAGGTACCTCTCGAGCATCGGTCCACTCCACGACACAGGCCTGGTTAGCTGCATTGCGAATAGCTCGTTCTAACTGCTCAGACTGACTTTCAGGGACCCATCCGGAAAAGAGCGTGGTATTGCGGGTATGGCTGAAGTGTTCCGAGATTTCTCCGAGTAGCTCGTGCAACCGCAGAAGAGACCAGAGCTGTTCCAAAGGCTTTCGCTCTTGGACTATCCGGTCCGAGATCCGTCGTTTCACCTGAATATTCTGCTCTTCAATATCTTTCACCTGGGCATGCAGGTGCTCTTCCAGAAGGATCAGAGCCTTTCTCTGCAGCTCGCCGTCGGGGTTCTCGGTCCATCGTAATGTATCCATCAGTGGTGCGACTTGCTGGCGATCACGCTTCAAGGTGAGCAGAACCAGATCCTCCCACGATTCGGGTTGCAAGACCACACATGCTTGATTCGCCAACCGAGCCCTGATATGTTCAGCGGACCCCTTCTCGACAGATCCGATTCTAATATCGATGTATTGGAGCTTTCGCTCGGCAACATACCGATACAGCTCCTCTGTTCTTATCTTTGCCTGACTCAGTTGCTTCTGCTTTTCACGAATCGATGCCACATCGTTCGTAATGCGATCCATGAGGTGTTTCGCCCGTTTGGTATCGAGCGGTTCAGCATTGTCTGGATCGAGATGCTCGGTCGATGGAATGGGTATGTTCGCCTGTAGGAGAAGTGTCTCTACCCTTGCCTTGAGATTCGCAAGATCTTCAGTCTCCTCAGCTTTCTGTTCTGCCCCGATCAATCGAGATGCCTGCTCCGGTGCGATCTTCGATATCTGAATGAGATCGAGCACACCCAATTTTAGCAGAGATCGCTTTACCGGCTCGGTAGCTTCTTCGAGTACTACAGCAGTTAAGAGCTTCATTGGTACGGTAAATACATTCATATGGCAAACTCCCGGATGGTTGCAGAATCCCACCCATAGTATATTCCATTGATGAGTATTCGAATCATTGCATCCTGCCGTTCTTCAAGAAAGAAATAGGCAAGGATAATACCGAACGAGAAGGGATTTCCCCGAAGCATGGACTGAAACGATTTGCTACGTACCGTAAATAAATACTGTTCCACTACTCGTGTCTGCACCTCTGCCTGCACCTTCCCCATCGCCTCCAACTGCTTGGCGAGATCGGGAAATCGTTTGGCAACCAATAGTTGGGGTGATCGCTGCTCAGCCGGCAAGTTCAGGTATGAGGAGAACTCCCTGCTGTCCACCAGCGTTCCCCCTTCAATCATGAGTGTACGAAGCTGCTCCTCGGACAACTGATACAGGGAACCGAAACGGACAAGATTGATACTGTTCTTCAAATCGGCATCTCTGTCGAGTACCGAAAGAGCCAAATCTCCATCCTCGGCAGGGAGCTTGTCCACTACACGCCGAAGCAGATGAATCCACGTTCGATCTAGAGCGGTTTCTAGGGAAAAAAGTCCCTCTTCTGCAATCTCTTTCCCAGACCACTGTTTCACAGCAGTCTCATAGGGAGTCTTCCTGAGAGCTTCAACCACCTCATCGTAGTTTTCCGCATTGGCGATTCGAGTCCAGTCGATATCGGACACGATTCGGTCCTGGTAGAGATAGCCGAACCGATAGTCGATATTCTGTTGTTTGATAGTGTTGCTGAACCAAAGCCGTATCACCCCTTTCAGATTCTCCACTTCCAATTTTCGCGTCATGGCAAGAACGGCATCTGCATGGATTCCTTCAAGCAATTTCGCCACTTCTTGGTGCAACTCGATATTTCTTGCGAAAAGCCACCCTTCCAGTCGTTGTACATCTCCACTTTCGTCGTAGATGTCGAGCAACGGTTCATATGGGGTTCCCCTGAGTGCATGGAAAAGCTCATCGAGTGTCTGACTTCTCATGAGTTGATCCATATGCTCTTGGGTGAGCATGGAGCCGATGCGAGTACGCAGTTTGGCTTGAATGAAGGCGTAACGGCCCAAAGACCGAATACTCACGGATTCGACTCCCCTACCGAAGATCGACACAGAATAGTCACCATGCGATTTGCAATCTGTTCGGCACAAGCTATGAATTCCTGATTATCACGATCGGACTCGACCAATGCCTCACGGACAGTAGCAATACGGCGATCTGACTGTTGCTGTGCCTCAGTGATAGCGGCATCCCGTTCCCTACGAGCCTGCTCAATAGCACTTTTCAACCGGTTTTCTCCGGTCTTCTGTGCCTCTGCCACACGTGCTCGCCCCTCTACCTGAGCCTCTTTCACTATCTTCTCAGCTTCGGATTCAACGGTGAAGATTTCGTCTATCAGTTCGCTTCGCATATGCTCATACTAATCCTTTCCGATTATCATATCAAGCGAGGATTGCAGCATGCGCTATCTAGATGTCTGCGTCACAGGCTTCCATCCGTCACGAGGAGAGATCGCATCGAGGTACGGTTTCACGATCATTCTCAGTCGAGCGAGATTGAACAGCTGCAGTTCTCGTTCCCTTCGCATCCGCATGAGGGCACTCATCTCTTCAGGTTGAGCTCCCACGAACTCGACATAGGAGTCGGAGAAGCTCTCATCTCCATCGGTTACCAATTGGGAGTCGAGCATCAACCGTTGCGGATAGTAGTCGTCCCAGAAGACAAGCTCTTCCATACGGTCGGTAATCTCTAGTCTATAGAACCCATCTTCATCGAATACACTCGATTCCACTTCGTTACCCATGAGTGACTCGTAGAACTCGAACTCCAATGCCTCGGAAATCTCGCTCGCAATGAATGTTTCGAGAACGAGAACCAACGGTTCATCGGTATCTTCGAACTCCTCGATAGTGAATCTGACATCTATCGGAGGATCGTCTTCGGTACTGTTGGGAAGGAAGAGGCTAAACTGATACTCTCCAGCCTTGATTCCGCTCATGAAGAAGAATCCATGTTCATCGGTGAAGAGATAGAGCGTTTCATCGAATACCAAAGTCTCCTCTCCATCCTCGGCGATTTCGACTCGAGCAAGATCGGTCGTGTATCGAGAATAGGCCGATTGCGGTGTTCGCAGCAGTGTGCCTACGACAGAATAGGTCAATTCGCTGCTCACTCGTACTGCATACCCCTGACGTGGACGCGGGAGGAAGTCGTAGATGAAGGATTCGCTGCTACCCATCAACGATTCACCAATTCCGTAGACGACCACATTATTCTGTTGGTGAGTGGTGATCGAAGTATACGTACCCACACCGAACAGTTTCGGAAGTGCCTGTGGTTCGCTGGTCATGGTTCGGGTGACTGCGATATCACCTCCCTTCATAGCTCCACCAGGTTTGACCAGCAGGAAGTTATCCGAGATGCTTCTCGTCATGCCGAACATTCCTCCTGAATAGGCAAAGGCCGTATTCAGCGAGAGACTCGTAGTGAATCGAGTAAATCGATCACTGTACTGCTGTCGTAATGATACTCCGTATCGCACGCCGCTACGACTGTAGGAGATCGTTCCCTGGTGATCGAGAGGATCGTCGAATTCGATTCCACTGAATGAGAACTGCATACTGGAGTTCGATGAGCCGAATGGACGCCACGATGCATTCACATAGGTAGAATCCTCTAGGTTGGTCGAGGCCGACATGTTGAGGTTCGGATTGAATGAGTAGTTCAGACCGATCTGTCCCCGGACCTGAGGTGTCGGTGCTGCAGGCGATGCATAGAGACTCACCGAACCACTTACCGACATGCGTGGTATAAGGGGTAAACCCGAGCTGAGCGTAACTCGCCACGTGGGAAGTGTTGAAGATAGTAACCAGTTGAGACTACCACTGAGACTGTATCGTAATTGTGGCCCCACCCTTCCGGAGAAGGAGAAACTGGTAGTGATTGTGTGTCCGGCTGCAGGAGTCTCTCCAGGTGGTACAGATAATCTCGTTGTGTATCGTTTCGAGGTGATCCCAGCAGAGAGGCTGAGAGCCCCGAATGAAGACTCTTCAGACCCGGATATGCGGTAGCTGAGAGAACCTGCAAGACCGAATGCCAAGGGGAGATTGTAGCTGGTGGAGAGCGAAGCATCGAATGAACCGAATGGGGTTGCAATGATCTGCGAGATACCCAAGTTGACGGCGGAGGGACTGAAAGCAAGCGAGTATTGTGCTGTGACTTCATCGTTGAGACCATACTGCTGGTTCAGTCTGAACACCGTATTGTCAATATTATACTGAGGGAACGAAAGACTAGCCGAATAGAGGGTGTCCCCACGTGCAAGGAGGCGGGAATCGAATCCGAGAACGAATTCGTACTCTTCCTGCTGATCGGGGTTGGAAATCGGTTCCACTACCACCCGAGCGTAATTTGCTCCTTGGGTGAATGCAAAATCTCTGAGCTTGTAGATACCTGCTTGCAACTCTCTCCGATAGACGCTCCGCTCATTGATGAGCACTTCCACAATCGAAGGCTCATCTACGACAACTTCATACTCGAATTGATGATTCTTTGGTTTGGCATCGCCGTAGTTGTACCGTTTCTCCACCCCGATACCAAAGGTATCTACCGAATAGCCTAGATAGTCATTCACATTTCCGAAGACGAATCGGAGACTTTTTGGTTTGTAGTCATAGAATCCCTGGATACCTTGGAAGGTTACATAATCTCGATAGTCTTCGGACCATGTCTCCAGTATCCTATTATAGGCTCTGCCTGGATGCACTGTGTAGGAGAAGTCGAAGGCAACATCGAAGATGGATAGAGAGTTTCTCGATTGCATGGTGAACAGAGATGTGGGATTGATCTGCCAGTTGTTGGCCGCTGAGACGTCAAGCAGGGAGTAGATGGAGAGGTTCGCGAACCAAGAGAAGGGTTCCGGCTCGATGAAGGAGCTTCCGCTCATGCTGTACGAGCTGTAACGAGCTAGCGTTCCCCGATTGATCGAAAGGATTCTCGTAGGCATCATCCAAGTGGGGAAGTTCATATTCAACTCGAATGTCTGGTAGTTGTACCAGGTCTCGATTCCCATCTCATTCAGGTAGGCAAGGGAAAAGAAGGTATCTGTAGTCGCGAAGAGCTCCTGCTCGAAGGAGTCGATGAGCAGATCGGAAATCAGACTCCGAAACTCTGCAACATTCACATAGATCGAGTCTGAAAGGAATGTCACCGTGATATCGCTCAGATAATCGGTATTCACGATCAATGGCACATAGTATTCACCATCGTCGAATATCGAATAATCCTCCTCACCTGCGACATAGAAATCTGCCCAGGGATCGTCCTCTTCCTCTTCGGGAATCCACTGATCCTGCCAATCTTCATCCCACTCTTCCCATTCATCTTCCCAGTCATCCCACTCATCTTCCCAGTCATCCCACTCATCTTCCCAGTCATCCCACTCATCTTCCCAAGCTTCTATGAAAACCGGATCGGGCTCCTCCTCGATTGGTTCCGGTTCATCGACCTCTACATCTTCGACAGGCATCTCGAGTTCATCTACACCATCTTCAATAGGAGGTTCTTCAGAAGTGATTTCGACTGGGGGTATTTCTTGCGGTACTTCGTGTTCCGATTCTGGTGGAATGGAGACAACGGGAGGAGTCTCCTCCACCTCTTCAGAAATCTCTGCAGAGACCGGAGGCGAACAGAAAGAGAGCACACCGAGGAGTGCAATCGAATAGACCAGTAAGACGACGAGCGTGCTGATCAGTCGTATTTTCCCTGCCTCCATTATGCA
>CAYYOL010000001.1:111002-114302 GCA_964473245.1 uncultured Spirochaetaceae bacterium
CCAGTAAGACGACGAGCGTGCTGATCAGTCGTATTTTCCCTGCCTCCATTATGCAACTCTTCCCTTACTGGATCGCATGATCGCTAGTTATTGTATGTGATTCTTGCCGTGAACATCCTCTCCGCATTTGTTAGATTCGTGGGGAACTGCATATTCTGAGGCCATGCGACCTGTACATTGACTGTTTTCCCTGCAAGTAGATTCAGTCCATTCACAAAACCGAGAGCTTCCCCCTCGTATACAACACTTTGACGAGTCGCATTGTTTACGACTTCCACACGAGCACCATTGAGTATCTGGTGAATCGTACCAGCATTATTGATGGTGAGCGTCATCACTTGTCTACCATCCGAGGTGAGCGTGGGTCTTGCGGCATCCACTTGGACGCGAGAGACTGTCCGACTGGGAGAAACATACAGACTGGTCGTATAGACATAGAGGAAATTGAACATGCTCTGACCCTCTGTGGCTCTTCCCTGGCTATAAGGAATCTGTTCAGCTCGTAGACGAAATGACAACTCGGTGGGAATGGTTCGAGGACCTCGATACTGTACTCTGACTATCTGAGAACTTTGTGGTCGGAGTATGACTTTGCTGGGCACAATCGAGAAATAGGCTGCAGCGTTTTCATTTACTTCCCTACCATTTGCATCCAGATCTCGAGTAAGCGCGGAGATCTCAACTGCGATGCTATCATTCGAGTCATTCACAATGGTATAGGTCTTAGTGCTGTTTGCTCCGCTCGGGGCAAAGGTCTGCTCCAGTGGTGAAAACTGGAATGCAAACACGGGTCCTACAGCAATTATCAACACGATAAGTGTTAACAGTGTTTTCTTTTTCCTGTTCATGGTACGCATCATATCACTCAAATGTACTTGGTGCAAAGCACTTTTATCCTCTTCTCCGTACGAATTCATGGCTAAATCCATCCTTTTTTCGATTCTGGTCTCAGTCTGACCGAGGAGATACTCCACTACATCCTGTCAGGATGCTCTTATTCTATTGAATTTAGCATACGAGAATACAAAACTTGTGTCAATTGTATGGTAATTAAAGTTAGGAAAGTACGTATCACAGCAATAATTACAATTAAACCATGATAAATATGGTTATTAATGGGGTTATTACTTTTCTGCTTATGACACAATAGAAAACAAAGATGCTCTGCATTGTCCCATACGAGCGATCTTGCTGAAAATTTGCCACTTTATTGACATGCTATTTCTATCCATGATATGTTCGTCGGAGTGCATTGCACGAAAACGGGCTGTAGCGCAGGGGTTTAGCGTACATGTCTGGGGGACATGGGGTCGGCGGTTCAAATCCGCCCAGCCCGATATCCTGCAAGAATTATTTCTTGCAGGATTTTTTTGTGCCAATCTCTTTTAGTCCGGAAACGTAAGATCAAGTCGCGCACCGATTTCTCGTAGACTCTCTACCACATTCGACTTCAGGGGAACACCCTCTCGAGTGCTCTGGGCTTCTGCCTCGTGCTCTTTGAGGCCGGCATAGTAGATTCGTTCAGCTCCCTCTGCCGGTGTCGCGCTGGTCAATTCGTTCAACATGCGATCCATATCGGCCTTGAATTCTGACGGTTCCCTGAACAGATCGAGACGAATAGCTCCAAAGAAGTGACAAACTCGTGCACTGGTTGCCTCGCTATCCATCACCGACTTTCCGAACTCTCCACCACTGGCTACGGCGGTGAGAATATCGACCATAGTGGCTAATCCGAAGCCCTTGTGTCCTCCGAACAGTTCACCATCGCCACCAAGCGGCATGATCCCTCCCCCTCGTTGGTAGAGCATGTCATTGAGCAACTTGTGAGCATTACCAGTGACACGACCTGTGGTATCGACAGCCCAGCCATCGGGCAGTTCCTTTCCATCGCGACTGAAGACCTCCACTTTCCCTCTGGTGACTACCGTGGTGGCCATGTCCAATGTGAACATCTTTCCATCGTTCGCGGGTACGGAGAATGCCAAAGGATTCGTACCGAACATTGCAGCGCGACCGAACGTGGGAACACCAAGAGCTGCGGTATTGGTCATGCAGATTCCGATCATATCCTCACGAGCGGCCATCTCAGTGTAGTATCCAGCAATACCGTAGTGATTGCTGTTGCGAATAGATGCAAATGCTACCCCACTCTCCTTGGCTGTATCGATTGCCCACTGCATGGTACGTTTACTGATACCCATGCCCATGGCGCCCTCGGCATCGAGCACACGAGAAATTGGCGTCTCGCGGAGAACCGTCGGTTGAATTCCTCCGGCCATAATTCCCTTTCGTATCCCATTCTCATACCGCCACATTCGAGCTACACCGTGACTGGCAATGCCACGAGCATCGGCAGCTACCAAGATCTCCGCCGAATCTCGCGCCTCATGTGAAGGTAGACCGAGTCTGATAAAGATCTCTGTACAGAATGTCTCCAGTTTTTCCCGTTGAACCCGAATTATGTCTTTCATGTATCCTCTCCATTTCTGTGTACGTGTGTGTCAATCATGTTCAGTAAAATCGATATCCGCGAAACTACCAAGAATCGTCTGCATGTTCTCTGATAGGTGCTGAGTCATCGCCCGCTTTGCAAGCTCTGGATCGTGAGCACGAATTGCATCGACTACCTGCTGATGCGTCACCGGAGCATTCTGTGCGGCAGATGGCTCAGTTACACGGGCGTAGGTCGAAATTCCGGCATGGATCACGGGAAGAAGTGTATGTACTACTCGATTCCCGGCACAGCGAGCGATCTTGCTATGGAATTCGATATCCTTCTCGTCATACGGCTGTTCGTGGCGTATCAGAAAAGCCACTTCGTCGCAGATTCTCTGTAATTGCTCGATATCCGATTCGGTTACATGCAGTGCAGCGAGCTCCGCTAATCTAGGTTCGATCATCGTCCGAATTTCACAGAGGTCGAGTGCCAACTGTTTTTTGTCGCTCTGGAATCTGAATCCAAGAGGATCCTCCATAATGCCGATAGAGTCGCTCACAAAAGTCCCGTTTCCCCGAACGATATGCAACACGTTTTTACTTGCAAGAATTTTAATTGCTTCCCTTACGGTACTCCTACCCACATGCAACTGTGCTGCCAGATCGTATTCGGTGGGCAACTTGTCTCCTGCTCGGAATCGACCATCAACAACCATCTGCTCAATCAAGTCGGAGACCCGTTCGGTCATGGTTCTGGTATCCATCTTAGCAAATTGATTATCCATGTATCGCTCCCATCAATACAATACATCATATCATCAGACGTCTCGGAAAGCAATCCAAACCTGTACACTGTTGAACAAA
>CAYYOL010000002.1:0-39496 GCA_964473245.1 uncultured Spirochaetaceae bacterium
CTGAGGGAACTGCGGCACGACCCATGGAGCCGTCTTCGAGAATCACATCTACTTCCACGGTGGGGTTTCCACGTGAGTCCATGATCTCTCTTGCTTCTACAAATTCAATGATACTCATGAATATTCTCTCCTATAAAGGTTATGATGAAAATATGGTTGTTTTGCCACCGATTGTCAAGGAGCGGGACAGGTTGTACACTGGTGATATGGATATCGAACAGAGAATCGAAGGGTATATGTTGCCTCCTCTTTCGGATGAGTTTCTCTATCAGGTAATATTCTGTATGGAGGACCAGGCAAACGAGTATTGTGTAGATTTGAAGGATGGGGTAGTCACCGAGGTTGAGTTCGTCGCCGATAGGCGAGAGATCGAACCGCAGCGATTCCTCGATCTCCCTCCCTGGTATCCGTCGGACGGTTTCAGGACGATGGAGAAGTTCGTATCCACACTCCGAAATCCGCTGTATAGGGAGCGGCTGCGCCAGGTGTTACAATCTGGCAAGGGTGTGTTCAGACAGTTCAAGGATGTCCTGCATGAGCAACCGACCCTTGAGCGGCTCTGGTTCTATTACAAGGATCGGGAGATTCGAAGAAGGATCTTCCACTGGTATGAGCGCCACGATGAGGCTTTTCGCCTTGCGAGACTCGGTGAGGAGGTTCCCGATGACGGCTCGAGCGAACTGGTACGTGAGGATTTCACAATTACCGATGAGATCGATTCGTACCGAGACGATGTAGCTCAACTGAAGGAGCTTGCAATCCGTCGTGTTATGGAGCTCGAGATTCCGACAGCTCGACATATGGCGGTGAAATTGCGCGAGGCATGGCGAGAACATCCGGACGATGCACATGTAGTGGCTCTTTCGCTCGAAGGAGAGTTTGCCGGTTTTATCCGCTACCATATACAAGATCCTGAGCAGGTTGCGGTGATCCGGTGCTTTGCGGTACATGAGGAGTATCAGGGCCTTGGTGTCTTCCGATATCTGTTCGATTCTCTCTGTTCACGCCTCTCGTTGCAGGGTGTGCGGGATGTCGTGGTACCGCTCGCTGGCGATGCTCTGAAGATCGAGCGGATGTTCGATGCGATCGGTCCATCGGATGTGACTCACACGATTTCCGTGTCTGTTCCCCGCTGGACGGAGACGTTTTCTCACGAAAGTTCAAAGGACTTTGCATAAATATTCGTGGGCAGCTACAGAAAATTCACATGCAAAGTCACCTTGCATGTCCGAATTTTGTGGTTTTTTAAAATATTTCGCAAAATATTGTGCATTACATGAGTTTTATATAAAATACGTGTAACTATTCAATCGTTCATGAATTTAACTTGACAGCTATATAGGGCGTTGTTATAATCCGTCTTGTATAACGAGAAAAGGGAAGAAGCGGGTCTTTGCGCCTGTCCCGAATTTTTTTGGAGGAAGTATGAAGAAGATTTCTGCAGTACTTTTGGTTCTAGTACTCGTGGGCAGTGTGGCTTTCGCCAGCTTCACGGGTAGCGCAACAACAGAGTTTGGTTTTAATCTGGACAATGGTGAATACGGATTCGATAACAGCACTTCCGTTACCATTGACGTCGCATTGATGGAAGCGCTTGGTGAGGCTAAAGGTGAAGGTGATATCTATGCGGATATCTCTGCTTCTTTGAGTTTCACTTTCAGCAACGCTGATGCAAGTGATTTGGATCCAGTGGCAGCAACCCCAAATGTATGGGCAAACGATGGTGATGAGGCATTGGTTCCTCTCTATGTAACTTTCGAGTTCGATCATGCGAAGATCGTCGGAGATGACTGGTATGTCGGTATCCTCGGTGCTCTTGGTGCTCCTAACTTTGCTTCCTCTGCTATTGACGAGTGGGAAGAAGCTGCTGATGGCGATGATGGTCTTTGGGGTTATCTCTCAGAAAAAGCAACACATAATGCAGACTTCGAATCCTCTGTGAGCGACCTGCCAGGTCTTGAAGTCGGTTATATGGGTTACAAGTTGGGTCTTGGTGTTAAAGGAGACGTCAATGATGAAGAGTATGGATTCTACGGTGCTGTAGAGACTCCAGAATTTGATGTTGCCGACGGCCTCTTGGTCAGCTTCGGAGCTGCTGGTTTGCTTTCGGATAGCGACAAAGCAGTCAGTGGTTCTGCAAAGGCTGCTTTCGAGACCGATGAGTATTCTGCATCTCTTGCAGCAGACATGAACTATGACGATGATACATTCGATTTCGAAGTTGCTCTCGCAGCTTCCTACGACATCTTCTCAATGGATGCTTATTATGCAACCAGAGCAATGTTCGATGGCTCCCTTACCAACAACGCAATTGACAACCTTCTTTCGGCACAGGTCGTAGTTGACCTTGATCCCATGAAGGTGACCGTCAAGGGTCTTGACCTCGTGAACGACCAGGATTTGAGCGCTAACGTTGAGTATCAGGTCAGTGATGAGCTTCTCGTCGGTTTCGGCGGTGGGTACGTCATTGGAACAGAAGACCTTTCCGTTTCTGCTGACTTGACTTATGAAGTGGATATGTACAAAGCTTATCTCGAAGCCGATTTCGGTTACAACCTTGACACAGAAGACGACTCACTTGAGTTGGTTCTTGGTGTTGAGTCCACCACGCTCGTTGCTGGCGCAACTCTGTATGGTGAGTGGGAAAGCGGAAATCTTCTTGCTGAAGGTTTCGGTGCTATCACTGTCGGTGCAAAAATCGAGTTCTAATCGATTACCATTACAAGTTTTCAACAAGGCCGCCCGCAAGGGCGGTCTTTCTATAGTCTGGGGTAATTCATGCCTCACAATAAAACAGCTGTTGCATTCATCTGCAACAGCTGTTGATCTCGTAGGAGAGGGAATTACTTCTTGCGTATGACTTTCTTGACTGGTCTCTCTACTTCCTTACGGGACATCTTGACCACAGCCTTTCTATGCTTGATGGTCCAGCAGTAGTGGATCTTCGCGTTGCGAGCGAAGTCTTCTCCGATCGTCTGAGATGTTATGTCGGTCACCTCATACTCTTCTTGAAGCTCCGGATCCATGGAGAACTTGCGGAAGTTCGTTGAGAAGATCAGTGTGCCATCGTGAGTGAGGTGGCGCATGGCCGAGTGGATCAAACGACGTTGGTCTCTGTCTACGTCGAACATGCTGCGCATCTTCGAGTTGCTGAATGTCGGGGGGTCACAGAAGATCAGGTCGTAAGTATCGTGAGTCGACTTGAGCCACTCGATGCAGTCTTCCTTGTAGAAGAAGTGATTCATACCTTCGAATCCGTTCATCTCCATATGCTTGATTGCCCAGTCGAGATAGGTAGCCGAGGCATCGACGCTTACGGTGCTTAGTGCTCCGCCTGCAGCTGCATGCACGGTCGCTGTACCTGTGTAGCTGAAGAGATTGAGAAATCGTTTGCCGTTGGCCATCTCTTCTATCATCTTCCTCACTGGACGGTGGTCCAGGAAGATTCCGGTATCGAGATAGTCGGTGAAGTTCACCATGAACACATGTCCGTGTTCGCGCATAATGTAGTACTTTCCGGCATTCGCCAGCTTCTCATACTGGCTTGTGCCCCGCTGTTCTCTTCTCTGTTTTACGAAAATGAATTCCAGGTCTATACCTGTTGCCCGCTCGGTGGCGTCGATTAGTTCGTTTAAACGCCGCTGTGCAGCCTCCGGATCTATGGTCGACGGTGGCGCATATTCTTGCAGGTGGATATACTTTCCCTCGTACCAGTCGATGGCGGCTGAGTATTCGGGCATGTCTGCATCGTATATCCGATACGATGTCACCCCTTCTGCCTCCATGAGCGGTTGTAGGCGATCAAGGTTCTTTCTCAGCCGATTGAAGGCCATCTGAGCACCCTCGGAAAGCGGCTGTGCAAGACGTTCCTCTCGTTTCTGTATTGCCTTGTCGATCATTGCCTGTCGCTCTTGGTGGGTGAACACATGATAGTGGGCAAGCTGAGCTTCCATTGGACCGTTGAACAGTGCATTGGTCCGATCCGGTTTCATATCCACATAGCTGAGCAGTTCCTTGTCTCCACAGAGAATGCTCACTCGCCAGCCTGGAAACAGGGTGTTGAAGGTCTTTCCCATGACCAGATAGAAGTGCTCTATGGAGCCTGTACCCTCCATGCGTTTGCCGTATGGTGGGTCGGTGACCACATAGTGCTCCCCTTCCGGGACATCGTGCTCTTCGATCCTTGTGAAGTCTTTCTGTTCCACGGTGATACACGACTCCACTTTGGCATGCCTCGCATGAATCTTAGAGAGTCTGATCGCCTCGGGATCGTTATCCCAGGCAAGGATACGTATGTTCTTCTGCAGACCGGCCTCGTGGCGAAGCAGAGCCTCCTCGAGCACCTGCTCCCAGAGATCGGGATCGTGCATATCCAGCTTGAGAAATGCGAACCTAGTCGGATCTAGCAGACCGGGAGCCGTATCGGTGGCGATCAGTGCCGCTTCGATCGGAATGGTTCCCGAACCACAGAGAGGGTCGAGCAGGAGAGCCGGCTCTCCGTCCACAACGCTCTTGTACCAGTCGCTTCGCATAAGAACGGCGGCAGCGAGATTCTCCTTGAGAATCGCTCCGGTATCACCGGTGCGGTAGCCCCGTTTATGTAGTGACTTGCCAGAGAAATCGAGATACCAAGTCACCGCACGCCTCTCGAAGTGGACATGGAACGTCACATCGGGATTATCGAACTCGACCGTGGGTCTCTCGCCAGCGAACTGCTCACGCATACGATCCACAATGGCATCCTTAAGACGGATTGCGCCGAATGTGGTCTTCTTGAGCCACGGACAGTTCATGGCTGTGACCGTGACGGAGAAGGTCTTGCTTGGATCGAGCCACTGCTCCCATGCGATCAGCATGGAAGATTCGTAGAACTCATCGGGACCATAGACATCGTCCTCTTGAGCAATCCCGAGCATGAGACGTGTAGCGATACGTGAGTTGAGACAGAACCGGTAAGCCGAACCAAGGTCGGCTTCAAATTCCACACCGCCATTGACCAGGTGAACTTCAGAAGCCCCAGCCTTCTGTGCTTCCTGAGCTACCAGATCGTTCTGGTTGGCGGCTGCTGCCGCAAAGTAGATCATAGAGACTCCTCTTACTGTAACAATGTGTCCAGTTCATCCTTCTCGAACGGGTAGATGGTCCCGCAGTTGAAGCAGTGCAGCTCCAGAGGGAACGGCCCCTCGTCCAGAATGGCACGCTTCTCGTCCACTGGGAGCGAACCGAGATACTCGGCGAACCGTTTCCTGTCGCAGGGGCAGGAGAACCCGAACGGGAGACTCTCCAGATAGCGAGGCTGTGACTGTTCGAAGACCGTCTCCACGAACTCCCTTCCGCTCTTTCCTTCGGAGAGGTGTTTTCCGAGAGACGGCATATTCGCCGCGATCATCTCGAGCTCTTCGAGGTGCTTGTCGTCGGCTCCGGGTAGTTTCTGTAAGAACAGACCACCAGCACCGGTCACTCGCCCCTCACGGTCGAACTGGATGCTCAGAGAGACAACCGAAGGAGTCTGCTCGGAGATCAGGAAATACTCTGCAAGGTCTTTTGCAATACTACCATGCTGCAGCATCACCTGACCGGTAAACGGCGTCTTCTTCCCTTCGAGCAGCTTCGTGACGGTGAGGAACCCTGGGCCGAAGAAAGGACTCAGGTCAAAGCTCTCCAAGGGTTTCTCTATCGGAATGGGAACTTCCTTGAGGTAACCACGGACAGCACCGATTGCCCAGGCCTCTATATAGACGCCTTTGATCGGACCACCACACTCTATAGAGAGCTGGATACGGTCATCGCCCTTCACCGTAGAGGAGAGCAGCCCGCCGGCAAGATACCCGTGGCCGAGTACGAGCGTTTCGAGAATACCAAGATCGTGGTTCGCACGCATCTGGTTCACAACTTCTGTTCCCTGCACCACCACAGCCCGAACGGCACCATCGTGGAGCAGAAAGACATCCCTTCCATCTTCGGGAAGGGAGGCTATATGGGAACGTAACAAATCATCTTTCAAAGGTTTACGGATCATAGGGCTACAGATTACGCAACAACACCGTTTTGTGCAAGCGTCTTGAACTCTTCTCCATCGATTACCTCTTTCTCAAGTAATATTCCGGTGATGTGTTCGAGCGTCTCCCGGTTTTTGGTGAGCTTTTCCAGAACCAGCTGGTACCGATCGTTCACCACACGAGCCGTTTCGTTGTCTATATACTCCTGAGCCGCCTCCGAGTACTCACGTGAGCCACCGAGACCCATTTTCGTCGTGGAGGGGAGGGTGATGTTGCGATACTTCTCACTCATGCCGAACTCGGTGATCATCCTCCGCACCATATCACTGGCACGACTGATATCGTTGCCGGCTCCTGTCGAAATCTCGCCAAAGACAATCTCCTCGGCAGCACGACCGCCAAGCAGTGTATCGATATTACCCAGAAGCTCGTTCTCACTCATGAGGAATCGATCCTCGGTCGGGTACTGAAGCGTGTATCCGAGCGCACCGAGGCCACGGGGAATGATGGAGATCTTGGAGACTGGCGGAGAACCTTCGGTCATATAGGCGGTAAGCGCGTGCCCCGTCTCGTGGTAGGCAACCCGTTTTCGCTCATCGTCACTGAGTATGCGACTCCTTCTCTGCAATCCTGCGAACGATTTCTCGATCGCCTCCTCGAAGTCCTCCTGGATCACCTCTTTTCTTCCCGCTCTCACTGCCATGAGAGCTGCTTCGTTGGCAATGTTTGCCAGATCGGCACCTGCCAACCCGGCTGCGGACATAGCGATCTTCCTCAACTCGACACCCTCTGCAATCTTGATCCCCTTGGTGTGTATCTTGAGAATCGCAAGTCGACCTTCAAGGTCCGGTTTATCCACAAGCACCTGTCGGTCGAACCTACCCGGTCTCAGCAGTGCCTGGTCGAGAATCTCGGGTCTGTTGGTAGCGGCAATAATGATCACTCCGGTACGGGAGTCGAATCCGTCCATCTCTACCAGGAGCTGGTTCAGCGTCTGCTCACGCTCATCGTTGCCTCCGAGGTTCGCTTGGCTACGGGTCCTTCCGATCGCATCGATCTCATCTATGAAGATAATACAGGGAGACTTCTCCCTCGCCTGTCTGAACAGATCCCGAACCCGTGCTGCACCGACACCCACGAACATCTCCACAAAGTCGGCTCCGCTCATTCTAAAGAACGGTACTCCGGCTTCGCCAGCCACGGCCTTTGCAAGCAACGTCTTTCCTGTCCCTGGAGGACCCACCAAAAGTACCCCTTTGGGTATCTTTCCACCGATTTCGGTGTACCGTTCGGGTTTCTGTAGGAAGTCGACAATCTCCTCGAGCTCAAGCTTGCTCTCATCGGCACCAGCGACATCGGCGAATCGGATCCCCGTATCGCCTTCGGCTACGATCTTCGCCTTGTTTTGATTGAACGAAAGGACTCCCTGTCCTCCACCCTGTCCCATCTTCGTGAAGAGGAATCGCCAGATCAGAATGAAGATCACCATAGGCAGAATGTATGAGAGCAGTGTACCGAACAAGCTCGGACGAGCAGGAGCTGTCGCATAGTATTCCACACCTGCTTCATCGAGCAGTGCGATGAAGTTCGGATCATCGAGCGCATATGTACTGAATGACTGCACCGTAGGGGCCTGTTGAGTCAGAGCCTGAAAGCCCTCTCTCTCGGTCAGGTTCACCAACTGCTCCCGGCTGACCGTGTGTCCGATGTACCGGTCCTCCTGGATCTCGACACGGACGATCTCTCCGGTTCGTATCATCTGCTTGAATTGATTGTAGTCGACTGCCGTCACATTCGTACTCTGCATGAGCATCGAGTTGACGATCAACATGGCGAGGATGATGAATATGAAATACCAGAAAGAGAACTTGAACCGTTTACCGAAAACAGTCGGTCCTCCGCTGTGTATACCCGGCTCGTTCTCGGGGCAATTCTTGTTCTTTCCGCGCAAGGGTCTTCCTTGCTTGTCTTTACATTCCTGATCTTTCTCCGACATGGTCACCTCTTGATTGTACTGTCGCTGACACAGCGTACCACTCGAAATATACTCCCCATTTCGGCAATCGACAAACCCTTTGTTCTCCCCTATAGTGGGACTATGAAATTGGAAGGATCTGTTGTCGTTGTCACCGGTGCATCCGATCGACTCGGAGGTGCCATCGCCCGTTCTCTTGCTGGGCAGGGAGCGTCTGTTCTCGTGCATTGCCACACCGACACGGTCCATGCAGACGAGACAGTCGATTCCATACGGGCCACAGGTGGAACTGCAGCACGCGTGGCGAGCGATCTCACTACCATGGAGGGAGTCGAGGCGGTAGTCGGTGCCGTCATGGATCGATTCGGTCGTTGGAATGCGCTGATCAACAACGCATCCCGATTCGACACGGTCGGTATCGAGGAGATCACAGTCGAGCAGTACATGGCTGATCAGAACCTGCATCTACGGGCCCCCCTCTTTCTCAGCAAGGCGCTGTATGAGCAGGTGCGTGCAACCGAAGACAGGAAGGAGGATGCCTGCGTGGTGAATATCACCGACACCGGTGTGAGAAGACCGGTTCCAAGCCGCCCCTCCTACTATCTTGCAAAAGCGGGGCTCGAGGAGCAGACCAGGGTCCTCGGTAGAGCACTCGCGCCGTATGTCAGGGTGAATGCCGTCGCACCCGGAGCCGTTATTCCTGCATCCGAGTCCGATCTCTCCTATTTCGATCGACTGGCCTCGCGCGTGCCTCTGCAACAGTTGGCCTCTGTTGAGGATATTCTCTCGACACTCCTGTTCCTCCTTCGGACCGAATCGATCACCGGTCAGACGATAGTGGTTGACGGTGGAGAACACCTGCTGTAAATTCAAGCAAGAAGTGTGAAATATTTTCACATGTAATTCGTGTCTGCAGGGGTTGCACACCGCTGTATGATCTGCGAACGTGCGAAACGCGGTTCGTAACGTCTCTGCGAAATTCCTGCACACCATACGGCAAGACGGTTTTTTCGATGATATGTAGATATACCTAGCAGAGATAATGGAGATTTTTTTGTATCGGCTAGTCTTTGGCACTATTATTGCATGTATGGCCATACTGAGAATGTATAGATAAAGGAATCCATATGTATAGAAGGCGATTATTCGGCTTGATTGGTATCTGCATGCTGCTAGCTTCACCGCTTATGGCGTCAGACCTGCACAGTATCATCCAGCAAGCGAAAGAGAACAGCAGCAGAATCCAGATGATAGAGCTGAACAAAGCAAAAAACGACATCACCGTCTCACTGAGCGATATCGAAGAGACCTCAGGCTGGGAAGTGTCGGGCGACCTTCGGTACGTCGATCCTGACTCCTCTCCCACACTTACAAGGAACTTCCTGGAGATCTCTCCTTCAGTGACGTTTACATTCCCCAACAGTAGCAGGACGAGCTTCACGATAGAGGCTTCACCGATTCGGACTGCCGTGGATGGTTCGGGTGATTGGTACGCCGCACCTGCAGTCAGTCTCGCACACACCTTCCGCTTTGCCGACAACGGGGACACCCTCAGTGACCTCCGGTACGCACGAGGGCGCCTACTCTACGACTACCAATACAGGAACAGTCTGTTCGAATTCGAATCTTCCATCTACCAGAAGATTGCCGAGATGCTCTCGTATGAGATGAATCTACTTGAGATCGAACGTGATATTCTCATACAGAGGAGACAGTTGGAGAACGCTCTGGCACTGCGCAACGTCACCGAGGGGTCTACTGCCTACCGGAACATGCAGCTGACGCTCGCCAAGCTCGAGAATGCAAAGATAGCTGCCGAAAAACGGTTGGAGATGGCAAAGACCCAATACCACCAGTACACTGCCCTACAGTGGACTACTGTGGATTCCATACCCGAGGCGACCCTCTCGTTCACCTTCATGCCGACCGGAGATTCTTCGGTCGTGATTGCAGCCATGGACCTGGAGATAGCACGAGAGGAACTGGCGTTGAGACAGCGGCGTACGGTCACTACCGCTACCGGAGGGAAGACGGTGCCATCATTAACCGTCCAGGGATCGGTTGGAATGGACCATAGCGTCTGGCCTACCATGCCTACCGACTACACCTTGAACGGAGGAGCCTCCTACCAGACAGGATCGCTCACGGCGAGAGCCTCTGCCTCGATGATCTGGAACGACAACGGTTCCCGGGGACCGGTGGTCTCCATCGGTGGATCTTGGAAGAACAACCCGAACATCGCATCTGAAGTGTTAGAGATGCAGTCGCTTGAGCATGCGGTAGCGATTGCAGAGATCGAGTATCAGGATGCCATGCTGGCCTATCAGGTGGCTGCAGATACCTTGGAAATCGATATCCTGAATCACCAGCTGGAGGTGGCGGCCTTCGAGTCCGAAGCAGACTATCGACAGCAGGTGCTCAAGCAGACACAAGAGAAATTCGAGCGGGGTCTGGCAACTGAGACCGAAGTGAACAGTGCACAACTCGATGTTGAGCTTTCGTCATACGAACAGAAGATACTTGCGTTGCAGGCCTTGATCCTTGAGAACCGGGCAAAGACACTGCAACTCTAGAAGAGAGGAAAGTAGAAGATGAGTGATCGAAATAGAGACCAGAACAATCATGCAGAGGATCGAGTACGAGCGAGTCTGAAAAAGAAGTTGAGAAAGAAGCGCATCAAGCGAATCGTGACTTGGATCGTTGTCCTCGCACTTGTATTGGTCGGTGTATACAGCTATCAGTTCTACAAGGCGAATGGACGATTGCCGTTTGCGAACGCAGAGCGGTTAGCCCAGGCAGCTGAAGCTGCTGCAGCGCTCCAGGAGATTCCTGTACGCGAGATCGAATTTACCCAGACCATCGACATCAGCGGAAATGTAGAAGCCTTCCAGACACAGATGGTTATGTTCAGATCCACCGGAGCGGTGACTGGAGTCTTCGTCGAAGAGGGCGATGCAGTCGAGAAAGGAGAGTTGCTTGCAACGATCGATGACACTTCGCAAGCCTATACGCTGGCCAATATCGAATCGCAGATCGAAGAGGCGAGATTGCAAGGTTCTCAGCGACAGTTGGAGCTACTTGAGCGGCAGCGTGCCATGGCCTTGAACAACCTGGACTACACCCGCTCCTATGCGAACTTCGATGGTGTGGTGGCATCGGTGAACGTCGACGAAGGGGACTACTTCGAAGCAGGGTCTGCTGCCATGGTGGTAATAGATCGCAGCAAATTGAAAGCGACAGTTGAAATCGATGAGATCGATATCCAGAGTGTTCACATTGGCATGAAGGCTGATTTGACCTTCGATGCGATTCCCGGAAGAACCATAGAGGCGGAGGTGACCTATATTCCCATGATAGGGAGAACCACCAACCAGGGAATAGGGGTCATGGATGTCGAGGTGGTCATCGACGATCCACCAAGTGCGATCGCTCCAGGGTTCACCTTTGCCGGAGTCATCACTGCCGACGAGGTGAAGACCATGCTGGTGGTGCCCACCGCAGCGGTCATAGCGAATAGACGCGGCTCGGATACCGTCCAGAAGAAGGGGCCAGATGGAAATCCGGTTTCGGTCGAAGTGACCACCAGTTATCTCGGCGAGGGGATGAGCCAGATTCTCTCAGGGAATCTGAAAGCTGGAGATATCCTCCTCATGAGGCAGTCGGAGAGTGGAACGCTCTCGTTCGGCATGCCGGGAGCTCGAATCGGAATCGGTGGTGGAAGGTGATGAGGTCTAGCATATGATCAACCTGCAAGATGTACGACGCTACTTTCTCATGGGTGAATTTATCGTAAAAGCCCTCGATGGTGTTACGCTCTCTATAGACGATGGGGATTTCACTGCGATCACCGGACCGTCGGGAAGTGGAAAGTCGACCCTCATGAATCTGATCGGGTGTCTCGACACACCGACCGAGGGAATCATCCGTATCGATGGTGAAGAGACGCTCGGCATGAGTGAATCGGAACTGGCCTACATTCGGAATCAGAAGGTCGGTTTCGTGTTCCAGCAGTTCAACCTGCTGGGGAAGATCAACGCACTGGAGAATGTAATGACACCGCTACTCTATGCTGGCGTCTCGGTTCGAGAACGGCGAGAGCGGGCTCGATCGGCATTGGAGCGAGTTGGCCTCGGAGACCGGATGAAACACCGGCCGAATGAGCTCAGCGGCGGGCAGAAACAGCGCGTGGCAGTTGCTCGAGCCTTGGTGAACAATCCCTCGATTCTCCTTGCCGATGAACCGACAGGTGCACTTGATACTCAGACAGGACATCAAATCCTGGAGCTCTTCGAGGAGCTGAATGCCGAAGGCCGGACTGTCGTCCTGGTGACGCATGACCATGAGATTGCGATGCATGCTCGGAGACAGATTCGTGTGCGCGATGGCAAAGTGGAGGAGTAGATGATCTGGGAGAATATAAAACTGGCCCTGAAGGATATGATGGCAAGTAAGATGCGGACGCTCCTCTCGCTTCTTGGTATCGTGATCGGAGTAGCTTCGGTGATCGCAATTCTCACCCTCGGTCAGAGTGCCACGAAGAGTATCACCCAGACCATCGTGGAAAGTGGCCTCGAGATGGTCACAATCTTCCCGATCAGATCGGAGAAGGCAGCAAACGAGTTCACCGAGGATTTCGGCGAACGGCTCATGTCCAATGTTGCAGATATCAAGACCGTCCTTCCGGTGAACTCCTCCTCAGCTCTACTCAGAATCGGTCAGAACTCGACGAACGCAACGGTCTCGGGAGTCCTCTCGTCATATGCATCGGTGCTCGATTACGAGGCAGAGGAGGGTGAGTTCTTCTCGCTTGCTGACAATATGGCCAGTCGTCAGGTGGTCGTGCTGGGAGCGACGGTGGCAGAGGAGCTCTTTCCAGAGGGGAATGCGATCGGTCAGTTCATAAGCATATTCAGGAATCAGGCGAAGAGTTACCAGGTGGTGGGGGTCATGCAGGAGAAGGATGCCTCATTCAATCTTCAGTTCAACTCGAGCGTGTATATCCCCTATAACACCTATACCCAGCGGTATATTCGACCTACGATCGTCGGATCGTACGTGGTTCGTGTAGCCGACGGTGCCGATGCACTCGCCGTTAGCGATGCGATCACCGATTTTCTCGATCGGACCGTAGGCTCCGATGCGTATCGACTCTTCTCCCCAGCCAGTCTTGCCGACATGGCGCAACAGATCACCGGGACATTCAGTTCATTCCTTGCAGCGATTGCAGCGATCTCGCTCCTCGTGGGCGGTATCGGCATTATGAACATCATGCTCGTCTCGGTTGCAGAGCGGACACGGGAGATCGGTATACGGAAGGCGATGGGCGCCTCTCCATGGACAATCATGGGCCAGTTCATCACCGAAGCGATCGTGCTCACGATAACCGGAGGGATCATCGGAATCGGTCTGGGAACGCTGCTCAGCTATCTGGTTGCCGATGTCGTGGGGTGGACACTCTATATTTCGTATGGTTCGTTCCTCTTCGCTGCAGGATTCTCCACACTGGTAGGAGTCTTCTTTGGATGGTATCCTGCTATGAAGGCATCGAAACTCGATCCGATAGAGGCATTGAACTATGAATAAGTCAAGAAGGTGGTCAATCGTAGAGGGGAAGGAGCAGCTGTTCGTGATAGGCGGACTTGTGTTCCTCTTCGCTCTGCTCCTCACCCTGGTACTGTTTCTCTCGCAGTTGATCATAGACAAGGAGAACACACTCATGCAGTTCGAGGCTGAACGGGGATTCGCCTCATCGGCCATGCTGCTGCTGCAAGAGGAGCATTCGAGAGCCCTGGCTGCTATGCGCGAGGGGAATGTGCGGGGAATCGGCGTCTATTCCAACGAGGGGCGACTCATGCTCGGCCTGGGATCGGTACCAAACACCCTCCCGCTTGAACGGTTCACCGAGATTCTCCGTATCCGGGGACCCAATCAGTGGAATCAGGGGGTGGCCTCGTACAATCCGGATACCGGTATGATCGAGTATGTGCGGTTCAGTCGACTGACGATCCATGTGGAGACCGGAGACTTCATGCTCGAAGAGGATGGATACCTTCCCTCTCCGCTGAACTTCCCCGATGTACTCTACATCCTCTTCGATGGACAGCAGTACCATCAGAAGGTCATGCTGGTGCGGTTCTTCAGCATCGCAGCGGTGATCGGTCTCCTGGCGTTCCATCTGCTTGTGTACAGCATCTATCGAAGCAACCGAAAGTACCGCGAAACACTAGCTAAGCAGGAGAATCTGGTGAATCTCGGTGAGGCAGCCAGAACGCTTGCTCATGAGATCAAGAATCCACTCAGTGCCATAACGTTACAGATGGCACTGTTGAAGAAGACGCTCCCCTCCAGCGCCAAGGAGGATCTGTCGGTAGTCGATTCGGAGGTTCAACGGCTCATACAACTGACGAACAAGGTCTCCGATTTCCTGAGAAATCCCGTGGGGACTCCTGAACGACTCGATGTCGTGGGCCTCATCGATGGATTGAGGCTTACGTTTCAGGACCGGATCACCATCGTTCCCGGTTCCTTGACACGGGCCTATGTCTATTTCGACCCGGATAGAGCTCGTTCGGTTTTCGAAAATCTCATTAAGAATGCACTTGAGAGCTGTCCCGACTGCGATCCACAGGTAGAAGTGGAGATCTCTCGTGACAAGAAACGGCTGATACACATTGCCATACGCGATCGGGGCGAGGGAATTCTGGAGGAGAATCTCGAGAAGATCTTCGATCCGTTCTTCACCACGAAGATACATGGATCGGGGATCGGACTCGCCATTTGCAGACAGTTCGTCCGCGCTCGGGGAGGAAATCTGAAACTCTATCCTCGAGAGGGGGGAGGAACTGTCGCAGAGGTGATTCTCCCTGCAGAACACAAATAAGAGGTGACTATGCGAATTCTTATCGTTGACGATGAACATAATATTCGAGAACTCATGCGCAGATATCTCAGTCTCGAGAAACTCGAGAGCGATGGTGCCGAGAATGGACTGTCGGCCCAGCGGCTGCTGCGTGAAAACCACTACGATGCCTGTCTCATCGATCTGAGAATGCCGGGGATGGATGGAATCAGCCTCATACGCTGGATACGACAGGAGGGGTTCCGCATGCCGGTTATCATGATCAGCGCCCATGGGGAGATTCGTGATGCGGTCACCGCACTCAAGGAGGGGGCTCAGGACTATATCGTGAAGCCCTTCGATCCCGAGGAGCTTACCATCCGACTGCGGAAACTCATGGAGGCGCAACAGCTGAAAAGCTATGTGGAAAGTGAGGCGCGGTCGACCGAAGGACTCGATGAAGGGCTTGTGGGAACCTCTCCACCCATGAAGCGGATCAAGGAGGTCATCTCTCGAATCGCAGATAGTCCGGCAACGGTTCTGGTGACCGGTGAGAGCGGTACGGGTAAAGAGGTTGTCGCGCGACAGATTCACGCTGTCTCCTCGCTGGCAGAGGGACCTTTCGTGGCGATCAATATCGGGGGTGTACCAGAGAACTTGCTCGAGAGCGAACTGTTCGGATACGAGAAAGGGGCTTTCACCGGTGCTGTAGGGAGAAAAATCGGAATGTTCGAACTCGCCAGTGGGGGAACGCTCTTTCTCGACGAGATCGGCGACATGCCTCCCACACTCCAGGTGAAGATGCTCCGTGTTCTGCAGGAGCGGAAAATCACTCGACTAGGTGGAACCTCGCCCATGCCGATTAATGCCCGCATCATAGCCGCTACGAACAAGAATCTCGAGGAGATGGTCAGAGAAGGCTCTTTCAGGGAGGATCTCTTCTACCGACTGAATGTCGTACGGATCGAGTTGCCACCACTGAGAGACCGCAAAGAGGATATCCCCCTCTTGGCAGGGGTCATTCTCAACAGATTGAATCGGCAGATGGGGCACCGAATCGATGGGCTCGCTCCCGAGGCGATCGAAGCGTTGAAGGCTCACCCGTTCTACGGGAATGTGCGCGAGTTGGAGAATATCCTCGAACGTGCAGTGATCTTCGCAAATGGTCCCATGATACGAACCGATGTCCTCGAACTTCGCGAGAGCGTCTCCCGCCCTGGGAACGACAAGACTCAGCACACACACTCGTACCTCGTCTTGGATGAGGAGAAAGAGGCGAAAAGCCTGAAGGAACTTGAGGTAGAGGCGATCATTCGAGCTCTTCACCGCTGGGAGGGCAACCGAACACGTGCCGCCGAAGAGCTGGGTATCTCACGAAGAACACTCATAAACAAGATTGCCGAATATCAACTCGACCTGTAAGGTCATTGACCTGTGCATTGCCAATCTCTAGACTGAAAGGAAACACGATGCACAAGGAGATCACCCGATGGGATCATTGCCACATTGGAACTTGGAAACCATATATCCCCGACTCGACAGTGACGAGTTCGAACAGGATCTGAAGCGTCTCGATTCATATGTCGCGTCGATACGGAGTAAGTTGGAGTATACAGGCGCGCAGAGCGGAGCTTTTTCCGATTGGTTGCTGTCTCTGCTCGATGACTATCAGACTGCGATCGATATCACCGAAACACTCTATGCCTATGTGAGTGCGCTGCTCACAGTCGACACCAACGATGAGGCGGCCATGCGTGGCTTGAATCGGGTGGAAGAGGCCTCATTGGCCATCAAGGCAATCCATGTACAGGTGATCAACACTCTGGCCACATACCGAAGTGAGATCGCCACAGCACTCTCCTCCGATGAGCGCATCGCTCCCTATCACTTCGTATTAGCTGAACTTCTTACCGAGCAGGAACACACCATGAGCGAAGCGGAGGAGAACCTCGCTGCAGATTTGAATCGGAGTGGTGCCGATGCATGGGGGCGACTCCAGGAGGCGATCTCATCGAATGTCGATGCGCTGTGGGATGAAGAGAGCTCGCTTCGCAAGACGGTCATCCAATTGCGGTCGATGGCTTTCGATGCCGATCGTGCGGTGAGGAAGAGAGCATTCGAGAAGGAGTTGGAGATCTGGAGACAGCACGAGGTGGCTTTCGCCTATGCCATCAACGGAGTGAAGGGTACCACCATCACACTCGATGCAAGACGGGGATACCGTGATCCATTACAGCGGGCGACTATGCAGGCTCGTATCGGAGATACTGTGCTCGATGCCCTCATGAAAACCATCGAGAAGAATCTCCCCCTGTTCCGCCGCTATATGCGAGCCAAGGCCCATGCACTGGGGTTGTCCAAACTGGCGTTCTTCGATCTATTCGCGCCGGTAGGAGCGATAGACAAACGGTATTCGTACGAAGAGGCGAAGGCGTTCATCATCGAGAACTTCTCCACCTTCCATCCGCCGGTGGGAACGTTCGCCAGTATGGCGTTTGACAAGGAGTGGATCGATAGCGAGCCACGGCCTGGAAAAGTCGGTGGAGCCTATTGCACCTCCTTTCCACTGCGAAAGGAGACGAGGATTCTCGCCAATTTCGATTCCACTTTCGATGGCGTTTCCACCATAGCACACGAGCTCGGACACGCATACCACGACTATGTGACCCGCGATCTTCCAGCACTCTTGCGTCACTATCCCATGACCTTGGCAGAGACCGCGAGCATCTTCAGCCAGTTCGTCGTATTCCAGGGTGCACTGAAGAGCGCTAGCGGGAACGAGAGGATCGCCCTGGTGGAAGGTTTTCTCCAAGATGCCACGCAGACCTGTGTTGATATCCTCAGCAGATTCTATTTCGAGCGCGATCTTTTCGCTGAACGCCGCCAAGGGGATGTCATGGCGAGTCGATTGTGTGCCATTATGGAAGAGGCACAGCGAGCCTCGTACGGAGATGCTCTCGATCAGGATGCACTGCACCCCTATATGTGGGCTGTGAAGGGGCACTACTACAGTAGTGAACTCTCTTTCTACAACTTTCCCTACGCCTTCGGACAACTGTTCGGCTTAGGCGTCTACCAATTGTCGCAAAGCGATCCCGATACGTTCGGGGCCCGTTACGATGCCCTGTTGGCACATACCGGTCGAGACTCGGCCGAAGCTGTCGCTGCCACCGTCGGTTGCGATATCACCACACAAGCCTTCTGGCAGGAAAGTATCGACGTGATAGCCACATATGTCGATGAATTCTGCTCACTAGTTGGCTACGAAGGAGACTGAACGATGGAATTGCGACTGGAGATCGAGAAACTGGTATCCAAAGGTGAGGGGCTGGCCCGTCACGATGGAAAGACCATCTTTGTGCAGGGAGCACTGCCCGGAGAGACGGTACTGGCCGAAGAGACGGAATTGAAGAGCGACTTCTCCCGTGCCGAGACGATCGAGGTGCTGGAACCGTCACCCGATCGCGCCGTACCGGCATGTCCGCACTATGGCATCTGCGGAGGTTGCGATCTGCAGCACCTCTCCATAGAGGGACAGGCGCGACTGAAGGGAGATATCGTGAAGGAGAATCTCAAGCGGATCGGTTCTGTCGATGTCGATAATCCAACGCGGGGCATAACGGTCAAGCCGGTTGTCTCGGGACCGGGATGGAACTACCGCTCGCGGGTTCGCTTCCATGTCGATCGATCGAGTGGTAGGTGTGGTTTCCTTGGAAAGAAGAGTAGTGACCTGGTGGATATTCGTCACTGTCCCATCCTCTGCGATTCGCTGAATCGGCTGCTGGATGAGAAGCGACCTTTGTTGCTGAAAGCAGCGAGCATGAGGCTAGCTACCGAAGGGTGGCAACGTCGAAAGCGGTACATCGAGGTTCCCGCGTTCGCAGGAGATACCAAGGTGTCACTCAGCGAGACAGCAGTCGCCGTGACGGTTGGGGAGAAGACGCTCTGGGCAGACTCGAACGTCTTTTTCCAGAACAATCGACACCTGCTGCCCGCCGTTGTCAGTTTCGTACAGGAGTATGTCGCCGGGAGCACGATAGTCGATCTCTATGCAGGGGTCGGAACCTTCAGCGCCTTCGTCGAGGGACCGAATAGACATGTGGTTGCCGTGGAGCGAGATGAGAAGTGCCTCTCGCTTGCACAGCGGAACTTGGCACATACCGAGTTCTTCACGCAGACTGCAGAGCGGTGGAGCCGCAAGAACGAAGAGCAACGGGCCGATACCGTGATCGTCGATCCACCACGGGCAGGACTTGAGGCTCGGTTGGTTCGTACTATCGCATCGTGGGAGCCGAAGGCGATCATCTATGTCTCGTGCGACAGTGTAACGCTCGCGCGTGATTGTAGACGATTTGCCGAAGTCGGGTATCGCATGCACGCAATGCAGGTATTCGATCTCTATCCTCAGACATCGCATATCGAGAGTGCAGTCGTGCTCATTCCCGATACGCCGAACTAGTTCTACGGGAGATCAGGTGTTGTAGAGTCGTGGACTGGGAGACTTAACCACGAAGAATTCGCAGATATCGTCGTGTTCATTACGAACCTGCATGAATGTACCGTAGGGGATGTGTACAATCGTCCCCTTCGCATAGGTGTGCGGCTCTTGGTCTCCGAGCTGCAATGTGAGGTTCCCGCGGACAATGATCATGTGAACATAGGAGTTTGCATGATGGTCCGGGACGGAATCTCCTTTCGGGAGTATCATGTGGTTGATCATCACCGGATCATCGTCGATCAGTTTCTCGATATGTTTCGTATCGGACACAGCGTAGGAATAGGTTTTTTCAATCATCATGGAATTCCCCTCTTCTTTGATTTCGCATATAACGATATGCTATCGAATATACTACATGTACCAAAAAAGGGAAGGGTTGAGGAGCGACACCGGTGGAAAGAAAAGTAGTCAGACAGATTTTCGCACTCATTGCAGCAAGTATTGTATTGCTGTGGGCGCTCATGAACCATGAGACTGCCACGAGACTCTTGCGGTGGGGCTTTGCCATCATTGGACCGCTTGTTGGAGGAGGTGCCATCGCATTCATCCTCAATGTGCCGGTTCGCTCTCTTGAGCGGCGAGTTTTCAAGAAGGGGCCGGCTTCACTCAGACGGTCATTGGCCATGGTAACGACCTTCCTGTTCGTGCTACTGGTCTTCTCCCTCTTGCTCCTGATCGTGATCCCAGAACTTGTCTCTGCCATCGAACAACTATCTGCGAACCTTCCTGGCCTGATCGATTCTGTAAGAAGCTTAGGGGAGTCTCTCGGTGAGCGGTTCCCCGATCTCGGTTTCTGGCTCGAAGAGTTGAATATCTCTTGGCCAAATGTGAAAAGTGACGTGCTCGATTTCCTCAAGAGAAGTTCTTCCACGCTGGTGGGATCCACGGTCGGTATGGCTACGAATTTCATCAACGGGATCGTTAATTTTATCCTGGGCCTCGTCTTTGCTGTCTACATGCTTGCCAGGAAAGAGCAGTTGGCTCGACAGGTGAAGCGACTCCTCTCTGCCTATCTCAGTGACAATCGAGTGAAGCGACTGCTCCATGCAGGTCGTGTCGTCGATACCACATTCAGCAATTTCGTCTCGGGAGAAGTCATCGAGGCTACGATCCTCGGGTTCATGTTCCTGGTCTCCATGCTGATTTTCCGGTTCCCCTACGCGGTTCTCGTCTCTGCCCTCGTAGGGGTGCTCGCACTCATTCCCATAGTCGGTGCATTCATAGCCGCTACGATCGGTATCTTGCTCATGTTGGTAACCAGCCCCATGCAGGCACTCTGGTTTCTGGTACTTTTCCTCGTGCTTCAGCAGATAGAGGGGAACTTCGTATATCCTCGGATCGTTGGAGACTCGATCGGACTGCCCGCACTCTGGGTCCTTGCTGCTGTGATGATCGGTGGGAATCTGTTCGGTATTCTCGGCATGCTCGTAGGAGTTCCTGTGGCTGCAGTGCTCTATGTACTGCTTCGAGAGGCGGTGGCTTTCAGGCTAGAACAAGGTGGTGTCGACAGTGACAAGTCCGATAGTTGACCCTTGTGAGAAAACCCGTTTTGGGGCACACTGAATCGAGCGAAACACTATGGAAAGACAACCGAAGAAACCGATTCTCCCCATCATCCTCCGAATGATTCCTCCGTTGGTGATTCTGATGCTCATGACCGTGTTCGTAGTGAGAAATGGAGTCACTGCAATCGAGACGCTGGTCGATCAGTTTCACGATCGTATCTGGTTGACGACAGCGGCATTCATGGGACTTTTCTTGTTGAAATCGGTCTCGTTCGGTCTTCCGTTCGCCCTGTTGTATATTGGCGTGGGCAGTCTCTATCCATTCTGGTTGGCACTTGTGGTAAATTGTGTGGGGATCGTGGTGAACATGCAGATTCCCTACTTTCTCGGTCGATACACCGGAAGTGGCCTTGTAGAGCGGTTGTTGGGAAAGTACCCCAGCCTAGGCAGACTCGAGGCGTTCAGCAAACACTCCAGTCTTCTCTTCTCATTCATGGTGAAATTCATTGGGAAGATTCCCCATGAGATCACCAATGCTTTACTCGGTTCTCTGAAGGTTCCGTATGTACCCTACGTGGTAGGGGGTGTGCTGGGCCTGCTTCCGACAATGGTTGCCACTACGTTGGCTGGTTCGTCTCTTGACAATCCGGCCTCGCCGCAGTTCATCCTATCTGTGGTGTTTGTACTGTCACTTGCCGGCCTTTCGTATGGTTTGTATAGAAAATATCGTTGATATCTTGGTGGTGGGGGTGTGGTAATGGATTTTTTGCAAGACTTGGGTATCTGGATCTATTTCATCATTTTCTTCGGTAAGATTCTCGAAGTCACGGTAGCTACTTTGCGTATGGTGCTCATCAATAGGGGAGAGCGGGTGAAGGGGACGATCATCGCTTTCTTCGACATTCTCCTTTGGCTGGTGATCACCGGTACCGTATTGGAGGGGTTCAAGGAGGATCCGTTGCGGATGGTCGTGTTCGCCCTTGCATTTGCAGTGGGAAACTACCTCGGATCCTGGTTCGAGAGCAAACTCGCATTCGGTCTGAGCTCAATTCAGATCATTGTACCCGAATCGCCGAAGAGCAAGCAGTTGGCCGATACACTTCGGGACAACCATTTCGCAGTCACGGTAGTGAAGGGGACCGGGCGGAACGGAAACCGTGAACTGCTCATTCTTCACCTGAAACGGAAGCGCATTGCCGAGGCTGTCAGGATCATCAATACCACGTTCCCAGGAGCTGTGATCGCGGTGAACGACTCCAAGGCGATCCGTGGCGGGTATCTGGCAAGAAAGTGACAGGCGGTCTGTTGCCGTTTCTTCTTCTGGTCATTTCCAAACGAAACGAAGGTAGCGGAACAATTACTAGTGTTCCATTACTGAGTGAGTGCAGGAAACGTAGGGGAGATACCCCGCCCTTTGGGGCGGTAGCGGAGGCGAAGCCTCCTGAGTCCAGGGCTTGCCCTGAGGTAACGATACCCTTCATAATGTTCGGACCAAGAGGTGCCTATGAGAAAACGAAGCAAAGTTGCTACGCTGGTGTTCGCACTTTTCATACTCTCTACCACAGCGGTCTATGCTGAACTCTCCCCGCAGGTCTACCAGAGTCTCCAGCAAGAAGCGCAAGAGTACTACTTGATCGAGACAGTGAAAGTGAGTTCTCCGTTTCGACTGTTCCGTAGGGAGAAGCCGGTGACGGTCACCGCCACGATCCTTGAGGTATACCGAAGCTCTCGCGACATCTCGGCAGGAGATACTATCGAGATCAGGTACATGAACTATCGCCCACCACGACATTGGGTGGGACCACGTCCTATCCCGGTGCTGGCTAGAGGAGAACGGTATCACGCTTTCCTCAGCCGGTCCGACACAGAGAGCTACTACGTCCCTGCCGCTCGTGGAGCAAGCTTCGAGTCACCAGTCGTGGTTCGCTAAAAGATCATTGCAAGAGTTCCAGCAGTTCTGGGTGGTACCAGTCTGCGATATCGTGCACAGTGGTTCCTTCGTTGTCCTGGGCATGGACGTCGGCCCCAGCTTCGAGTAACATGCGCACCGTTTCTGCACTGCCACTGTCCACTGCGAACATGAGCGGAGTGCGCCTATCCAGATCCTTGACCTTCACCTCGGCTCCAGCCTCGATGAGCATGTGCACCTTCTCAACATCTCCTTGAGCTGCAGCGTAGAAGAGGGCTGTGCTGCCGATCGTTTCGACTCTCGCATCCACCTCTGCTCCGTAGTCAAGAAGGAGTTGCATGACCTCCAGCGTATTCTCCTCTGTCGCCCAGATGAGTGGCGTGCCACCGAAAGAACGGTCGCGACTTTCGGTATCCGCTCCAGATTCCAACAGGAGTTTTACCACGTCCGTTCTCCCTCCTCGGGAGGCCCAGGTAATCACTTCGCCACCGATGTCCTGTGTATCTCGTACTGAGATGTCGGCTCCTCGATCGAGTAGGGTAGCGACTACTGCTGGTGTGTTGTAGAGCGAAGCCCACATGAGGGGAGAGCCTCCCACGGTATCGTCTACCGCTTCAATATCTGCTCCAGCGTCAAGCAGGAGCTCAACGATCTGTGGCCCTGAAACTGCCGCAGCCCAGATGATCGGAGGATCATGGAGTTCAAGATCGTATGCATGGACATCCGCCCCTGCTGAAAGCAAGAAAGCGACCAACTCTGGTGAGTTGTTGTCTATTGCAGTAATCAGTGGGGTCATGAACGAGCTTTGATGGATTCGATTCACATCGGCTCCTGCTTCGAGTGCTGCCCGGACTCCTGCAATGTCGAGGGTATCGATCGCACGTTGAAGATCCGACTGAGCTCCAGCTGGCATATCGAGTTCACCGGATTCTACAGTTTCCACCTGCCGAGCAGACATTGCTTGGCGTAGCAGTTGGGCTATATCGTCTCTCCCTTCGGATATGGCTAGTTCGAGAGCTGTCTGGTTCTCAAAGAGGTCTGTGGCTTGCAGGTCGGCTCCTGCATCGATAAGTGTGGCGACCACTTCGTACGAGTTCTGAAGTGCTGCCCACATGAGAGCAGTGGATTCAAAGTGCAGATCACGACTCTCGATATCCATGCCATAAGCGAGGAGCAGTCGTATCACTTCTGCTGATCCATCCTGGGCTGCCCAGATGAGTGCATTGCCGCCGATATCCTGCGTGTCACGTGCTGTAACATCGGCTCCACGGTCGAGGAGAAGAGAGACCACGTCAGGAGTGTTCGACGATGCAGCCCACAACAGTGGTGTACCACCAAAGAAGTCGTCTCTATCTTCGATATTGGCACCAGCTTCGAGCAGTAAGGAGATGACCTGTTCTCCTGCTTGCTCAGCTGCCCAGATGATTGGCGGATCGAAATAGTCCAGATCACGTGCATGGACATCGGCTCCAGCTTCAAGTAGCAGGGAGACCAGGCTGGGGGAGTCCTCTGAAACTGCTAAGATGAGTGGTGTGGTGGAATAACCCTCCGGAAGCCAGTTCGGATCGGCTCCCGCTTCCAGTGCTTTACGCGTAGCATCGACACCGCCCGAAGAGACTGCCTGGAATAATTCACTCTGAGCATCGTAAGGATCCTCCACTTCGGTCTCTGAGTCGACCCTGGTCTCGGCCTCTACAGTCTCCGGAGGTTCCAGGGTTACCGGTTCTGCCGGTGCAATCGGAGATGATTCTTCGTCATGTTGTGCCACGGTTCGGTCGGTGGTGCATCCGTGCAGCAGTACCATGAGTACCAGTGCTGCGGGTATAAGAACTCGTTTCATTGCTTGCCCCCATGTATCTTGTTACGGGCATGCATGCAGCAATGTTGTACACATGGGTTCACCAGACTCGCCGATCATACCCTATTGAAAGGGTAGTGATTCAAAGAGCGAGCGGCAATACCCCCATGGAAAGAATTTCGAACTACGTGCGCGACAGTCTATGGATCTTCGTAGGGTACTACGTGCTCCGACTGCCTGTGTGTACCACTACCGTGGAGGAGAGTCTGTCGTGAAGACCCTGGCGAGATGGATGTGAGAACATCATGAGGTATCCTATACCGAGGGGGTAGGTACACAGCACCATGGAGAGATATCGAATCATCGATCGCCATACCGTGAGTCGTTTCCCCGGTGACGGGACGATGATGATCGAGAAGAGACGCATACCGATTGTCTGGTTCCATACACTCCAGCAGATGATCAGATAGATAGCGCGAACGAGGACCCAGATGATCGGCAGCAGAACGGTATAACCAAGGAGGAAGAGGCCGATTTCGGGACCGAAAAGACCTCGTGCGTACCATATCCAGAGAGGTAGCTGCACCAATGCTGTAATCCCGATGTCGATGCAATATGCTCCGAACCGTCTCCTGCCACTTGCAAAGACTTCCATGAGGGGATCGTATCATTTACCTAATCTTCACATTCTCTTTAACAATCGCTGATATGCCCCTAGTATCCTTCGACCATGAACCAATTGGAGCAGTAGCTCGAAGGAGAATAGTATGGTTACAAAGAAAAGAGTGGTGTTAGTTGTTTTGCTGATTCTCGTTGTTGCTGGTACAGCAGTGAGTGCGAGGGCGATGGGTCGAGGTGGATTCGTACCTGCCGGAGCAGGCGCTGTGGTTGCCGAGTCTGTGGAAGTCGATTCGGATAGACCTGTTCAGCGGTGGCAGACATTGACCGAAGAGGAGATCGCGCTGTGTCCTCTCTGTGTCGAAGGTGTGGATAGAGATGCGTTGATCAGGTTCCAGGAAGCTCGTGCCGAAGCGAGAATGGAAGCTGTGGCAGCAAGAGACCGAGCACCCATGAGCCGTGAACGTTCGGACAACAAGCACGTGCAAAGTGGTCGGAATGCTCAGGTCGACCGACGTCCTGTATCGGGAAAACAGAGTGCCGCCCCGGTAAACAACAGAGGCCGTAGTGGTCGATGATAATCTGAATCAGGAGACTGTATCATGAAGAGAAGAATTAGTTTGATCATGGTGGTGTTGCTGCTGGCGGTCTCGGGGACACTGTTCGCCCAGGCTGCTCAGGAGTACCTTGATGCCCATGACGAGTCGAAGCTCAGCGATAGCGTGCAATCGCTTCAGCCGGAAGAGGGTATGCTCCATATGCGAGAAGAGGAGAAACTCGCGCGAGATGTCTATCTTGCCCTCTATGAGCAGTGGGGGATCCGTACATTCGCACAGATTGCTCGAAGTGAACAGCGACACATGGATGCCATGGTTGCCCTTCTGGCATACCGACAAATCGATGATCCCGTTTCACACACTGCACCAGGGGAGTTCACGATCCCGTCGATGCAGAAGCTCTACGATGAGCTGGTCATGCAGGGAAATGAGTCACCGATTCAAGCGCTCACCGTTGGAGCGATGATCGAGGATCTCGATATATATGATCTACAGCATCTGCTTTCACAGACAGATGATCCGGTGGTGATCAGGGTATATAGTGCTCTTCTGCAGGGGTCAAAGCAGCATATGCGCACCTTTAGCAGACTCCTCGATCGCTTTGGAGCGCCGTACGAGCCTTCCTGGATCTCCTTGGAGGAGTATGAAGCCATCGTGAATCGATGAGCCATGCTCAGAACACGGTTATATCGTGGGTACGGAAATCGGTGGTATCCCGCCGCTAGAACCGTACCCTTTTCTCTATGTACAATTCTTTGTGAAATTTGATTCAGGTCAAGGAAAGGTTTTTTCGTACCGGTTAGAGTAGGGCATCAATACCAATAGGAGGTGCCCTATGCAGCACATTACGTATCAGTTAGAAACACTTACTTGCCCGAGTTGTCTGGCAAAGATCGAGGGAATGCTCAAGAGGACGAAAGGCGTGGTATCGTCTCAGGTACTGTTCAACGCCTCGCGTGTGAAGGTTGAGTTAGATGAGTCACTGGTTGGTTCGGATGAGGTGAAGTCACGGATCGAATCGCTCGGGTACAAAGTCCTGGGGGTGAAGTGACATGAAGAAAACACGCGCCCTCATCGTTGCGACTGTATTGGTGGTCGCATCGTTCATATCACACCGTATGTTCGGGTATACCACGGCAGTCGTGCTTCTCATGCTACTGTCCACTGCGATTGCCGGATACCCGGTGGTATCGAAGGCTATCGGAGCTCTTCGATATCGGGTGATAGGTATCGAGTTGTTGGTCACGGTCGCCACGGTGGGGGCCGTGATCATTGGAGAGTATTGGGAGGCTGCGGCTGTAACCTATCTATTTATGTTCGGAGGATACCTTGAAGCGCGCACATTGGAGAAGACGCGGTCATCCATACAATCACTGCTTAGTCTTGCTCCTGAGACCGCACGTGTCCGGAGAGACAGAGAGGATCATCTTGTCGACCCAGATCAGGTGAATCGTGGAGATGTCGTGGTGGTGAAGCCGGGCGAACGGATTCCGGTCGATGGAGTTCTTCTCGAAGGATCTGCGTATGTGAACCAGGCAACAGTAACCGGAGAGTCGATTCCGGTTCATAAAGTCAAGGGAGAAGAGGTGTTTGCGGGTACTGTTGTGGAATCGGGCTACCTCATTGCAGAGGCTGAACGAGTCGGTGAGCAGACGACTTTTGCTAGAATTCTCGAACTGGTCGAAGAGGCACAGGATGCGAAGGCGAAGACGCAGAAGTTCCTTGAGCGTTTCAGTCAATACTATACTCCCGGTATCATGGTGCTTTCGGCGGTGGTCTATCTGATTACCCGTGATATCTACCTTTCGCTCACACTTCTGGTGATCGCTTGTCCCGGGGCATTGGTCATCAGTGCTCCAGTCTCTATCGTCGCGGGAATCGGAAACGGAGCGAAGCGGGGCATTCTGATCAAGGGCGGCGATGTCATGGAGAGGTTGGGAACGGTGAAGGCTGTTGCTTTCGATAAGACCGGAACAGTCACCGAGGGAGCACCTACCGTGGTGTCGTTGAAGACGTTTGATATCCCGGAAACTGAGCTGTTGCGCATAGCAGCGAGTGGCGAGAGCTACGCTGAGCACCCGATAGGCAAGGCGATTGTCCAGTACGCTGAGAAGGAGTTGACCGGTGAAATCGAGTTACCGGTAGATTCGGAGCCGATTGCTGGAAAGGGGATTGCGTTCACACTCGGAGATACCGGCTACCTGTTGGGTAATCGAGCTCTTTTCTCCACCTATGGCGTTCCCTTCGATCGGTATGAGGATCAGGTGATCGAAGAGGAGAAGCGGGCGAGAACCGTGGTGTTGGTGGGAACCAGAGATCGCATACTGGGAATCATCGCTGTTGCGGACACGGTGAGAGAAGAGGCGAAGCATCTCGTTCAGTCGTTGAAGAGACAGCATGTGAAGCATCTGATCATGCTGACCGGTGATAACGAACGTACTGCCAGAGCGATTTCAGAGGAGTTGGGATTCGATGAGTTCAAGGCGGAACTGTTGCCTGAGGACAAGGTTGCGGCGATCAAGGAGCTACAGCGGGTCTATACATCGGTTGCGATGGTAGGCGATGGCGTGAACGATGCTCCGGCGCTTGCCGTAGCCGATATCGGAATTGCAATCGGGGGTGCCGGTAGCGATGTCGCCATGGAGACTGCCGATGTCGTGGTCATGTCCTCCAAGCTTCCCATGTTAGGTCATGCCTTGGGTCTCTCGAGAGCCACGGTGCGGAATATGAAGCAGAACATCTACTTCGCGATTCTTGTGGCTGCTACGCTGCTTGTCGGTGTTCTGCTAAGAAGTGTGGATCTCTCTATCGGCATGTTGGTACACGAGTTGTCGGTACTTCTGGTTATTCTGAACGCAATTCGACTGCTTCGGTATCGGAAGTAGTCGCCAGATAATTGTGTATCGAGTACTTTCAGAGTATAGTACTGTCATGAACTGCTCCTGCAATGACCATGGACCCTACAACTGCATCGATATCGTGCCTATCTTTCAGCATCTGACCCATGAAGAGATGGCTCAAGTTGCAGCGATCACTACCGAATGCTCGTTTGAGAAGGGTGAGGTCGTGTATCGGGTTGGAGAGCGGCGTGGAAAACTCTTTGTGCTCCATACCGGAAGTGTGAAGGTCTATCGGCTCACGGTGGAGGGGAAGGAGCAGGTTATCCGCATAGTGGGACCTGGAGAGTTCCTCGGTGAGCTCTCCCTTTTCAGCATGAACACGCAGACCGATACTGCTGTCACGCTCGAGCAGACACGGATGTGCAGTATAGATTGGTCGCATCTCCGGTCGCTCATGGAACGTATTCCCTCCATTGCATTCAAGGTGATGGAGCAGCTCAGTGGACGTCTGGAGAAGACCGAGAGTCTTCTCGAACAGACGAATCTCACTACCGTGGAACAGCGGCTTGCGAATTATCTGCTACAGAGTTCGGTCGGCAGACCCTCGTTCACCCTCGGTCTCTCGAAGGGAGATCTCGCTTCGCTACTCGGTATGACCCATGAGACACTCAGCCGACGTCTCTCGGCATTTCAGCAGGCGGGGATCATTGAGTTGCACGGACACCGAGGTGTCACTATTCTCGATCGTGAAGCTCTTGAAGAGCTTATGGAAGGAGATCCCTATGCATGAGTCGCAACGAGAGTTGGTTGCAGCCTCGCTTTCAGCGACCGATATTCGCCTTATGGATCATATTCCCTATCTGTTGCAGGATCTGTGGGAGTTGGGTAGCGATCCTCAGGAGATCGCAGGTATGCTTGCAGGACCAGCGCAGCTCGGTGCCTCTAGTCGGGTGCTCGACTTGGGTTGCGGCAAGGGTGCGGTTTCGGTGGAGGTCGCAAGACGAATCGGCTGCATAGTAGAGGGAAGGGATCTCATGGCACCATTCATCGATGTTGCGAGAAGGAAGGCACAGGAGTTCGAAGTGGGACATCTGTGCCGGTTCGAGGTTGCCGATATTTTTGAGTCGGTCGAAACCGAACGTGACTTCGATGCTGTGATATTCGGAGCGGTGGGCGATCTGTTCGAGACACAATATGAGTTGTTGGAACAGTTGAAAAGGACAGTGAAGCCACGAGGATATCTGGTGATCGACGATGCTTTCGCTCTGACAGGAGATGAGTATCTTTCCCTGAAGGACTGGTACCGAATACTGGACGAGGCGCGTTGTGAGATAGTCGAAGAGGTTCCTGTGGATCCGGCAATTGTCGCTGCAACGAACCGATACGCACAGAGATCCATAGAACATCGTGCAGCTGAATTGACCGAACGGTATCCAGAATCGGCCGATCTGTTTGCAGACTATGTGGCCGACCAGCTGGCCGAGTGTGCGGAACTCGAATCGTGGCTCCAAGGTATCACGTGGCTTCTGCGCGTGAAGTAATGGCAAGCAGTATACTCATGTGATACACTGACTACCGTTCTCACAATGTCTGGAGGTACGTGCATGAAAGATGGATTCGTACGGGTTGCCGTGGCCACACCGAAGGTGCGGGTTGCCGATACCCGATTCAACGCCGAACAGACCATTGCAATGCTCGAAAAAGCTCAACGGGAGCAGGTTGCGTTGGTGGTCTTCCCCGAGTTGGGACTCACCGCCTATACCTGTGCAGATCTGTTTCTCCAACCGACACTGCTCCATGGCGCTATGAGAGCGCTGGAGATGGTGGTCGCTGCAACGAGGGCATGGGAGGTTGTCGCTGTAGTTGGTCTGCCGCTTGTCTGGCAGGGAAAACTCTACAACTGCGCTGCGGTAGTCCATAAAGGAGCGGTTCTTGGTGTAGTTCCCAAGGTGAACATTCCCAACTACAACGAGTTCTATGAATCCAGATGGTTCACACGTGCTCCAGATGAGCCGGGTGTTATCGAGTTGTTGGGCTCAACCGTTCCATTCGGAACAGATGTACTGTTTCAATCCAGTTCCTGCACGAATCTCGTTATTGGTGTCGAAATCTGTGAAGACCTCTGGGCACCGGGAGCTCCATCGGTTCGGCATGCACTTGCAGGAGCGACCGTTCTGGTGAATCTCTCGGCAAGTAACGAACTGGTCGGTAAATCCCACTACAGACGGCGGATGGTAGAGCACCACAGTGCCCGTCTGTACAGTGCATATCTCTATGCAAGTTCAGGCAGTGGAGAGTCGAGTACCGACATGGTCTTCCTAGGACACGACATGATCGCAGAGAACGGTATCATACTTGCAGAGAGTGAAATACCGTTCGAGGGGTTCATCTATTCCGAGATCGATCTCGATAGGCTCGCAGTAGAACGGAGAAGAAGTTCATCGTTCGAATCGGTTCGCAGCCCGCATTACCAGATAGTCGATTTTGCACAGACGGAGGTGGAGACTCGGTTGAGTAGAACTTTCAGTCGGTTCCCGTTCGTCCCTGCCGAGGACCCATACCGGAACAAGCGGTGCAAGACGATTCAGACGATACAAGCCATGGGACTGGTGAAACGTCTGGAACACACCAACATACGGAACGTGGTGGTCGGGATCTCTGGTGGTATGGACTCAACGTTGGCACTTCTTGTGGCTGTCGATGCGTTCGATTGGCTTAAACTGCCAAGAGAGGGCATCATTGCGATTACTATGCCCTGTTTCGGGACAACCGAGAGGACGCGAAACAATGCACGCAAACTCGCAGAGGCATTGCAGGTCTCGCTACGAGAGATAGATATCAGTGCTTCTGTATTGCAACACTTTGCCGATATCGGTCATGACAGTTCGGTGTACGATGTAACGTATGAAAATGCGCAGGCGCGAGAGAGGACTCAGGTGCTCATGGATATCGCAAATGCCGAGTCTGCGTTGGTCATTGGTACTGGAGATCTTTCTGAACTGGCTCTGGGTTGGGCGACATACAATGGCGATCATATGTCAATGTACGGAGTGAATAGTTCGGTTCCCAAAACACTGATTCGGCATCTGATCAGATCTCACGCTCAAGAGGCAGACTCTTCCGATATGAGGGCAGTGCTGCTCGATGTGCTCGATACTCCGGTCAGTCCGGAACTGCTGCCGGCAAAGGGTGAGACCAATGAACAGTCGACCGAAGCAATCGTGGGACCCTACGAACTGCACGACTTCTTTCTCTATTACATGCTCCGTTGGTCCTATGGTCCTGCCAAGGTGTTCCGGCTCGCCACGCTCACCTTTAGCGGTGTCTACGATAGGTCGACTATCCTGAAGTGGCTGAAGATCTTCTGCACCAGATTCTTTTCTCAGCAGTTCAAACGCTCTGCGATGCCAGATGGGCCGAAGGTCGGCTCTGTCGCACTCAGTCCGAGAGGAGACCTTCGCATGCCAAGCGATGCGAGTGTTGCCTTGTGGCTAGAGGAACTCGATCGACTGTAGCATGGTAGTATCGTACGAAGCGTGAACAGGAGGCGCAAAGCTCCACACCTTCCCCCTAAAGAGAGCATAGGGGGAGAATCTGCTGGTTTCACTGCTGCCCCTTGCATTTTGTTACTTCTTTTATAATAAGTAGATGACAAATCTATGATATCTGTAAAATTAAATAAGATAACAAGTTGCAGAAAAAAATTGAAAAAAAATGTATCTTTTGCCCCGGTTCGACTGTTATCATACCGATACGCAAGTAATATAACTTTTGCATAAGTGGGGTTAATGTTTCAAGAAATGCGCAGAATATCGATCCTATTCCTGATATTCATGACTCTCCTTCCGTCGTTCCTCGGGGCAAGAAACCTTTTCGAGGTCGGCATCGGTATCTCCGGAATCTACGATACCCAGCATGCCCATTCGGGTTCAAGTTTTTTTGATGGTATGAGTAGCGGAGAGAATTGGACCATTGGTGTCGGGTTACATTCAAGACTCTCTATCGTGAATCTTTCGCTGCTGGCGCTCCTGCCGACCGGAACTGCCGGAGAACAAGAGCAGGATGCCCTCTCCATACGATCGACACTCTCGTTCGATATTCCACTGGTCACCGATCACCTCTATATGCATCTTGGAGGAGGACTCTCAACCGATTTCTCCTATGGGGATACCGAGAGAGGTTCCGATGTACGAGTGAATGGGCGGTCGGTCTCATCAACCTCGTTCAATGAGGCGGTCTCATCTTCGACCCTGCATATGAAGGTGGGACTTGACGTTCTGCTAGGATCAGCTAAGTTAGGTATGTTCTATCTCATGGAGACGCTTGCAACCTGGCAAGGTCTTGTGGATGAGGGGTCGTGGTCTCAGTTGGTGCAGACAAGTGGGCAGAATCGGGTAGGCATACAACTGCAGTTGGCGCTTTTTTGAGAAGTAGAAGGTGAAACCTTTTGGTTTCATGTATGTTATATATAGTACGAGAGGGGAAACCCTCGAACAAAAGGAGTGTGTATCATGAAAAAAATCATCATGATTGGTTTGGTTATACTGCTGTTGGTCCCAGTTGGGCTCACCGCAGGAATCTTCGATTTCAGTGTTGGTGTCTTGGCTCAGAACAAACTACCGTACGATGTACAAGAAGGTGAGTTCGATGCCGATATGTTCACCAATTTCGAGAACTATGCATTCGGAGCCGACATTCGAACGAGAATTCTGTTTGCTGAGGTTGGTGTTGCCGCTCTCTACGAGGAAGTGGACTCTACACCAGCTTTCTCCGGACTGGTCACCGGCGGTTTGTCGCTCGATCTGCTCGGACTCCTTCGTGTCGGTCTTGGTCTTGGACCACGTGTGACCGTCATGTTCCCCGAGAACAGCGACGCTGAATTCTACTTCACCGACACCGACGAGACTCTGGCTGCAGAGAACTTCGGCGATGCTTTCATGCGTTCAGACCTTACCTGGAGGGCGACTGTCGATCTCAAGCTCGGAAGCATGCTCGTTGGACTGAACTACATGGTCGATTCGGATGGATTCAACCTTGAGGACGCCGATTTCGATAAACTGCTTCCAAAAGCCGATGGCTTCAAGGCCGGAAGAATCGGAGCATCTGTTCTGTTTACCCTGTTCTAAAAAGCAGGCTGCCTACCAAAAGACAGCCCCGTGCTGCAAACACGGGGCTGGACTTTCGTCTGAATCCCTCTGGAGGGGAGTGTGAAAAAAGCTTTCATCATCATATGCCTAATCCTCGTTCTCCCCTCACTGGCTGTTGCTGGGAATCTGTTTTCGTTGGGTTTCGGATCAATCAACCAGTTTCAGAACAACCTCTTCGCTCCTGAGACGCAACTCGTGTCTGTTATCGACGTCCATAACTGGGCAACCGGTGGTGAAATTCGTGCGCGAGTGCTCGGGATCAATCTTGATGGGCACTTGCTCATTCAGCAGGGTGAGATAATCGATGTGACCGAGACTGGTCGTCCTGTGTTCAAAGACGATATCGCTCAGGAACTTTTCGGTATGGTCGGTATGGGATTCAGCACGGAGGTAGCTTCGTTCACCACGCTTAGTTTTGCTGCCGGGACACTGCTCGGGCTCGATATCAACCAGGGACTAGGTGTGTCGTTCTGGATGGGAGACCGAGCCAATGTTTTCTGTGGAGAAACCTGGAAAACGTTCCTAGCCCAGACGACGCTTGCATACAGAATGCGACTGGACCTGAATCTGGGGAACTTCACCATTGGTTTCCATTATCAGGTTCCATCCAACGGCTTCTCCTACATCAATGCTGAAGCTGAAGCTCTCAAACCATCGTGGAGCCAAGGCAAGATCGGAGCCTCCTTCATTACAGCTTTTTTCTGATATCATCCTGCAATCCAACTAGCTCCTCTCACAGGCAACTCTGGTGGCATTCACCGAATTATGGTAGTATGACCGATGAATTTCCCGACGAAGCGAGGAGCATCCCTCCGACACTATGGCGGTAGTCCCAAGTGAATGCCGGAAACATAAGTTGCATATTGTCGAAGGGGGCAGGACCTTTGGGTTCGCCTCTTATTTCGAGGTGTGATATCCTTCATGTCATAGGAGCAGACAGATGAGAAAATTCAGCTTTTTCGGTTCACTGTTCACTGCTATTCTTGTTGCGGTCATTGCTTTCTTTGTTCTCTACTTCTTCGTACCTTCACTCAGTGAGGAGTTCTTTGGTTTTAGTCATCAGTCTACACAAGATGCAAAACAACTGCGTGAGACGGTGACCGAGATACTGGAAGATGCGCGAGTACCGAAAGTGGCCATCGATGAATATGTGGAGAACCTGGATGATCCCGACTTTCAACGAAAGTTGCGCAGTGCTGCCGAAGGTGGAAAGGACTCTATTGTGAACCTGCTCGAGAGAGCCGGCGAAGGGATCGATTTCGGTAGTTTCGAAGCATCCGAGTTGGGAACGAAGTTATCGAACGGATTTGCAACGGTCGGATCATCTGCATCGAAACAATGGAAGTCACTACAACGAATATTTGCTGGAGCATTGGACAGTCTGTAATGGAAATAACTTTTCTCGGGACAGGAACAAGCCACGGGGTGCCAAGAATCGGGTGTTCCTGTCCGGTATGCACATCACACGATCCTAAGAACAAGCGGTTTCGTTCATCGATTCTGATCACTGACGGTGATCAAGCAATCGTGGTGGACACCGGTCCCGAGTTCCGCCTACAGGCATTGCGGGCTCATCTTCGTCATCTCGATGCTGTCTTCTACACCCATAACCATGCCGACCACATGAATGGCATCGACGACCTTCGGGTCTTCTCCGAGTCCGCACCGCTATCGGTCTTCGGTCCGAATCAGGTTCTTGAGGATATCCGGCAACGATTTCCGTATGCTGTGGGTGAGAATCCATGGCATGGCGGAGTACCACAACTGATTCTCCATGAGCTCAATACCGGAGGTGTTACGCTCGGCTCGCTCCATTTTACACCGATTCCGCTCTCACACGGTTGCCGTGAGGTGTTTGGCTACAGGATCGGCCGCTTTGCCTATCTGACCGATTGCAAGGAAGTTCCCGAATCGAGTCTCTCGCTTCTGCGGAACCTCGACGTCGTGGTTATAGACGCACTTAGATTCAAGAAACATCCGACTCATATGTCGATCGATGAAGCAATCGCTACAGCACGAAGAATAGGAGCGAACACTACCTACTTCACCCATTTGAACCATCGGGTGGACCACCAAGAGCTGGATGCCTATGCACCCGAAGGGATGCATCCTGCTTACGACGGACTGACGATTTCGGTCTCGTCCGAACATCAGGGAGTCTTTACATGAGCGATAAGCGGAAACCCACACTCTATATAATCGATGGGTTCGGTCTCATCTATCGATCCTACTTCGCCTTCATCAACCGCCCGTTGCGGGATATGGAGGGGAACAATGTCTCTGCACTCTTTGGGTTCTTCAACACCCTGCTCATGATTATCAGGGAATACTCTCCAGACTATCTCGTTGTTGCCATGGACACTGCAGCACCAACGTTCAGGCATCAGCTATACGAGCCGTATAAAGCGAATCGTGACGCCGCACCGGAAGATCTCCATGCACAGGTTCCCCGAATAGTACAGATATTGGACTCGGCGAATATTCCGAAGATCGGTATCGATGGATGGGAAGCCGATGATATTATCGCATCGCTCACCGATTGTGCCGGCACATTGGATATCCAGAGCATCATGGTCACCGGAGACAAGGATCTTCTTCAACTGGTCTCTCCCCACGTATCGGCACTCAGACCACCGAAGAAAGGTGAGAAACAGTACCGACTGGTTGGACCTCAGGAGGTAGAGGCAGAGCTTGGGATCCGTGCAGACCAGGTGATCGACTATCTCGCGCTTATTGGCGACAGTTCTGACAATGTTCCCGGAGTAGCCGGAATCGGACCAAAGGGAGCCGTCAAGTTGCTCCAGGAGTACGACAACCTGGATGCTGTGTATGAACATCTCGATGAACTCTCCCCCAGCGTAGCGAAGAAGTTGATCGCTTCGAAAGAGATGGCATACCTGAGTAAAACTCTCGTCTCGCTGAAACATGACATTCTGAACATAGACAACTTCGACACGGATCAATACCGGACTGACTGTATCGACTGGACGGCAGCGGTACCGCTATTCGAGCAGGCACAGGCAAAATCGCTCGTTGCGGCCATAGGTGCTCCTCGAACATCGAAGGCAGAGAAAACGGTGCGGGAAGTTTCATCTGAACAGCCTCGCAAGGGGACCTATCATGCAGTGACAACGATCGATGAATTGGCGAGACTACTCGACAAGATGGCAGAGAGTGGAACCATGGCCTTCGATTTCGAGACAACCGATATCGATGAGATGGTAGCTGAACCTGTCGGGTTCAGTTTCACAAACAGATCGTACGAGGCGTGGTACGTTCCATTGAAAGCCAGTGGAGAGCCAGTCATTCCTGTTGACGATGCCCGAAGGCTGTTGCATACCTGTCTGGTCGATCGAAACACCAGAATAGTCGGTCAGAATCTGAAATACGATTACAAGGTTCTTGTTCGCTGGGGCATACCCTCTGCGAATCTACATTTCGACACCATGGTGGCGGCATGGGTACTCGATGCTGCAAGCGGTATCTATAATATGGACTATCTTGCTGAACGGTATCTGTCTGGTTACCAGACGATTCACTACCAGGATATCGTGAGTGCAGGCCAGCAATTTTCCGACCTTCCTCTCGAAGAAGCCGTGCCCTATGCTTGCGAAGATGCCGATATCACTTGGCGCCTGTACGAGTTGTTCTCTCGGGAACTGCATGACAGGAAGCTATCGAGCCTCTTCGAAACTCTGGAGATGCCGCTTGTTGGCATACTATCTGAAATGGAGCTGCACGGCATACGGCTCGATCGAAAGCGGTTGGACAGCTTCAACGAAGATGTCGTGCAACGCCTTGCCGAAATCGAACGGAACATATTCGATGAAGTTGGGCACGAGTTCAACATCAACTCGACAAAGCAGCTGCAGGAGGTGCTCTTCGAGGAGAGGAGTCTTCCTACAGGAAAGAAGAATAAGACCGGTTACTCGACTGCAATCGATACACTCGAGCGTCTGGCAGCGATCGATGTCGTGCCGAGACTGATTCTCCAGAATCGGACTCTGGTAAAACTGAAGAACACCTACATAGACACGTTGCCGAAGATGATCAATGATGAGACTCAACGGGTACACACCTCCTATACACAGACCGGAACAGCAACGGGACGCTTGTCCAGCCGGAATCCGAATCTGCAGAATATCCCCATTCGAAATGAGGATGGAAGGAAGATTCGTGATGCGTTCGTCCCTGCAGCAGGCCACCTATTCCTCTCGGCAGATTATGCTCAGATTGAGTTGGTCGTTCTCGCGCACCTTGCAGATGATCCTGGATTGAAAGAGGCGTTTCTCAAAGGAGAAGATATCCATACCCATACGGCAGCGTTGATCTTCGGCGTGCATCCCGATCTGGTCATGCCGGATCAGAGAAGGATTGCGAAGACTATCAACTTCGGTGTCATGTATGGCATGTCGGCATTCCGGCTCTCAAACGAACTTCAGATACCAAGAAGAGATGCTCAAAGTTTCATAGATAACTATTTTGCCAGATTCTCGGGAGTCCGCGATTTCATGCAGTCGATAAGGCTCTCAGCCGAAAAGACAGGGTACGTATCCACCATTCTCGGTAGGGAGCGTGCTGTTCCCGAAATTACCAGTAGCAACAAGATGGAGAAAGCAGGGGCTGAGCGGATTGTCGTCAATACGGTCATTCAGGGCTCTGCTGCCGACATCATGAAACTAGCCATGCTCCGAGTGGTTCGGGCTATGAGAGACGAGAACATGTCGAGCAGACTCCTGCTTCAGGTGCACGACGAACTCATCTTCGAGGTACCGGAACATGAATTGACTGCGATGCAGTTGTTGGTGAAACGGGAGATGGAGCATGCCTACGAACTGAAGGTCCCGCTTCGTGTGAGCATGGAGATCGGGGACTCATGGGGGAAAATGCATTGATTGTCATAGGTCTGACGGGGAAGTATTGTGCCGGAAAGAATCATGTGGCATCACTACTTGAACAACGTAATCTGGAAGTGATCGATGTCGATGCCCTCGGACACGATGCTTTGGAGCGATCCAAAGACGAGTTGACGGCACTGTTCGGACGGAGAATCATAGATTCGGATGGTACGGTGAATCGACAGATTCTTGGCGAGATCGTCTTCTCCGACCAACGCTCATTGGCGACATTGGAAGGAACTGTCCACCCTCGCATGGTGCAACTGTGCGTTCAGCAGATTGAGCAGTATCGTGCCGAAGGGAGGGTGGGAGTCGTGGTTAACGCGGCATTGCTCCATAGAATGCATCTCGATGCAGTGTGTGACACAGTCTGCTTCGTAAAAGCTCCACTCATCGTTCGACTTGCACGTGCCATGCAAAGAGACCAAGCGACAATCCAATCATTCTTCAGCATCGCACGATCTCAGAGAGATATCACTATCGGTATGGTTCGTGGTTCGAATTCTGTGTATATTATGAAGAATTGGGGACGTACAACATTTATTCATCGACAAGTCGATGAGTTTTGCGCTACTATGGGTCTATAGGAATAAAGCGGGCAATGAGAAAGACAGGTATCTACATTTTATTGGGAATCACTATCTCGTTAGGGATCTTCGTATTTGCTGGAGTTGTCTATTTCCGGCCTACGGTCCAGGAAGTGCGGATAGCCGAAGCTGCGGCGGCAGTCGAAACTCCTGCACCGCCCAGACCTGCACCGGTCGCCTCAGAGCTCCCGGTGCCAGAAGAGCCTGAGGAGGCAATCGATGTTGCCCCTGTAGAGATGGAACCGGTGGAAGAGCCTCCAGTGGAAGAGGTTGTGGAACCTGAGCCAGAACCGGCTCCGCGTGTTCCTCAAGCACCTGCTGTAAGGA
>CAYYOL010000002.1:39596-113025 GCA_964473245.1 uncultured Spirochaetaceae bacterium
GTGGAACCTGAGCCAGAACCGGCTCCGCGTGTTCCTCAAGCACCTGCTGTAAGGATGAGTGTCTCCATGGCTCCGTTGGCTGTCGAAGAGCCGGAGATCGAGGAACCTGAAATCGAAGAGATAGAGGAAGTCGAACCTGTTATCGATACAGAGCCTATTGAAGAAGTCGTGACCGAAGAGATTGTTGAAGAGGTCGAAGTGGAACCGGAAGAGGTCATGGAAGCTGAGCCGGAACCGAGAGTTCGCATAGAACCAATAGACTATGGAATTCCGGTGCGGCGGATCAAGGATGCTCCACAGGGACCTACAGAGGTCAGAACTATTCTCCCATCCATCACCCGCCCAGAACCGGTTGAATACATTTGGACTCCGACGGAGATTCCGGAGGGACCGCCAGTACACGTGAATCCGGTCTCATTCAACGACGAAGCGTTCGAGCGTCGCAGAATTGCAGTCGACGACATTTTCGATAAACTGATTTGGGAATGAATAAAGGGGTCGAAAGACCCCTTTATTGTTATTCGGCGATGGGAATCGCATCATCTTCCGGCTCTCCGCGAGTCACTTTCGCCATGAGCACGAATGCCACTGCCATGCAGATTGCAGCGAATACGAAGAGAGAACCGAATCCGAAGATATCTATGAGTGCACCAGTGAGCGGCGGTGCAATGATGGACGCCAGTTGACTGAAGAAATAGTACAATCCTGTATAGATTCCCATATTCTCATAACTTGCCATCTGCCAGAGCATGGGAAACGAGTTGGTGATCACCGTGACCCAGAATGCACCGAATAGGAACATGAGCGCCCAGAACGGCACGGTGCGCATGGTCTGAGAACTCGACTCTCCAGTGAGAAGGACGCTGTGTGCAAACACGAGCAGTAGTACCAGGACAAGACAGACTAGGGCGAACCGGATGGTCTTTTTCCTTCCATGGTTGTGTGCGATGATACCACTGGGAATGGCGAATATCGCATAGGCTATTCCCACCATACCGGCAGCAAGTGCTGCACTTCCCGGTGAGGTGTTCAGTATCTCGACCGAATACTTGCCCACGAAGGGAAGCACTCCCTGATACCCGATGAACCAGAACAAGAGCGAGAGGAGGACATAGAGGGCACTTTTGTCTTTTTCACCGAAGATCGTCTTGAGCGAGACGATCAGGGGGACCTTCTCTTCTGTAGACTCTTCTCGACTCCTTCCGTCTTTTTCCCGCACGAAGAGGATCAGCAGAATCGCAGCCAGAAGAACGAGAGCTCCGGCAAGGGGGAACGCAAGAATGTTGTCGGTCTTCCCATAGCCAGGGACGTTCACCTGAACATCCATGAGACGGGCGAGTCCGATCGTTCCAACGATGGCAGCTATGCCTCCCATGGTGTTGATCACACCATTCGCCTCGGAGCGGATCTCACCTGGAATGATATCTGGCATAAGTGCCACGACCGGTCCTCTGGCAGCCTGCTTGAATACGTTCAGAGCAAAGATGAGGATGATGAGTAGCACGAGTGAATTGAGTGCCGAGAAAGGGATCAGGCCGAACGAAAATGCACTGAGTGGAAGCAGGGTGATGATAAATGGCATACGACGACCGATTCTCGTACGAGTTCTATCGCTTATCGCGCTGAAGATCGGTATCAAGAAGATAGCGAATGCATTGTCGATAGTCATGATCGCACCGATAATCGCATTCGAAGCAATGTACCGACCAAGAAAAATCGGAATATAGGTGTCATAGAGTGGATCCATGAGACCCATCGTGAAAAAGCCCAGACCGATGAGGAGGGTAGTGATATAATACCCCTTCATACTTCTACGTGGTTCTTTAGTTGCCATAGATACCTCACTTTCAGGTGCTGATTCAGTGTATCAAATAACAGGTGATGATGCAAAAGAATTGTGGTATCCGGAGCATTGGGTGGACGAGCGGCAGAATATCTGGTACATCATCTTCATGAATAGCCGGTCCTTCATCACCACAAAAGAGGAGTTGGAATCTATACTCGTATTATCCGATAGTGAGTCTCGGTGGTTCTCCATGCAGCACAGACCACTACCGCTGAGAATCAGTCGATACTATCTGGATCTTATCGATCCCGAAAACCCGGATGATCCCCTCCGAAGACAGGTTGTCCCTTCAGCCGATGAGGCGGTGGTCGAAACGGGTGTCCATCTCGACCCCCTTGCCGAAGTGCGTCACTCTGTACTCCCTCGTCTTATCCATCGGTATGAGAATCGAGTGGCTTTCTTACTGACCGACCGATGTGCGACCTACTGCAGACACTGTTTCCGAAGACGGTTCACCGCTGGTGGAGGTGCGGGAGTCTCGGATGATGAGCTAACAAAAGTCCTTGCCTATATCGAACAGCACACCGAGATACGGGAAATGCTCCTCACCGGAGGAGATCCCCTTATGCTCTCCGATACACGGCTGGAGCATGTGCTGAGTGCATTGCGAGCCGTCCGAAGCGATCTGGTCCTCAGGCTCTGCACCCGAATGCCGGCGACATATCCGTTTCGAGTGACCGATGCCCTGGTTGCCATGCTAGCCGAGAACACCAATCCAGCGCTCTATCTCATGACACAGTTCAATCACGTAAGAGAGATCACTCCAGAGAGTATCGACGCCGTTTCGAAGTTTGTCGATTCGGGTATTCCAGTGATGAACCAGACCGTCCTTCTGCGTGGTGTGAACGACGACGTGCAGAGTCTCGAACAACTCATGAATCGTCTCGTCTCTATTCGGGTGAAACCCTACTACCTGTTCCAGGGAGATCTTGTCGGTGGAACGCATCACCTTCGGGTGCCGCTTGAGCATGGGTTGGATCTGGAGCGGCAGCTCAGGAGGCGGTTAAGTGGCCTTGCCATGCCGACATACGCAATCGATCTTCCGGATGGAGGGGGCAAGGTGCCCCTGGGATCTTCGTATCTTCATGGCCTAGATGCAAGCGGGGCTTGGGAGTTCTTCACCGTGGATGGTGAAACGAGACGATACCCCGATCCTGAACAGGTGGAGACTGACAGAGATGCGAGATGACTAGAGAGCTGCGGTACAGCGGATGCTCCACTATATCGATGATCATCTGCAAGAGACTTTTTCACTGCATCAACTTGCTCAGGCTGCATGGTATTCTCCCTGGCATAGCGCGCGTATGTTCAAGGAGGTGACCGGAATGCCTCGGTTGTACTAGGTGCGACGTAGACGACTGAGCGAAGCGGCCAAAGAGTTGCAAGATGATGATCGTTCAGGGCCTCCGGTTCGTCCGGTGAACTGACAGTATACAAAAAGGTGGAGCATTTCAGCTCCACCTTTGTTGCAGTATAACCAATCTACTTGTTTACCCGCTCTATGTACTCCTTGGTCTCTGTGTTCACCAGAATCTTCTCACCCTGCTTGATGAAGATAGGAACACGGACTACAAGACCGGTCTCTGTGGTGACACTCTTCGTCGCCCCTGTGACAGTATCTCCCTTTATGGCCTCTTCTGCCTCGGCGACTTCATAGACAACCTTTGTCGGAACCTGAATATCGAGCGGCTGGTGCTCCCAGAAGGTGACTCGGTAGGTCTCTCCCTCTTTCATGATGAACTGGTAGTCCTCGAACGTTGTCATGGGTACTTCAATTTGCTCGTAGGTCTCGGTCATCATGAAATGGAAGATCTCGCCATCGTTGTACAGGTACTGACAGTCACGATCCTCAACCGTGATATCCTCCGCGTTGTCCTGGGTCTTCATGGTCTCACGAAGCACCTGACCGGTTGCCGGGCTCTTGAGTTTGAGCCGGACGAAAGCCGAGCCCTTTCCTGGATTCACGAATTCTCTCTCCACGCAGATGAAGGGCTGTCCCTTAATCAGCAGCGCGGTCCCCTTGTCTATCTGACCTGCTTTAATCATTAATATACCTCGTACATTGTGCGGAATCGGAACTGGTGATCTGTACCAATCTAATCTTTGCTTCTCCTGGGCCTATCGAACAGATGGACATCCTCGTGTCAGCTCAGATATCTTCGCTTCCTTGTCCTTACATCGGTCCGATCCGCTCCAAGCTCATCGGCAAGGTTATGCCGTTACAGATCACTAGTGGCCGTCGGCCATCATATCAGAAACGGTGAATAAAATCAAATCCCCTATCGTCTTGTATCCTCTCTGGAGCATGAGGAGCCGGTCGAAGCCGAGAGCTACTCCGGAACAGGGAGGAAAGTCGTTGAATATTTTTGCGAAATGAGGATCGATATCGGGAATGACCTCACCACTTTGTGCACGTTCAGATGATAATAGGGCATACTGCTCACGGTAATAGTGTTCAACAACTGTCGGATCTCGCTCCTCATCGTAGCAGTTCGCCAACTCGATGGAACCTGCATAGAGTTCCCATCGCCTCCGATACGGTCGTCCCTCGGTCTCCTTTGCAAGACACACGATCTGTTTTGGATACTCGGTCAGCACCAGAGGCTTCTCTTGGGGAAGGTTTGGTTCGACAAAGTTGAGAAAAATCCGGTGAAACGTCTCTTCCCAGCTCTCTGGAGCATCGGGAACATGGAGGCCGAGTCGCTTAGCGACCCCTCGAAGATCGTTGCGCGATTGAGTGGAATCGAGGTCGAACCCAGCATATCTGCTACACGCTTCGGCAACAGTCATGACACGAAACGGGGGAAGTAAGTACTCAGGTGTTCCCTGCGGTGCACTTTTTACAAGCAGCTCCTCGGTGATTGCAATGGAATCCTGTTCATCTGCCCCGACGGTATAGTATTCGAGCATGGTGAATTCAGGGTTGTGATAGCTGCCGATCTGCTCTCGATTCCTGAAGCAGTGGGAGAACTGATAGATGCTCCGCTTTGTCTCTGCAATGATCTGCTTCATGAAGACCTCGGGAGAGGGGACCAGATAGAGCTCCCGTGAACCATGAAATTCGCTTATGTATTGCGTGGCGAAGTTCGCGATCGTCGGTTCGGGGATAAGGTGGGTCGAGAGCAGTGGAGTCTCGACCTCGAGGTATCCTGCTTGGTCAAACCATGAGCGCATGGAGCGCATGAGATTGCTTCTCTGTTCAATCGCCTGTATCTGCATGCGACGACTATACCGAGTGTTCCAGTGTTTGTAAAGAAAGGTGATATGGACACGTGGTGATTGCTTCCGTATACTTGAGCGGATGAAAGGTAATTCCTACGATACTGAAGATATGATATTTGCCCTTGCCACCCCATGGGGCACTGGAGCACTTGCTGTGATTCGCGTCTCCGGAGGAGGGTGTATCCAGGCGCTGCAACCGCTGTTCAGCCGCCCGAAGGCACTTAGCCGAGCTGCGTCTCATACACTCGTTCACGGTCAGATCAAAGATAACGAATCTGGCGAGCCGGTGGACGACGTACTTATCTCTGTGTTCAAAGAGGGGCGAGGTTTTACAAAGGAGGAGAGTGTCGAGATCTCCTGCCATGGAAGCATGGCTGGTGTTGAAGCGATCTTCAAACTCCTCAAGCGTATTGGTATGCGACCCGCGAGCCCCGGTGAATTCACCTTCCGCGCATTCATGCATGGATCGATGGACCTCACACAGGCAGAGGCGGTCATGGAAATCGTGGCAAGTGAATCGCAGCTGGCGCATTCACTGGCACTCGGGAGACTGGAGGGGAACCTCCATGCTCTGATCGAGGAGATCAAGCAGATAGTGCTCCAAGCAGTCGCTGTGATCGAAGTGCAGCTCGACTACGCAGAGGACGAGATCTCCGGTGATGTCGATTTTCCGTACGCACCACTCGAACATGCACAGGCAAGGATTGAAACGCTTCTTGCTACCTACTCGGTGGGGAAGCTCTACGGCGAAGGAGCTCGTGTAGTACTTGCAGGGTCGACCAACGCTGGTAAGTCCACACTCTTTAATCTACTGCTCCGGGAGGAGCGGTCGATCGTCTCCGATGTACACGGGACCACTCGTGATTTCATAGAATCGAAAACCGTTCTCGATGGTATTCCGATCAGACTCTACGACACGGCGGGACTACGGGATTCGATCGATACGATCGAACAGGAGGGTATCCGGCGAACGAAGCGACTGCTCGATGAAGCCGATCTCATTCTACTCATGCTCGATGGTACCGAGCACGACGAGGAGTCTGCTGCCCGATATGGTGCACTGCTCGAAGATCCGCGATGTATCGTGGTGTGGAACAAGACGGATCTGACCGTGAGGCCACCGTTGCCCGGAAGTTTTCCACTGAGTGCGAAAAAGGGGGAAGGGTTCCCACGCCTGCGTGACGAGATGGTGCGCAGATTGAGGAAAGATGCAAAGCGACCTGGCGAACACGATATCGTGATAGAGTCCTCTCGACAACGTGACGAGCTTCATCGTGCCCAAGAAGCTATTGATCAGGCAATCGACCTGGCGCATCAAAACGTCCCATTGGATATCGTAGCTGTCGAACTTGGAGAGGCACTCGATGCTTTGGGTTCACTGACCGGAGAGGTCGCTTCTTCGGATATTCTGGAACAGATCTTCAGCGGATTTTGTGTAGGTAAGTAGTATGGATTATGATGCAGTTGTCATAGGGGCCGGCCACGCCGGCATAGAAGCAGCTCTTGCTCTTGCGAGACTCTCGTTCAGCACCATGCTGATCACGCAGAATCTCGATGCAATTGGACGGCTCTCCTGCAACCCGGCTATCGGGGGGCTGGCGAAGGGGAATCTTGTACGGGAAATCGACGCACTCGGTGGGGAGATGGCTCATATCATCGACCAATCCATGATCCAGTTCCGGGTGCTCAATAGAAGGCGAGGCCCGGCAGTCCAGGCTCCGCGTGCCCAGGCGGACAAGTTCACCTATCATAGAGTGGCAAAAGAGACGGTTGAAGCTCAGAAGAATCTTGCACTGTTTCAGGATACGGTGGTAGATATCCTACTCGACGCCGATGGAGATACCTGTGTCGGAGTCGTGACCGAGCGGGGGCACACCATCGGTGCAAAGACTGTGGTTCTCACCACCGGCACCTTCATGGAGGGGAAGATATTCATCGGGGAGTACGAAGCCTCATCTGGACGCCTCGGGGAGCCCGCTGCTATCGGACTCGGAACAGCTCTCAGGCAGAAGGGGTTCACCGTGGGAAGGTTGAAGACGGGAACTCCTGCCAGAGTGAGAAAGTCTACCATCGATTTCTCGATGATGGAGCTCCAACCTGGCGACGAGCTCATGATGCCGTTCTCGTTCGACTATGAGTCGGTGAATCGACCGTCACTTCCCTGCCATATCACCTACACCAACGATCGTACCCACGAGATCATTCAGTCGAATATTGGGAGAAGTCCACTCTACGGTGGAAAAATCACCGGTACAGGACCTCGTTATTGCCCTTCGATCGAAGATAAAGTGGTTAGATTTCCCGATCGGGATCGGCACCATATCTTTGTTGAGCCAGAGGGACTCGGCACTGAGGAGATGTATCTCAATGGAATAAGCTCCTCACTTCCCGAGGATGTACAACAAGATTTCATCCACTCGATCAGAGGCCTTGAACATGCAGAGATCATGCGACCTGCCTATGCAGTGGAGTACGACTATCTCGATCCCATGCAACTCTACCCGTCGCTTGAAACGAAACAGGTCGCCAATCTGTTCATAGCGGGACAGACCAATGGAACCAGCGGGTATGAGGAGGCAGCCTGTCAGGGGCTCATGGCTGGAATCAATGCAGCTCGGAAGCTGTTGGGAGAGTCTCCGCTCATTCTCGATAGGACCGAAGCATACACCGGTGTATTGATCGACGATCTAGTCACCAAGGGGACGAAAGAGCCGTATCGCATGTTCACCTCACGTGCGGAGTACCGCCTCAATCTTCGTCATGACAGTGCAGACCAACGACTCACACCGAAAGGGTTTTCGGTAGGGTTGCAGGGAGCAGAGGCTATGGAACGTCTCGAATACAAACTGCAGCAGATCGAACTGGTGAAGGAGCTTCTTCAGAAGCGGAAGATGGACGGTCGTCGCGCGATAGACCATCTTCGGAAACCGGAGATCTCGATAGATGATTTGCTGCAGACCGTTGAGGAACTCTCTTTGTACGAGCCTTCGGTGCGGTATCAGGCTGAGCTTGATATCAAATACGAAGGGTATGTGAAGAGACAGGAGAGACAGGTGGATCGGTTTTCCAGAATGGAGCGAATAGCTATACCGTCCGACTTCAACTACGATGCGGTCGAAGGTATATCCACTGAGTCTCGAGAGAAATTAAAAGCGGTAAGACCACTCTCAGTCGGTCAAGCGGGGCGAATCTCGGGAGTACGGACGAGTGACTTGGCGATTCTCATGGTGGTGCTAGGACGTAAGGAGTCTCATGATGCATAGGGACATCGACCAGGACCTCCAGCTATTCGAAGAGGGACTCGCACTGCTTGGACTCTCGATGGATTCTGGTCAGCGAACGCAGATGCGAACCTATATCAGTGAAGTCTATCTCTTCAACGGAACGTACCGACTGGTTGGCGCAGAGGGGAGGGAGTTCGTGATCAAGCACTTGCTCGACTCGGTTGCTCCCGTTGCGCTGTTCAAGTCGATCATCGACTCGTATCCCGGCAACGTACGGTTGTGCGATGTCGGTTCCGGTGCAGGTCTCCCTGGAATTCCTCTGGCTATCATGCTTGGCGATCTCCCAATTTCTCTGATTGAGCGAATGGGAAGAAGGGCAGGGTTTCTCCAGAATGCACTTGCCATGTGTAACCTTCATGGTCGTGTGGAGGTTATTCAAAGAGACCTCTCTGAGGTGAAAGATCAATTTGAGGTCGTCACATTCAGGGCGTTTCACCCGCTGTCTGACATCATCCGCCCCATCGGCTCTCTCGTCGCCGAACGGGGATATGTTTGTGCATACAAGGGAAAAGTTGAGGCACTTATGCGTGAGCTCGACCAACTGGATGCCCTTATGCGTGACCGAACCGGGGGAAGTGCAATCGAATGGAATCGTCGAATCGTGCCGGTGCATGTCCCCTTCCTCGATGCTCCGCGTACCATGTGTGTGTTGCAGAAGGGTGAAAACGGGTAGAGGAGTGTGTATGACTGTTTTAGAGGGGTTACTGCTTGGAATAATTCAGGGACTCACCGAGTTCCTACCGGTCTCGAGTTCAGGACATCTGGTTCTCGCCCGTAATTTCATGGAGATTGGTTCCGTTCCCCTTCTGTTCGATGTCATACTCCATGTCGCTACATTGTTCGTGATCGTCTACCATTACCGTGTGAAGATTGGTGGACTGTTCGGTGCTGCGATCAGGTTCGTGACCAGAAAATCCGAACCAGCAGATTCCGAAGACCTTCAGATGATACTCCTTGTGATCGGTGCCACTATTCTGACGGTTGTCGTGGCTCTTGCGCTGAGGATGACCAATTTGGATGGGGAGTCTACCCGAATTGTCTCTCTGCTGTTGCTTATCACAGCGGCACTATTGGCTTCTACGTCATTCGTGGAACGGCTCATTACACCTAAGCGAGGCTACCATTGGATCCAAGCAGTAGTGACCGGTATCGCTCAAGGGTTCGGAACACTCGCTGGAATCAGTCGTTCGGGCATAACGATAACAGCGTCGCTTTGGACCGGTATGTCTCGAGAGAAGTCGGGCGAATACGCATTCATCCTCTCGATCCCCGCAGTACTCGGGGCACTCGTTCTTACCCTTGCAGAGGATGGGCAGGGTGCTGCACAGGTTGGATTTCTGCCGACTGCTGTCGGATTCATAGCTTCGTTTTTCGTTGGTCTTGCTGCGCTACGACTTCTGCTCTGGATGGTGAAACGGGCAAGGCTTTGGTATTTTACGATCTATCTGACGATAGTCGGGTTGTTAGGATTGTTCTTCGCAGTATAATGTGAGGAGGAGGATGCTGTGCGTGTGCGAAAATTCCCATTGGTGATCTCGATTCTCTGCCTTGTTGCTGGGATTGTCGCAATCCTGCCAGTCGTCCTCCCCGATCAGCTCTATACAATGGTACCCTGGAACGGAGAGTTGAGTCTCCTTTTGGAGTCGGTACATGCTCATGGCATTCCGACTCTCTTTGATGGACAATACGAACCGTATACCATCTCCGCTCTCCTGTTCGCTTGGGCTCTCTTCTTTATTCTCACTATGCGAGCTCCCGCTTTCTGGTGGATGGCCCCCTACAGTCTCCTGGTGATCTACACCCTGTTTCTGTTCACTCAGCTCCGATCAGGACACACTGAACCGGTGTTTCTCCTCTCTCGACTCAGCCGTGAGCCGACTATGGGTAGTATACTCATCATCCTCACACTCTTACTGGAACTCACGGTCGCACTGCTTGTTCTGATTGTCTCGCTTCGAATTCATCGCCGATACCGAACTCGCATGGAAGATGGCTCTCAAGCGAACCGTAAGATAACCCAAAGGGAGAACCGGAAGGAGGAGCGCAGACGAGAGAAGGAGCTCAAACGGGAGCTGAAGAGGGAGCAAAAACGGGTGAAGCGAGCCGCTCGAAAGCAAAAAAAATCTTCATCGGATGATACTGAAGATGAGTCTGCACTTGTCACTGTGGAAAATGGTGAGTACGAGGATAGCCCCCAGCGGAGTTCGTTTACATCCACAACTGTTCAGAGAGATTTTGATACCGATGCTCCGCTCGAGTTCCCTCCGATGCCCGAGCTTCCTCAACTCAAGACGATAGCCAGACAATCACACGCGGAAGGTCTCTATGTGGGGAGTGTGAAAGTACGAGATGATGAATCGGTACTTCTTGCAGATACTCCGGTCGAGAGTATCGATGAGCCAGATGAGACCCCGCCTGGAAGAACATACGATCCAATTCCTTCTCTCCGCAAACAAATGGAGAGAGAAGCCGAATCGGCACCGTTCGAAGTTCCTTCATCCCTTCCGAAAGCGAAGGAGCGAGCCAAACCGGCGAAGGAGAGTTCAGCAGTATTTGATGCGGCAGTCGAAACGAGTGAGCACACGCAAGGCAGAAGAGACACGACACGTGATCAGAAACAGCCTGCTGTCAAAGAGGTGAAGGAGAGTCCGGATCAGGCTCCCATACCGCCCGAGGTGATACAGGAGGAGGATGTCGATCTGGTCAGTGGAGTCGGCGGACTCGTCTCATCGAACGCTGGAACCTCGGCTCTCCTTACCCGGAACCGGGTACGATATAATTTCCCATCCGAGGATCTCCTTGATACCTATCCCGATCATGTCGCCGAGGTGGATGCATTGACTCGGGAAGCGGGCGAGAATCTTATAGAGACTCTGAAGCAGTTCAAGATAGAAGCTACCCTCATGAATATTGTGAAGGGACCGACGGTCACCATGTACGAGGTCTCGCCAGCCCCTGGAGTCCGCGTAAGTTCGATCATCAGTCTATCGGATAATATCGCACTGCAGCTTGCGGCGAGACAGGTGCGTATCGTGGCACCTATTCCCGGCAAGCAGGCGGTTGGTATCGAGGTCCCAAACTCGAACCGTGCAATTATCGGATTCAAGGACTTGCTCCCTACTATCGATGCCAAAACATATCAGGTTCCGATGATTCTCGGTAGGAAGATCACCGGCGAACCGGTGGTCATCGAGATTACGCAGACTCCCCACCTCCTCATAGCAGGTGCAACCGGATCGGGAAAATCGGTATGTGTGAACTCGCTGATCAGCTCCATCCTCTACAGGAGATCACCGAAAGAGGTGAGGCTCATTCTGGTGGACCCGAAGATTGTTGAGCTCCGTGTCTACAATGGTATCCCGCATCTGTTGACTCCGGTGATCACCGAACCGAAGAAGACGATCAAGGCGCTCGAGTTCTGTCTGTATGAGATGGAGCGGAGATATAAGTTGCTGAATGCGCTTGCGGTGCGGAATATCGCTGCATACAACAAAAAGATCAAGGATTTGAAACTTGCCCGCGAACGTCTTCCGTATATCGTTGTGGTGATAGACGAGTTTGCAGATCTCATGACCACAGTAGGGAAGGAGCTCGAGACACTGCTTGCACGACTTGCGGCAATGGCTCGGGCAGTCGGAATCCACCTTGTTCTAGCCACGCAGAGACCATCTGCGAATGTCATTACAGGAATTATCAAATCGAATATTCCAACTAGGATCGCATTCATGGTTGCGAGCCAGATCGACAGTAGGATCATCATAGACGAGACCGGAGCGGAGAAGCTCCTTGGGAGAGGGGATATGTTGTTCGCTCCCGGTTGGGATCCGAACTCGGTCCGTATTCAGGGAGCATTCCTCAGTGACGAGGAGGTCGAACGAATCGTTGAATACGCTAAGACTCAAGGAGAACCCGACTATCTGGATGAAGGCTTCTTCGAAGACGACGATTCGGGAAACGGTGACGATGACGATGATACTGCTTCCGACGATTCGAGCGATGAAGCGCTCATGGAGAAGGCACTTAAGATCGTGGTGGAACGACAAAGTGCCTCAGCATCGTATCTCCAGAGACGGCTGAAGATTGGCTACAATCGTGCAGCCAGACTCGTTGAGCAGATGGAAGATGACGGTCTTGTTGGTCCTGCAAGGGGAAGCAAACCGCGTGAACTGTTGAAGTACCCAGAGTGACACGAGAAGGAGGGCGAACATGGAATCAGCGACAAAACTAGCGGTACTCAATGGGCGGATCATCGATATGACGGAAGCCACGCTCTCGGTGCAGGATCGAGAGTTGCAGTACGGATTCGGAGTCTACGAGTCACTGCGAGTGGTGGGAAAAGTCGTGGTGTATCCTCTAGAGCATATTGAACGGCTCTTTTTTTCGGCCGAGGGAATCGGACTGAGACACAATTTCTCCGTTGATGAGGTGTATTCCTGGTTGAAGAGCCTCATCGAAGCGGACAATCTCAGTGACGCTACGGTGAGAATTCTCCTCATGGGAGGCATGGAGGCAAGACTTTTCATTACGACTTCCCCTCTGATAGTGTATCCCGATAGCTTCTACTCCGAGGGAATCAGAACGATAAGCTATGCTGGAGAACGGCTGCTACCACGGTATAAAACCTGTTCACTCCTCATGAACTATCTTGCACTGCGAGAGGCTGGAACTGTAGGTGCGTTCGAGGCCCTGTTGATCGATCGACGGAATCTCATTCTCGAAGGTACGAGAAGCAACGTTTTCGCATGTGAGGGAGAGTCCATATTCACCGCGCCATCGGAAAAGGTCCTTGAAGGAGTCACAAGAGACAAGATCATCAAGGCGATCGGAGAACTCGGTTTCTCGGTCATCCTCGAGGCTCCAAGCAAGCAGGATGTACTCGATGGTCGGTACGACGAGATGTTCATATCATCTACGAGCATGGGTGCTATGCCTGTAGCAAGCTTCGATGGATTCACATTTAGCGAAACTCGGAAACGAGCTCAGCCGATTCATGAGCTCATTCGTCGGTGGGAGGTCGATACACTACACTAATGTTCCAAAACCGAGTATAGTTGGAGCATGAAATTCAAAGAATTACCACTACATGAAGATGTCATACAGGGGATTGAGGCTGCCGGCTTTACTGACTGCATGCCCGTGCAGGAGAAAGTCCTCCCCGGAGCCTTGCAAGGCAAGGATGTCATGGTGCAGTCGAAGACAGGGTCGGGAAAGACCGCTGTGTTTATCTTGGCCGTACTGCAGAAATTTGTCGATACACGTGAGCAGGTGAAACACCTCTCCGCAGAGGAGGCCTTCAGTGTGAAGGCTCCTGTCGCATTGATAATCGCACCGACACGAGAACTCGCTGTTCAGATTGAAGAGGATGCAAAGATGCTCTCTTCGGGCATTCCCGACTTTAGAATCGGGTGCTTCTATGGCGGCGTGGGGTATGCAAAGCAGGATAAGCACATATCGGATGGACTCGATCTCATTATCGGTACGCCAGGACGCATACTCGATTACCAGAAGATGGGAAAGATCGACTTCAAGCTTTTCGACACCTTTGTGATCGATGAAGCGGACCGCCTCTTCGATATGGGTTTCTATCCGGATATCCAGAAAATGTTCAAGTACATGGTGAAGAACGAAAAGCGCCAGACCATGCTCTTCAGCGCCACACTCAGTACCCGTGTGAGGAATCTTGCCTGGGACTATATGAACTCTCCACTCGAATTCGAGGTTCAGCCGGAGGAGATCACCGTAAAGGCAATCACTCAGGAGTTGTACCATGTCTCCAAGGATGAGAAGTTCAGTCTCTTTCTCCGCCTCATGGCAAAGGAGAATCCCCAGAATGCACTCATCTTCACCAATACGAAGGCGAAGGCTGTTGAGATCAGCAAGCGACTGAACGTGAATGGGTACAAGACGCAGTATCTCATGGGAGACTTGCCACAGAGCAAGAGACTCCAGGTGATAAACCGTATGAAGAACGGTGAACTCCGTTTCCTCATAGCAACCGATGTAGCCGCGAGAGGACTCCAAATCGATGATCTTGAACTGGTGGTCAACTACGACATCCCCGAGGACTATGAAAGCTATGTGCACCGAATCGGTCGTACAGCACGTGCAGGAAAGTCTGGGAAGGCGATCACACTCGCATGCGAACAGTTCGTCTATGGATTGGAAGCCATTGAAAACTATATCCAGATGAAGGTTCCAGTTGTATGGGCAGATGAAGAGAGTGTCCCTCCTGTGGAGGACAAGAGTGCACATATGCGGTTCCGCGATCTCGTGTCCGAAGCCGAGTATGCATCGAGAGGAGATGGCAGGCGCTCTCCAGGGGGACGTCCGTCGAAGGGCCCAGGGAGAGCCAAGCGTGGGGGCCCTAGTGCAGGGAAGGAGAGTTCCCGACCGCCCAGAAAGCGTGGAGGAAAGCCACCAGTCGCCGCCAAGTCGGTGAAGCCATCACCCGAACCACCAAAGTCTGCAACCCAGAAGAGTGCACCACAGAAGGGTGGTCCACAGAAACCGGCACAGCAGAGGTCGAACAGGAATAGGCCCCCCGCAAGAAAGGGAAAGAGCTACCAGGAGATCCAGAAGATGGATTTCGAAGAGCGAATCGCCTACTACAAGCAGGTCTATGCTGGAGATGAAGCTCAATCTACCCGTGAGAGTCGTTCGAATGCTCCTGCTAAAAGTGAACACACCGGACAGCGAAAGGGTAACCGACAGCCACAGAAGTCGCAAAAACCGCGACAGCCTCGGTCGAAATCTCCCGATTCCGGAAAACAGGATGTAAAGCAGACCCAAACCAAGCAGAAGACTGCCAAGCAACAGGATACTACGGTACGGAAATCCAGGGAACACCAGAGCAATCGGGTGAAACCGTCTCAACAGAAACCGAAAAGTTCACCCGACGTGCAGTCGGCACCTCAGAAAAAGCAGGGCCTCCTGGCCCGGTTATTCAAGAGGAACAAAGGGAATGCTTAAACGGTTCATCAGTTATTACAGACCGTATGGCAAACTCTTTGCACTAGATATGGGAGCGGCGACTCTAGGGTCCCTGCTCTCTATTCTCTTTCCGCAGCTCACTCGTGAGCTGCTTCGTACGTATATTCCCAATCGGGACTGGTCCATGATGCTCGTCGTCTTTGGAGCCATGCTCGGTATCTATGTCGTGCAGACGATCAGTACCTATATTCGTGTTCGTTGGGGTCATCAGCTGGGCGTGTACATGGAGAGCGATATGAGACAGGACATCTTCAGTCATCTGCAGAGGCTCTCATTCGGCTACTTCGACAGGACCAAGACCGGACACCTCATGTCCCGCATAACCAACGACCTGTTCATGATAACCGAAACTGCTCATCACGGTCCCGAGGATCTGCTCATTTCCGTTGTGGTGATCATTGGAGCCTACACGGTCATGTTCATGAATAGTGCCCCGTTGGCAATCATCTCCATAATTCCATTGCCGATCATGCTCTTCTTTGGAATCCACTACGGACGGAAATTGAAGGCAGGATTCAGAGCTGTCCGTACAACAGTCGCAGATGTCAATTCGGTCGTAGAGAACTCGATCCAGGGGGTGCGAGAAGTTCAATCGTTCACCAGCGAAGGGTACGAGAAACAGAAGTTCAAGCAGGTGAACACGATCTTCCAGAATGCTAGAAGCAACCAGTATCGAGTCATGGCTCGGTACGAGTCGACGATGATATTCTTCAGAGAACTCTACTACTTCACCACCGTCGCTGGAGGCGCCGTGCTCATCTATCTGGGAAAGGTTCCCGTATACGATTTAGTGGCTTTCATTCTCTACGTAGGGATCGTCCTGCCTCCGATCGACCGTCTTATCCGATTCACAGAACAACTCCAACAAGGTATGGCTGCCTTCGAACGGTTCGTCGAGGTCATGGATATCCAGAGCGATATCGAAGATCTGCCCGATGCCACCGAGCTGCAGGTCTCTTCCGGTGACATCCGGTTCGATACAGTCAGGTTCCGGTACGAGTCTGAAGGAGACGATGTGCTTGGAGGAATCGATTTCACTGTTCCCGGCGGCAGTACTGTGGCAATCGTGGGAGAATCGGGAGTGGGAAAGAGTACGTTGGTCTCGCTCATCCCCCGCTTCTACGAGCCGACATCCGGTAAGATCAGCATAGACGGTCAGGATATCGCGCATGTAAAGAAGAGTTCTCTGCGAAGGCAGATCGGGTTCGTCCAGCAGAATGTCTTTCTGTTCGATGGTTCGATCAGAGAGAATCTCAAATATGGAAAGAACGATGCGTCAGAAGAGGAGATGTGGTATGCTCTGGATCAAGCGAATCTCGGTGAATTTATCCGGTCGCTTCCCGAAGGTCTCGATACCGAAGTTGGTGAGCATGGCACGAGACTTTCCGGGGGGCAGAAGCAACGACTCTCCATCGCACGTGTGTTTCTGAAGAACCCTCCTATCCTCATTTTCGATGAAGCGACTTCATCGCTCGACACCGATTCGGAACAACAAATACAGGAGGCGTTCGGTCGATTGGCAGAGGGACGCACCGCTCTGGTCATCGCTCACCGGTTGACGACAGTCCGCGATGCAGACATTATCTATGTACTTGCCGATGGTCAGGTGGCAGAAGTGGGCAACCACGATGAACTGCTCTCGCTCGGAGGCAATTATGCAAGACTCTATCGGAACCAGGAACTCCGTTAACGAGGAGGTATTGAGTGAAGTATATCCATTTGGCTTTGGCTGTTGTTGTGGTGGTTCCCACGTTTCTTCTTTCGGTACTCGTAGGCATGCTTCCCGCTGGAATTATGCGACTGTTCGGGGCACGCGATGCTGCAGAACGATGGTTGCGTCTCAACGGGACGAATATTTCACGAATCATTCTCTGGTCGCTCAATATCCGCATGGAGATACACGGAAGTGACCGGATACCACAGGATGGCACTCCTGTCTGTTTTGTTTCGAATCACCAAAGCATGCTCGATATCCCTGCAGTGATTGCAGGACTTGGTATCTGGGCAGGATTCATTGCTAAAGCAGAGCTGAAGAAGGTACCCATTCTGAACTTCTGGATCGGAGCCATGAATAGTGTCTACATCGATCGGAAGAGCCCCAGGTCCTCGATCGAGGCTATTCTCAAAGGGGTGGACAATATCAGGAAGGGCATTCCCATGTTCGTGTTTCCCGAAGGCACCAGAAGTAGGACCGGTGAACTCGGTCAATTCAAGAGTGGATCTTTGAAACTGGCAACTCGGGCAAAGGCTGTGGTAGTTCCGATCACCATTGATGGAACTCGGCATGCTCTTGAAAAGAAAGAGGGAGTAAGGAGAGTCACTGTCATATTATCGGTAGCAGATCCGATTGCAACAGGGCAGCTCTCCGAAGAGGAGTTGAAGCATCTTCCCGACACGGTGTACGGTGCGATAAGCCAGCAATTCAAGTCCATAGTCGAAAAGGCAGTGTGATCAACATGTTCGAGATTTCCGGTCTCTCATTCACCTACCGTGCATACGGGACGGCAGCGGAACATGCCCCGGTACTCTGCAATCTTGATCTCACCGTTCATGAAGGCCAATCGATTCTCATCTTAGGAGCACCGGATAGCGGGAAGTCTACACTCGCACGAATCATGTGTGCGTTGGTTCCCCGTTTCGTGGAAGGGGATCTGGAGGGAAGCATTACATTTCAAGGAGAGCGTATCGACTCTCGAGGACCTTGGGAGCTCACCGACCGGTGTACATTGGTTGCACAGAATCCGCAGGAGCAACTGCTCATGACCACCTGTGCCGATGAGGTCGCCTTCCCTCTCGAATCGCTCGGCGTTCGCAGAGAGCGTCTGGTCAGCTCCGTGCACAGCGCACTGCATCGGTGGGATCTTGATCGGATGATGGAAGTGAATCCGCAGGAGCTCAGCGGTGGAGAGAGGAAGCGATTGCTGCTCGCCGTTACCGACGCTATCGGTGCCCCGGTGTGGGTCATGGATGAGCCGTTCGACGATCTGGACGAGTTTTGGCGAGCGCATCTCCTTTCAGAGATTGAGAAGAAAGAGGGAACTGTCATCGTTTTCGCATCGCGCTATCTCGAGGAATTCAGAGGGAGTTTCGATGCCTACTATCTGCTCGATCAGGGAGTGTTGACTGCAGGCGATGAAGAGGCGATCGTTTTAGCTTTCGATAGAGTCAGCGATGTTCAATTCTCCGTCAAGTCGACTCTTGAGCATGTTCCCGAGCATGACAGCCATACCCTGGTAGCACAGAACCTATCAATCGTTCACCCGAGGCGATCGGTCTCCTCGACCGAGCCATTCACCCTGCGTGCCCCCGATTTCCGGATTGCCTCCGGCGAAGTCGTTGCCTTGGTCGGCCCGAACGGATCGGGAAAAAGTACCCTCAGCAGGGTATTGTGCGGCCTGGATCCATCTGCCACTGGGAGCATCTCATTCGATACTGCTCCGTGTGATAGACGGATGCTCCGATCTAGGGTTGGGTATCTTTTCCAAAATCCCGACTTTGGAATCTTTCTTCCCACAGTTCGTGAAGAACTCGGTTGGTCGCTTCGCCATGTGCCCGCTCTGGCCGAAGAGCAGAGAGAGCAGCTCATCGAGAAAACCGCCCGACTGTTTCACCTCTCGTGTGAAGACAATCCCACAACCATGAGTTACGGTGCGAGAAAGCAGTTGCAGGCTGCTGTGTACTACATACTGAACAGACCGTTCTATATTGTAGACGAGCTTGACAGTGGAGTCACCTATGCTGCCGCTTTTGAGATCGTCTCCCTGCTGAGAAGTCGCGGTGCAGGAATCGTCCTTATCACACACGATAGCGCATTTGCACGGAATATTGCGGAACGGACCTATACAATCGACAATGGAGTCGTGAAGGAACGGAGGCTTAACGTATGACTACCAGTACGTTCGTCGCCGGACGTGGTATCGTGTATCTGCTCGATGCTCGAAGCAAGTTGCTGCTCGTTCTCCTGCTCTGTATCGAGGTGTTTCTCCCCATCAGCCAGATCGGTCTGTGGGTTTTGTTCGGTGGTGTGTTTTTGCTTGCTTGGCATGCCACAGGTTTCAAGCAGGCGATCCAGCCGATTCGGTCGATTGCATTCATACTTGTGGTCATGACCCTGTTCTCTCCTCTGACCGATCGAGATGGGACTGGACTGCTCTTCATAGGTGAGCGCTTGATTCTCACCAGCGAAGCGGTAACCAATCTGAGTGTGCTGGTGGCTCGATTCTTGAGTATCACGTATCTCTGTACACTCTATGTATGGACGACTCCCATGGCAGATGTGAATCTTGCCTTCCGGTGGTATGGACTCGGATACCATGCCGCTCTCGTACTGACACTCGCCTTTCGATTCATCCCATTCATTGCAGACTCGTTCCGGATGATTCAAGACTCACATGCTCTGCGTACCAGTGTTGAATTTGAAGGGCGAAGGAGTCGGCGCCAGCGATTGGCCGATATAATTCCGACGGTCACTGCGGCTTTGGTGTTCGCACTGAAGTCGATTCCCTATACGGCAATGAGCTTGGAGCATCGAGGTCTCGGAAGGAGAGAGAAGAGAAGCAGTTTCCGGCAATTGAAAGCTAGGGGTGGGCTCTTTACCCAACTGCTGGTTTCCGTTATGATTCCGACAGTTTTCTGGTTTTTGTTTACTACCCTATAAAGGAGATACAGTATGAAATCACCGGTACCTGAAAAAATGACTGCGCTCAGAATAGCACTCATGGCAGTGCTTACTGCAGTGGTGGTGGTCTTTACCCTGATTGTACGGGTTCCCACTCCCATCAAGGGGTATATCAGTCTCTGCGACGTGGTGATCACCTTTGCAGCCTTTCTGTTCGGTCCCTGGGTTGCCGCAATTGCCGGTGGACTGGGAACCGGTATTGCCGATCTGATTGGCGGCTATGCACAATGGGCTCCACTCTCCTTCGTGATTCACGGTGTGCAGGGTATGCTCATTGCACTCATTGCCCGCGTCGGAGTGAAGCAGGGAGTCCCTGGCGACGCTAAACTTCCCGCAATGATCGCTGGGGGAGTGGTCGGAATGATCGTCATGACCGGTGGCTACTATCTGGCAGGGGGAGTTCTGTATGGATTTGAAGCTGCATTGGTTGAGATTCCATTGAACCTCATGCAGAGTGGGGTCGGGCTGGTACTGGGCATCGCGGTCGCCAAGGCCGTGTTGAAGGCATATCCCCCAGTTCGGGCACTTGCTATTCATTGAAGGAGAATTCATGGAAAAACATGCACACGATACCATTTTGGTACTCGATTTCGGAGCACAGTACAGCCAGCTCATAGCACGAAGAATTCGAGAACAACAGGTCTACAGCCAGATAGTTCCCTATACCATCTCTGCAGAAGAGGTGGCGAAGATCGGTCCGAAAGGCATTGTCTTCTCGGGTGGTCCTTCGAGCGTTCGTGGCGCCGATTCACCGAGACCCGATACGCAGCTGTTCGATCTCGGTATCCCCATACTCGGAATTTGCTACGGATTGCAAGTCATGGCGATCATGAACGGAGGATCCGTCGAGAGACCACAGCAGAGAGAGTATGGCTTTGCCCATCTGAATATAATCGAAGAAGGAACGCCGTTGTTGAGCGGAATCGATCAGGGAAGTCAGGTATGGATGAGTCATGGAGACTCTGTGGCTTCACTTTCAGAACCATTTTTCCGTTCAGCTGCAACCGAGAACTGTACCTATGCCGTGGTTGAGAATCCGGAGAAGCAGTGGTATGGAGTGCAGTTTCATCCAGAAGTGATGCATACCACACAGGGTGGTCGGCTTCTGGCGAACTTTGTTCTCGATATCTGTAAAGCCACACCCGATTGGAGCATGGAGTCGTTCATCGACTCCCAGGTTGCCGAGATTCGACGTGTGGTCGGCAAACGTCAAGTCCTCTGTGGCCTCTCGGGAGGCGTCGATTCGTCTGTCGCTGCTGCGCTGATTCACAAGGCGATCGGCGATCAGCTGATCTGTGTCTTTGTAAACAATGGCTTGTTACGAAAAGGTGAGGCCGACCTGGTGCTTACCGTGTTCCGCGATCACTTCAACATTCGACTGAAGTATGCCGATGCTCAGGAGCAGTTTCTCACTGCACTCAAAGGAGTCTCCGACCCTGAGACTAAAAGAAAGATCATAGGTCGAGTCTTCATAGATGTATTCGAGCAGGAGGCGAGGTCGGCGGGTAAGATCGACTTTCTCGCACAGGGGACGCTCTATCCCGATGTGATCGAGAGTATCAGTCCATCGGGAGGACCCTCGGTTACGATCAAGAGCCACCACAATGTCGGGGGGCTCCCGGAAGATCTCAAATTCGAGTTGCTCGAACCGCTTCGTGAATTGTTCAAGGATGAAGTGAGGCTGCTCGGAAAGGAGCTCGGTCTACCCGATGAGATCGTCTTTCGTCACCCCTTTCCTGGACCGGGACTTGGTGTTCGGTGCATCGGTGAAGTGACAGCAGAGAGATTAGATACCCTCCGTGAGGTGGATGCCATATTCATCGAGGAGATTCGGAAAGCCAATCTCTACAGCGATATCTGGCAAGCCCTTGCCTGCCTTCTTCCAGTCAAGAGCGTCGGGGTTCAAGGCGATGAGCGAACCTATGAAGAGGTGTGCTCTCTTCGTGCTGTGACCAGTGAAGATGCCATGACAGCCGATTGGTTCAGATTCCCTCCGGAGGTGCTCCAGCGAGCATCATCACGTATCTGCAATGAGGTGCCGCGGGTGAATCGGGTGCTCTATGATATCACCAGCAAGCCACCGGGAACAATCGAGTGGGAGTAGGAGAGACCTGTGAACAGTGATACTCAGTACGGAAAACCGGTAGTTCGGCCAAAGATCAAAAAACGGTTTCGTGATCGCTATGATGGGCGACGCCTTATGCATGTGGATACGTTTTTCACCCTCATCCCCTATATCATGAGTACGAGAAACGACTCTGAGGTCGGAGCCTCGTTCAAGATCGACGTCACGCCGGTCGAACGGTACCTGAGGAAGCTTAGGGCAGAGGGGAGTCCGATTGGTCAGGAGATCACTTTTATCGATGTGGTCATGGCTGCAATCGTGCGGATGATGAGTCAGAAGCCCTACGTCAACCGATTTATCGCAGGGCACAAGGTCTACGCTCGGGATGAGATGAGTATCTCGCTCGCAATCAAGAAGAATCTCTCGGTAGAGGGAACACAGACGGTGGTGAAGATGGTCTACGATCCGCGTGACACCATTTTCGATGTCGCTTTGCGCCTCCAGCAGGAGATCGAGCAGAACAAGGATGTGATGAACGACAACTCGACAGACTCGTTCGCCAAGTTCGTGAATCATCTCCCCTCATCCCTCATTCGGTTGGTCATCGGTACCATCAAATGGCTCGACTTTCACGGTTGGATGCCTCGATCGATTCAGAAGCTCAGTCCATTCCATTGCAGCATTTTCGTGACTGCTATGGGCTCGATCAACTTTCCCCCGATCTATCACCATATCTACAATTTCGGCACCTGTAGTGGGTTCATCGCTTATGGTCCGAAATATGCCGAGCGTGTCATAGCAAAAGATGGCTCGGTGGTTGAGAGAAAGTTCATAGATTTCAAGATAGTAGGTGATGAACGGATCTGCGATGGATTCGGTATGGCCTCTGCATGGAAGGAGTTGCTCAGATACCTGAAACACCCCGAACTACTGGAACAACCGCCTGAGCAGGTCATGGAGGATCACGGTATCTGACGTTCTCTGCTGCGAGCACGAAATACTCCATAGATCAATTAAAATCTTGTTTCGACAGTGATTATCCTCCCTCCTGGTGGTTGCACAACCACAGATCGGTCGAATACCACCCGAGCGGTTATGACCGTTGCAAGAATGAGAATGGCAATCGCCACCCCAGCTCCAATGATATAGGTATTACTCCTCTTCATGTCGGGTCTCCTTGTGGTAACTTCTCAAATGGTACAACAGGTCCTCTTCGGAGATTCCAAGTTGCTGCATGGTCTCCAACAGTGCCGGAATGTCATGTCTGATGAAGTCATCCCGCTTCCTGTTCAGCACCCGTTCCCGTGCATTCTGGGTCGTGAAGTATCCGATTCCCCGTTGGTTTTCCAGCGTCCCCTCCTCTAACAGGAGCGAATAGGTACGGGTTACCGTGTTCGGATTCACTTCGAGTTGCACCGCCATGTCTCGTATAGAAGGAATTCGTTCTCCGTCTTGCCAATCTCTACTGAGTATACGGTCATAGAGGTACTCGGCAATCTGTAGATAGATGGATGAGTGTTTATTGAATTGCATCGGTTGCCTCTACCTCCTTCACTCTAAGATACGCGACGAACCAGCAAAATAGTGGCATGACGACCCAGTAGAGGAGTGTGTATATCCATTTGATGGTATGCAGTGCAGGATTCTGAGCCCAGAGGGTGTACGAGTCTATTCTGAAGTGGAATCCGAAGACTCCTGAGCTGTAGGGGGCGAAGGCGATTCTTGCAAATAGGGTGGTCAGCATGGCGAATCCGATTCCAATCACGCCGATTGCGAGCAGGGTCTTGAAGAAATGAGCCTTCCTGAAGTAGGTGGCGCCGAGGAGAAATAGTGACTGGGTTGCCACGAAATGGAGTATGAGCTTTCTGATATATGGGGAGATGGGATTGAATGGGGTGAAAGGACTCCCGAAGAGTACGAGGGCAAGCAGTTCGATCAGCACCGATGCTACAGAGAAGAGCAGTGTGAGTGCAATGGGATAAGCTATGGCAGACAGTAGTGCTTTGGCAAAGAATTTTTCCCATTGCGATGCAGGGAGCATGAGCCAGTTGTGCTGTCCGGTCCTGCCAAACATGTCCTGTGAGAATGCACTGCTGGTGATGATGAAACCTCCCAGAAACAGGAATGCAATGAAATTTGTCAGATAGGTGGTCCCTCCACTTCCGATGCCTGAGACCGCCTTCACGATGAATGCATCTGCCAGTTCCTGAACGAGCAGGAGCAGCGCGACGGTAAGTGTGTAGATAAGTAGATTGCGCCTGTGTTCGACTAGCTCCTTGCGCATGACACGAATCAGTCTCATACGACACCCCCTTTTCCACCTGTGAATGCGATAAACTGTTCTGGATGTGAAACCACAGCATTGAAGAGTGTTTCGAGGTCCACCGTCGTCTCCTCTGCTTCGGGTTCTCTCGTTCGTATGGTCATCCAGCCCCCGGGGACCTTGTCTACGAAGATGGCTGAGTCTCTGTCCGGTTCGACCCGCTCCAGCTGCATGGTGAACTGTTCGCTCACGGTATCGAGAGCACTGTTGAATACGACCCTTCCCGAATCGATAATGATAATCGGATCGATAAGGTTCTCCATGTCCCGGACTTGGTGCGTGCTTATGATGAATGTCCGATCATCTGTCATGGCCGAGGCCACTGTTCTCCTGAACTGACTCTTGGAGGGGATATCCAGTCCATTCGTAGGTTCGTCGAGAATCAGTAGAGCGGTATTGGATGCCAGTCCGAAGGAGAGGAGGAACTTCTTCTTTTGACCGTAGGAGAGGGTGTTCAAGTGTTGGGACTCATCCACACCGAACTCGCTGCAATACCGGTGGAATGCATCGGTGTCGAAGCGTGGGTAGAACGGTGCATAGGAGTCAAGGTATTCGTTCACCCGTACTCTGGGAAGGAGAAACTCTTCCGGTAGATGAAACAGATCTTCGAGCATGTTCGGTTTCCGATCTGCTGGATTGAAGCCGAGAACCGAAATCGTTCCCTCATTTGGAAACAGTTGTCCCGAGATAATCTTGAGCAGTGTCGTTTTCCCTGCTCCGTTCACACCGAGCATTCCATAGATGTTCCCCTTTGGGATATCTAGGTTGAGGTGTGAAAACAGCGGTCTCTTCTCGTATTGAAACCTGATGTTCTGCATGCGTATCATAAAAAAGGCTCCTTCTGGGTGCGCGTGTCAGTGTACTACAAAACTAGTACACTAACATTGTATCTTTGTCAAGAGAAGTATTCTCATATTCCTGTATTCCCTCTATAATGGCGCCATGAGACCAGAGAATGATCGCCCTAAGGACTTCGTGCGGAATACCCAGTTCTATAAATTCTGCGCCTATGGATTTCTCAAGAATCTGAGATTCTATGAGCCTTTTCTCATGCTTTTCTTCTTGGAGAAGGGGCTGAGTTTCCTCCAGATCGGTACGCTCTATGCAGCACGTGAGGTGTGCGTGAACATCGTGGAGATTCCCAGCGGTGTCATTGCCGATAGTCTGGGTAGAAAACGATCGATGGCGGTCTCATTCATCTCCTATATTCTCTCATTTCTCGTATTCTTCGCTGCTGATTCCTACTGGGTTCTCTTTCTCGCCATGATTGTGTATGCAGGAGGAGAGGCTTTCAGGACCGGAACGCACAAGGCTATGATTTTCGACTATCTGAACATGCATAACTGGGGCCACCTGAAGACACACTACTACGGACACACACGAGCGTGGAGTCAGGCAGGGGCGGCCCTTTCAGCACTCATAGCTGGATTCTTGGTGTTCTGGCAAGGTTCATACGCTCCGGTATTCCTGTTCACAATAATCCCCTACATCATGGATCTGTTTCTGATCCTCAGTTACCCAGCGAATCTCGATGGGCCACGACATACGAGTAAGAAGAGTGTCCGCTCGGAATTTACCGATGTTATTCGGTCTCTGGCAAAAAGCCTGAGAAACAAGGATCTACTCAGAGCGATTGCGAATCAGTCGCTCTACAGTGGGTATTACAAGGCTTTTAAGGATTACCTGCAACCTATTCTGAAAAACTTCGCTATCGCTCTCCCCATTCTGCTCGCGTTGCAGGATAACCAGCGAACTGCCTTGATAACCGGATTCGTCTACTCGATTCTCTACCTGCTCACTGCCTACGCATCTCGTTCATCGGGAAAGATGTCTGAACGATTCGACACACTCGCCGTTCCCTTGAACTCCATGCTCTTTATAGGGGTTGCTTTCGGAGTGGTCAGTGGCTTAGCCTACTGGCTCGGTGTGCCACTGCTCGCCATTTTCCTCTACTTGGGTATCTACTTGATAGAGAATCTTCGAAAGCCCATGGGAATAGCCTATGTGACCGAGCGGATGGATGAGGCGTCTCTCGCTTCCGCCCTTTCAGTCGAGTCTCAGGCAGAGACCCTCTTTGCGGTCTTCATTGCGCTGCTGCTTGGATTCTTCAGCACCCTCTGGGGCTTGGGTATCGGTTTGCTTGTCGTGTCGAGTATCACTTTCGTCGTAGGATTGTTCCTGAGATTACCAAAACTTGCCGATGTGAAGGGCTAGAGTGGTATCTTTACCGAATCTTCACCGACTGTTCGCTTGAATTCCTCTTCCGCTTGAGACTATAGCAGTATACGATAGAGTTGTATCGGAGGTGGACACACCATGGCGAAGATCTTTGTGGTGGAAGACAACAGCGGAATGCTCGAGGCCATCGTCTCCTATCTTGAGGTGGAGGGACACACGGTTGTGCCCTTCGATCGAATCTCAGGTGTGTATGATGCGGCTCGAATGGGAAATCCGGATCTGATCGTGCTCGATGTCATGCTCCCAGATGGCGATGGTTTTCACCTTGCACGAAGAATCAGAAAAGAGCACGACACGCCGATTCTCTTTCTCACCGCACGTAATTCGGAGTCGGATCGGATCACCGGTTTCGAAATAGGAGCGGACGACTATGTCGTTAAGCCATTCTCCATGCGCGAACTGGTTTTGCGAGTCCGTTCAATACTCACGAGAACCATGCAACAAAGCACCCTTGCATCCTCATCTTCGACAGAGTGGACCCTTTTCGAATCTTCCAAAGGGGGTGTGTCTCATACACTCTCGCTCGATTCACAGCGGCATATCTGTACACACGATGGAGTCGACATACGACTCACTGCTACAGAGTGGAAGATACTGGCTTTTCTTGCTGAACGCGAGGGGATGGTGGTGAGCAGGGAACAGATCCTCGGTCAATGCCTAGATTACCTTGCAGAGGGGTCCGAGCGTGCGATCAACACGCATATGAAGAATATCCGAGCAAAGCTCTCGGTGGAAGGATGGATCGAGACGGTGCGGGGATTCGGATACCGTTTTATTGGGAAGAGAGAGAGATGACGTTGGTAAAGAAGACCTTTCTCGTATTCCTCTCTGTGTTTTTGATCCAGCTGACGGTGGTGGCTATCCTCGTTGGCTTTGGGTACAGACAATCCGAAAATCAATGGCGTCGGGTTCGTGATACGCAAGCCTATGAGACGGCAAGAGAGCTTCTCGTGGGAAGTGAGGTCGGTGAGGCAGATCCCTATACAGGACCAATAGCGATCTACGATACGAACAGACAATTGGTGCAGTCCGGTCGGGGCATGGGTCTTCATGGAACCATGGGAAGATCCATGATGGCACAGATGAAACCGGTTCATGCCGATGGAAGACTCGTTGGGTATTATGCGACTGGTGATGTCTCGTTCGGTGCCGATACTGCGAACAGGACCCTTATACACACTATGATGATTGTCCTCGCCGGATCGCTGGTGATCTCGTTTTGCATAGCCTATGCAGCAGCATACTATTTCTCGAGAACGGTCTCGCGTCCTGCCGACCATGTGGCGGGTGCGCTTCAACGTATGCAGGAGGGAGATCTTTCGGAGGAGGTGAGACCGGAGGGGTCCGATGAATTGATCGAGATTGCGAACTCGGTCGAATCACTGCGAAAGAACCTGCTCCACGAGCAGACGGTCAGGTCGCAATGGTCACAGGACATCGCACACGATCTTCGTACCCCTGTGGCATCGGTGAAAGCCCAACTTGAGGGTATGAGAGACGGTGTACTCAATTCCGATCCATCGCGATTCGAACGGACTCTTCGGGAATTAGCACGAATGGAGACGCTTATCCACGATCTGGAGCTCCTCATGAGGCTGGAGTCTCCAGAGACCAGAATCTCCTCAGATACATTCGATGCAGAGCGGTTTCTCAAGGAGTTGCATGAGCAGGTGGAGCCGATTCTGCGATCGAGAAGACAGACCTTGGAGACATCGAGCGAAGTTTTCCTCATTGAAGGTGACGAACAGCTTCTGTTTCGGGCTCTCTCGAATCTGTTACATAATGCCATGCGTTACGGAGACGAGGGTACGCCGATACGCGTATCGGTTGAGAAATCTGATGGTTCTATGCGCATTTCAGTCCACAATCTGGGCCCTCCCATATCATCCGAGGAGCTTCCCAGAATCACCGAACGGATGTATCGGGGTGAGTTTGCGCGGGCAACCGCAGGAAGCGGTCTGGGACTCACCATAGTCGAGAGGATCGCCCGACTCCACGGCGGAACGCTTGGTATAACGAGCACCGAAGAGGCGGGCACGACACTGACCATACAATGGCCATACACGTGATTATCCATCAGCTACTCTCAACAACCGCAACTCATTTCCCCCAGTGAGACAGAGCAGGTCGCCTTTTGACGAGCAACTGAGTTTCTTCGGGTTTTGTAAGTCGGTCTCCATGACCTGCTGTGAGTAACTCGGTACTCCCATCTGGAAAGAGATGTGGGAGACCGTGAAATCGTCCTGTCCGTGCACTGCCCAGCCGTTCTGCTTGAGCGGATCGAGAACCAGTGCACGAGCCGTTCCTCGATAGCCCGACTGCTCCCCGATATTCATCCACTCCCTACCGGTTGATGGGGGCGCAAACAGATGTACTCCATCGCTCATGAGTCCGAGCAGCTTGCCGTCGGAAAAGTGGAGCGAGAAAGGGCCATCGACGCTTGGATCTTCATGTATGTAATGACCCATGCTTTCCATGGTGACTAAAGATCCATCCAATTTCAGGTTCGGCTTGAACACGAATAAAGATCCCGACGCTTCACATGCCACAGCTACTCTACGAGCCTGAGTATCCAGTGTGATCGAGCTATGTTCGCTTAGATTGTGAAATTCAGGTGTGGCAAGGAGTGTGTAGTTGAATGAACCGACTCCAGTTTCGTCGTATGTTGCCTGGTAGAGTTTGCTGGACCCTTTCCTTCCGACATAGACCCTTTTGAGATCGGTATCGAGCATGGCCTTCGATGTTCCACTATCTCCCCACTTCCCTTCATCTGCAGCTCCCGTGATTTCGGTGATCAGTTCCAAGGACTTGGTCGAGGGTCTATACTTGTAGAATGCTAGAAATCCGAGATCTCTGTCTGTGGTGACCACGATATCGGTAAAGGGGTCCACCGCGATATCGGTGATACCCGATGTAGGGTAGGGACCGCCTCCCGAGGGAGCATTGGTAGAGGTATAACTCTGTTCGACTATGAGATTGTCCTTTGATACACTGCAGATCTGCAGACCTTGTGCACTCGCAATGAGGACATTCCCATCTCTGAGGAATGCGGTGTCTCTGATATCTTGTAACCAGTATGCTTGTTCGTTTATATCGGTATCGCCATTGGAGATTGCGTGAATCGTGACAGGGACTCCTTCCAAGGGTTCAACCGATGCCAGAAAAGGGTGGCTTTCAGATCCCACGCTACCGAAAGCATCTGTTTGAGCGATTACATCGAGCTGATGATTTCCCGTGTATGTGGCGAATTCAACCGATTCTCCTTCACCAATACGCCGACCATCGAGGTACCAGTCTATCGTGAGCGGTAACCCGCCTCCCCCTCCTGTATGGTTGAATGCCACTGAGATTGGAGTATTGGGAAGAATGCTCTCTCCAATCGATTCAATGTCGCCTCGAACCGGTTCCACCACACGACTCGAGAGAGTGAGCCCGGTCGCTTCGGGGGTGACCTTGTCTATCATGATCTCGATATCCCGTTCGGCGATCATTCCGTCGAGAATCCGTATCGCTACTACACCACCACCGATATTGTGTGAGTTTGAATACAGGTTATACACCAACTCGTATGAACCGGTTGCCAGCTCGGTTTCGAAGGTCGCTGTCGCTGTACTCTTATCGATTTGTTTGTATTCGGATGGTATTGTCTGCTGCTCCTCTCCCTGAGGAGTGAGTTTGAGATCGAGGGAGATATCGGTAAATTCGTTGTCTCCCCAGGAAAAGTCGATCCGTACCGTTCCAGAACCCTCCAGGTCGTCGAGTAGCACCTGCACCTGATTGTCCTGTGTGGTGAGATGATGCGAGATACTCCCCTCGGCGAGCTTTGTCCCCTGCTGATTCAGTCCTTGCACCTGGATATTCCATGTTCCGATCACCAGGCCACTGATCTCTACCTGCGTGCTACTCGTAGCGACACTGAATGTCTTTCCATTCGGGCCTTGTCCACTCACCGTGTAATCGGTGATTGCCAGTCCCTGTCCTCCTGGACTTACCGGATCCCGGGTCTGTGTCGATACAGGGGGGTCGGTCATGAAGCGAAGTTGCAGAGTGGACGTGCCAGACTGCTCTTCACATCCGATTGCTAGCAGAAGCGTAGCAAGTACCAGTAGTGCAATGATCCGTGTGTGTGTTTTCATATGAACCTCCACTGTATATACCCCGGGAACTCTGTATCTGCTTCAACTCCGAGTTGGGTATCTTGCATGAAACGGGCAATGGTGGTATCACTCAGATATGAAGATCAAACGAATTCTGAGTCCTGAAGTAATCACCACTTCGCTTAAAAGCACCACGAAAGAGGGTGTGATTGGCGAACTGCTCGATATATTGGTGGAGAAGAAAAAAATCTCCGATCGCGAGGAAGTGTTCTCCGCCCTCATGGAGCGTGAACGGAAAATGTCCACCGGCATACAGCACGGCGTTGCGATACCTCACGCCAAGACAAAGGCTGTCAAGGAGCTGGTCGCTGCAGTCGGTCTGAAACCTGAAGGTATCGATTTCGCTTCGCTCGATGGGGAGCCGAGTCGGATCTTCATCATGACCCTGAGTCCAGTCGATAGAGTGGGGCCGCATGTACAGTTTCTTGCCGAGGTGAGTATGGTCATCCAGACAGAAGAGGCTCGTGAGCGCCTTCTCAGTGCAAAGAGCGCAGAAGACGTACTTGCAGTGTTCGGACTCTGAGGTACACATATGGCACATGAAATGATGGTTCTTGCTCTCCAACTGGGAGTCATTCTGGTTATGGCCAAGATAAGTGGCTGGTTCTTCTCGACGAAACTTCACCAACCGAAAGTGCTTGGAGAGCTGGTGGCCGGTATGATAATCGGCCCCTATGTACTGGGAGCGATTCCGCTTGGTTCGTTCGGGCCCCTCTTTCCTCCTGTCGCCGGCACCATCCCCGTGAGTCCAGAATTGTATGGTATTGCCACCATAGGATCTATTCTCCTATTGTTCTCAAGTGGTCTTGAGACCGATCTTCCGACATTTCTCAGATTCAGCGGGAAGGCTTCGGTGGTCGGGCTCGGTGGGGTGATCATCTCGTTCTTCCTAGGATCGACAGTCACGGTGTTGCTCCACCCGAGTGTCCACTCGATCATGGATCCAGAGGCCCTGTTTCTCGGAACCATCTGCACAGCCACATCAATCGGCATAACCGCAAGAATCTTGGGCGAGACAAAGAAGATCTCATCGCCTGAGGGTGTCACAATCCTCGCTGCCGCAGTGCTGGACGATGTAATCAGCATTGTTCTGCTCTCTGTGGTTGTGGGTATCTCTTCTGTAGAGATGAGCGGTGGTTCTGTCGCATGGTCCGGGATCGGTTCGGTCGCACTGAAAGCAGTCGGTTTCTGGGCTATCTGCATGGTAGTCGGGATTATGGTTGCTCCACATTTGACAAAGTGGATGAAGCAGCTCGAATCATTGAGTGTGATCGCCGAGATATCATTTGGCATCGCGCTCCTGCTTGCAGGACTGAGCGAGATGGCAGGGCTTGCCATGATCATTGGAGCCTATATCACAGGACTCTCGTTCAGCCAGACCGATGTTTCGGCAGAGATCACAGAGCGGATCAAGGGTGTAGGCGACTATTTCATCCCAGTCTTTTTTGCTGTCATGGGGATGATGGTCGACTTCTCGGCGATCAGCTCCGTACTCGGGTTCGGGCTATTGTTCAGCCTGATCGCATTTGTTGGAAAACTCGCCGGGTGCGGCCTCCCCTCACTCTTTGTGGGTTTCAACTGGCGAGGGGCATTGCGAATAGGAGCCGGCATGCTTCCCCGTGGTGAGGTGACGCTCATCGTCGCTGGGATCGGACTGGCAAGCGGTGCCATTGGACCGGATATGTTCGGTGTTGCGGTCATGACAATGTTGCTGGCATCTGTTGCAGCTCCTCCATTGCTGGTAAAGAGCTTCTCTGGGGGCTCCGGGTACCGAAAGAAGATATCAGAGCCGGCAACAGCCGATATGGTGACACTCGAACTCGAGTTTCCTTCGGAACGAGCTGCCGAATTCCTGCGCAAATCGTTTTCCGATGCCTTCCGCTCAGAGGGGTTCTTCGTGAGGACCATTGAGGGGTCGGTTCGTTCATGGCAGATTCGGAAGGAGGAGATGGTGTTCATTCTCCGGCGCAAGGGGTCGCTGATCGAGGTGAGTGGCAAACAGGAGTATGAGGCGTTTGTACGACTTCTACTTCTCGAAACGCTTGTCGACTTTCAGGAGTTCGTCGATAGTCTCAAGAGCATGGAACAGCCCGATATGATGGGTGCTGGACTGCTCATGAATATGTTCGCTCGAAATCAGCAGTCAGACTCCTAGTTGAACCGTATTCGGTATTTCATGAGCATACGATTCGGTTTGTACGTCTTCTTTGCCTGACGAAGACCTGGAATGCCCAGATCCTGTTCTCTGTTGATTTCAATTATGCGGTCGGGTAACTCAGATGCGAATGCACGATTGATGTACTGATACACGCCACGATAGCCGGTTACAGCCTTCTCCACATGGATGATGAACCTACTCATGGTATCCTCTTCTCCCAGGGTGAACGCTACTGGAGTATCGTCTGTATACAGTACGACACCACGAAGGCCAAGCTCCGTTTTCGACTCTATCGCAAGCAGGGTAGCTCGATAGTCTTCAATGACATCTTTCCCCTCAGCCCACTGGTCGAGCACGGCGATCATGTCCGAGCTCTTGGCTAGGTGAGCGGGAACAAGCACACGGTTCGGGTTCTCTTCCGAGAAACGGTGTGCATGTACCAGTTTCTTGTGCAAACTGGGGCCACTGAGATCTATGAGGTCTTTTCGAAGATAGATATAGTCGGCATTGTCACGATCTTCAACTAGGGAAAGGTTCCCATGGTTGGAGGTAAGAGCTTCGTCCCATGCTGGGGCGAGATCTTCAGCTATGGTATTGATCTCTTGTACCCGAGTCGCTAGATCGTCAATCAACTCCTTTCCCGGATACCCTTTCGGGAGCATGGCGAAGATCTCCTCTCGTCCCTCATTCCACTGGATGCCGCGAATGAGAAAGGCCTCTTCACCCTGAGCATCCCGAAAGGCGCTCACTGTATAGTGTCGCTTCCGAGTGAATGGGTAGAGCGATGCCATGGAGTATTCACTGACCCCATGGCGGTGTTTGAGGAGGAATGGCTGGAGCGACGCAAAATGACCAAGCTCCAGAGGAGTTTTGTCAGGATAATTGGGAATGGAATGCATGCTGTAAACATACAGCGAAAGAGGGGTATAGGCAAGTGGATGCAAGAATGAAAGGAGTGCAAGATAAGCTTTCGTTGCCAGCACTCGATCGGCAACTATTCAACAGTGACCGATTTTGCAAGATTTCTCGGTTTATCCACATCGCAACCCCTTTCCAGTGCGCAATAATAGGCAAAGAGCTGCAGTGGAACAACTGCCAGTATGGGGACGAGCGCATCGGGAGTGTCGGGAAGCAGCAGGGTCATGTCTGCAACCCTGCTCAAGCTGGTGGTCCGTTCGCAAGCGATGGCTAAGACTCGGGCTCCTCGAGCTTTCACCTCCTTGATGTTCGAGATCATCTTGTCGATCATGGTCGATTGCGTACAGAGCGCGGCGACAAAGGTTCCCTCCTCGATCAATGCGATAGTACCATGCTTCAGCTCTCCAGCCGCATATGCCTCTGAGTGGATGTAGGAGATCTCCTTCAATTTGAGCGACCCCTCAAGGGCTATCGTATAGTCGAACCCACGGCCTATGAAGAAAATATCTCCTGCATGGGCGAACTCCTTCGCAAGTCTTTGCACCACATGTCTCTGTTCGAGGATAGTTTCGATTTTTCCCGGAATCGCCTCAAGTTCGCCTAGGTAGGTCTCCACTGCATCACTGGTCATGGTTCCCCGTATCGATGCAAGAAATATGGTGAGCAGATGGATGACCGAGAGTTGTGCAATGTAGGCTTTGGTCGATGCTACGGCAATCTCTGGCCCTGCCCAGGTGTAGATCGTTTCATCCGATTCTCGGGCGATCGAACTGCCGACGGTGTTCACGATGGCAAGCACCTTGGCTCCGAGCCGCTTTGCTTCTCGCAGTGCAGCGAGTGTATCCGCGGTCTCCCCCGACTGGCTGATTACTACTACGAGTGTATTGCTGTCCACTAAGGGATTTCTGTAGCGAAATTCACTGGCAAATTCGACTTCTACCGGAATCTTAGCCATATGTTCGAACAGGTACTTGGCGATCATGCCTGCATGGTAGGCCGTCCCGCAGGCAGTGATGCAAATGCGTTGTATATTCTGTAGATAGTTTCTATCGAACCCAAGTTTGTCGAATACCACCGCCCGTTTATCGGATCTGATCCGTGCCCTGATCGTATCCGAGACGACCTTCGGCTGCTCCATCATCTCTTTGAGCATGAAATGATCGTATCCATCCTTCTCTGCAGCGAGAACATCCCAAGTGCTCTTCACGAAGGTGGGAACCACACCGTTCAGCTGTTCATCGTAGAGCAGGAGCTCGTTCTGTGAGATCGATGCTATCTGGTTGTCCTTGAGGAAACAGAAGTCTCTCGTATAGGAGAGTAGTGCGGTAAGGTCGCTTGCGAGAAACATCTCGTCGATACCCTGTCCTACGACCAGCGGGCTGTCTCGTCTTGCTATGAACAGACGATTCTGCTGCTCACGATGAGCTACGGCCAATGCGAATGATCCGCGGAGCATCTTCATCACCTTGCCGAGGGTCGATACCCCATCTCCATCCCAAAACAGTGCAATCAAGTGGGCGATGACTTCGGTGTCGGTCTCGGTGACACAGAGAATACCCTTCTCTTCGAGAAAGGTCTGTAGCTCAAGGTAGTTCTCTATGATACCGTTGTGAACCACTGCTACAGAGCCATCGTATGCTGTGTGCGGGTGTGCATTCACGGTTGTGGGAGCTCCATGGGTGGCCCATCGAGTGTGTGCGATTCCGGCCATGCCGTTGCGGTGGGTCTCTTCGATCAGCGTTTTCAGAGCGGTGATGCGTCCTGATCGCTTTACGACTTCCACGTCCTGCCCATTCAAGAGTGCGAGTCCTGCCGAGTCGTATCCTCGGTATTCCAGTCGTTCCAGGCTCTCGAGAAGAATGCCTGCCGCTTCCTTGTGACCGATGTAACCTACTATTCCACACATGCATGCATACTATTTTCTTGTAAAAGCATATGTCAAGTATTGATCGGTACAAGAGAGAATTTTTTTGGCCTGGAAGGAGTATCCAAGATGGGATATGACAAATACTCTGCTGTTTCTTTGATGTAGGTGATGTGGTATCATGCGAATTGACTATCTGAAAGGAGTGCTCGCCCCCTATGAAAACGTTGTTGAAAATCCTTCTTCTCGTATTGTTCGCTGTGGTGATCTTCATGCCGTCGAATCAGATTGCCCTTTGGGCCTACTGGTCTCTATTTCTGTTCATGTTCGTGGTTCTGTATCTCTACTATCGATCCTCCTACTGGGTGAGCGATTCAGATGTCTCAACGGTATATGACGGGCCAATCAAGTTTTCGGTTTTCGCTGGAAAGGTGCCACCTATGTCAAGCGAGGACCTGGTCCGTGGAAGACTTGTGGTCACTGAGCGGTCAGTCGATCTCTACCAGCGGTATCGGAATAGGAACAATGGACAACGAGCACGACTTGTATGGTCTGTTGACATCGAGTCGATCGAGGGTTTTACCATTGGTCGAGTTGTGGGCTTCAGAGGTGGAGTGACCTTCTCAATTGCCGACAAGGACGATGCAAGGTTCACAATCTTCTTCATGAAAAGCAAGAAAGAGGCTCTCACAAAGGCTCTCGGATGGGATGAAGACTAGTCTGAACTGACGATTGCGGCTCCATCTTCGCGATGATAGGGTGCACCTGACCTATTGGAAGAGGAGCTGACATGAGAAAAATCATCCTACTGTGTTGCATATTGGTAGCAGTATGCCCTGCAGCCCACCCTACGCACGAACAATCGAAAATCTCTCTTTATGGTACCATCGATGCCCTCTCAGTCGATGCCTTGTGGCAGAATGCTCTTCGGTTTCGATTATCCGTCGGTAGTATGGTATCCGAGGGTGTTGGATTCGAAATACCTGTTGCCTGTACTTTCGACCACAGTGGGGGAGATGAAGTACTCTTCGATTTTTCGCTGAAGCTCCTGGTCCATCCATGGGGGACCGGACCATACATCGGTTTCACGCTTACCCAGCTCATTCTCTTCACTGGTACCCATGTTCCGAACGAACCAATCCATTATCTGAACGAGTGTGTATTCGGATACACTTGGGAATTTGCTCCCAGGTGGTTTGTCAGACCCTCGATTATCTATAGAGATCCCGCTGAGAGTGCAACCGAGAGCTTCGCCTATATAACGGGGCTGGTTCCCTCGTGGAGTCGCCTTCAGTTCTCTGTGGATGTCGGATGGGTTTTCGCATCGATCGCCACCGGTGGAGGCCGGTAGGCACAATAAAAAGGAGTGGGAAATGAGAAAAACGGTGCAGACCGTACTGACTAATGCGCTGGTTGTCTGGACGGTAGTGAGTCTACTCGGGTGTTCTCTCGCCTGGCAGCCGTTGGGAAATCCGTCTGTCAGTGAAGAGGAGATGGTTCCAGTGGTAGCTCGCGTGGTGGAGGAGCAGATTGCCGTTGTGCAACCGGTGCTCGATGAGCATGGGGAGCTTGATCAGTCTGTCAGGAGCGTGCTCGGTGAATCGTCTGGGAATGCCATTGTCTCGAATATGCTCGATGAGACACAGGGATCGGACTACTTGGCTTTCTGTCATGAGGTGGCTATAGGCACCGATTCGGATCGGGTCCTTGCAGCAGCAGAGAAGCTTGTCTCAGAAGAGGAGTTCTCGGAACTCTCCAGCCGAGTGGCACAGGTGGAACGTTCTCTTGCAGAGTATGGAGATGTGCAAAGTAGAGCACTACCACCAAGCCAGCGACCTGCCTTCATGCGGGATCTACAGAAACTGGTAACCAAGACGCTCGTGCTCATGGTTGCGGGAATCGTCTACGCTTGTATACCCAATACCATTTTCTGGGGAAAGATCACAGCTGCTGCCGCAATCTCGGTTGCTGCAGGAGTAACTGCGACGACACTGCTTGCCATCTACCGGTACTATAAGTATGGAGAGGATTCCGCTTCGCAATCATTCCAGGAGTGGATTGTCGATGTCACCACAGATCCGGGCGCGTCGTATGCCATCGCGACATCTATGATGACGGTGGGAAAGACCATGTCAAACGGACCCGTGGTGACCGGTCTGGTCATAGTGGTCTTCTCTATCTATCAAGTTATGGACATGGTGAAACCCATGTTGAAAAAGTATAATTTCGATGCATGAGAGGAGGGTATCGACGTGGGGGGATTGCCTTGCCTGTCATCTTCAAATGTGGAATAATGCAGCAAGAGATCCAAGATACCATTCAGGAGTGTAGAGCATGAGTCAATCTCCCCTTAGCAAGACCCTATTAGATCGCCTACTGCGGTATGTTGCCGTAGATACCATGAGCGATCCTCATATAGTCGATAAACGACCCACTACCGATGGGCAGTTGGTGCTACTGCGCATGTTGGAGCAGGAGCTTTCAGACCTTGGAATAGCCGATATCCTGTTCGACGAGAACGGATATCTGATAGCGAGAATCCCATCGAATCTTCCCAAGGGGGTCTCTGCTCCCACTATCGGGTTCATGGCACATGTGGATGTAGCAGACGATGTCCCTGGGAATGGGGTGAAGCCACGAGTGATCGAGTCGTACGATGGCTCTGACATTGTGCTGAATGAAGACTACCGCATACGTGTTGAAGAGAATTCCGAGCTTATCCAATATGTCGGGGAGACCTTGGTGGTAACCGATGGGACAACCCTCCTTGGTGGCGACGACAAGGCAGGGGTGGCAATCCTCATGACGCTTGCAGAGCGACTTCTCTCTCCACATGCACCGAAGCATGGGGAGATTGAACTCGTATTCACCTCCGATGAAGAGACAGGCGGCGGCATGGATGCCTTCGATGCAAGTCGTCTCAAATCTCGCTGCTGCTACACCATCGATGGAGGCCGACGGCGTGAGATCGAGGCGGAGTGTTTCAATGCAGCTACCATCGAAGTCGAATGCAAAGGTGTTCCCTATCATCTCGGAGCAGCACGGGGACGCATGGTGAACAGTGTCTCCATGGCTGTCTCTTTTATAAACTCACTACCGGCAAGCGAGAGCCCCGAGGCGACCGATGGCAGGTACGGGTACTACTGTGCAGAAGAGATAGAGGGAACGAGTCAATCCACTCACTTCACTGTTTATGCAAGAGATTTCGAGTCGGAGGGTCTCAAACGGAGAATCGACACCCTGAAGAGCCTAGGAGAGACTACCGAGAAGCTCTTCCCAGGAGGGTCGGTCACCGTTTCAGCGAAGGTCGTCTACCGGAACATGTACGAAGCCATCCAGAAAGATCCCCTTATCATGGAGGCTATCTGGAAAGCCGGAGAGCGCCTGGACATTGCGCTTGAGGAGAAGATTATTCGTGGGGGTACCGATGGGGCTCGACTTGCGGAGATGGGAATTCCTGCACCGAATATCTTCACAGGATCGCACAATCTGCATTCACGGTTCGAGTGGGTCGCCATGCCGGCGATGGAAGAGTCGATGTTGCTTGCAGAGCAGATTGCCCTCTTCTGGGCAGGAGTGAACATTTGAGTCCGTTCCGCTATCGGATACTTCTGGTGATGATCTTCCTATGGGTCACCACCGTTGCAGGTAGTGCCGCTAGTGGAACGTTTTCGCTTGACGTCAGGGCGGACAGCTCGGCGAGTCTTCTTTCGGGTGATATCCGGGCAACGACTGAACGGATTGTGCAGGAGGAGTTGGATTGGGTCTTTCACTTCAGTTCGGATTCTGATCAGCGCTTCACAGTCGCCATTGAGAGCGTCTCTCTCGATACCACCCTTTTTCAAGACAGTGTCCTTGTTTGGATTGAGCTCTCCTGGACTGGCCCCTCAGAGTCGGGAGAACACACGATCGCTTTTCTTACCGACTCTCTTGAGACTTGGGAGACTAGGTATGAACAGAGACTTCGATATTTTATCAGGGAGAACAGTATATACCTCGTGCCAGATGGAGAGGGTCCCAAGATCTCAAATGTACATGATTCGGGAATTTGGACTACATACGATGGTTGGCAGGTGAAGCGGGGATCTCGAGTTCGCATTCTCGATCGACAAGGAGTCTCCATAGCTCTGCTCGAGGTGGCAGATCAGTTTCTCCATACGTCAGATGGGGCCGAAACCGGAGTCACTGAACTTGTTCCACTCTACAGTCGTAGACCACTTTCAGCTGGAATGCCGCTGACTCCGGTGAAAACGGACTTGTCTCTCAAATTCTCGTTTCCACTCTCCTTGAACCGAGCCGGTGCTGCGGTGACAGTAGAGACAGTCCTTCTCGAATCCAAATTCCGCCTCTTCGGCACCGCAGAAGGGATATATCAGTACGATGCAGGATGGTTTGAGTATACGCTCGGTGTCGGGTTACTCAGGCAGATATCCCTTGGGCAGCTGACAGCCTCTCGACATATGCAGGGACGTTGGTGGACCAATGTACAGCTCGCCGGTAAGGCGCAGGTAGTGGGGGGCTTGCTCGTCTTTGATTCACTACCGGCCGAGTTTCTCTATGGAGCCGAAGTGTCATTGGAGATCTCCTACCTTGCGGATGGTCACTGGTACTTTGGTGTGAGCACCGGATATCGGTATCGGACGAGACGCGAGAATGGGGTGTTTTCGAGTCTTCAGAGTAATGAGCGTGGACTTACCATCTCGCCGACATTCGGTTGGATATGGTAAAGTGGAGGAAGCATGAAGAACGTAGTCGGCATATTCACTCTTGTGCTCCTCATAACACTCTCCGGGTGCTCGTCGTTGAGCACCTGGGTCCGATCGAATCTCGAAGGGGTTCCGGTATGGGTCTATGAACCGCAGATATCACGGAATCAGAGTGCATTCATCGGCAGAGGAACAGCAGCTGGAGAGACTCGTGCACGGGTATTGGCCTATGAGTCTGTGCTCAGACAGATATCGGAGTATATCGGCAGAGATGTCACAGGACTCCATATCGCGGAACTCTCCAGTCGGAATGCAATCGACTCGTATCGACTCAGAGTCACCCAGGAGTTCGTGAAGGAGGATGCCTCTGGTATTACGGTCTTCTTTCTGGCTGTCGCCGACAGGGAAGTGCTCGAGACGGCTCGAACCGAAGCCGAGGTGCTTCTGCTTGAACGGCAGCGACAGATGGATCGACTCATGCAGGAGGGAGCTCAGGCTTTCAGGGAGAATCGTGACACCATAGCAGCGGAGAAGTATATTCAGACTGCCTTGATCGCTGCCTCCCTTCCTGTGGATAGAGGCGAGCGACAATACGCAGAGGCTGTTGACCGAGTGAGGAGCATTCTCCGTCAGTTAACCATTTCGATAGCTCAGGGAGACCCATCTGTACCGACTACCTCAGTGACCGTTCGGAGAGGCCCCCGATCGCTCTCGCCGAGAGTCGAGGGTGCGCCGGTCGTCGCATACTCGATCGCTCGTGATGCATTAGGTCGGCAGTACGAGGATATGCAGCAATTCGTCACCGATGGATCGGGACAGATACTCTACACCCCAAGCAATCCGACGATCATTGGAGATGGACAGCTCGTTTTCATGATACATCTGGAGCGTGCGCTTGCTCCAATTGCGGAGATCGATCCTGAACTCCACGCAGAGTTGATCGACCTCATCGAAGCCAAGCAGGTAGTCTATCCCTACCGACGGATATCCATTCTGCAGTCGCGAACACTCTTGGTTGCTCTGTCTGAGTACTCCTTACAAGGGGATTTGCTCACAACCTCTCTAGCAGCATCCGGCTTGGCATCTGAACTGGCGAAGGATGGGATACGAATGGATTTGACACGACCGTCCGGAATCGTCGACGAAGATGAGGATCTCATAGCAACGCTCCGCCAGCGATATCCTGAATACCCACTGGTCATGTACGGGAATGTAGGTGTATCGCACCACAAGAATACCGAGCGGGGTGCTGTGGTGACGGTTGCTGGAGAGGCTATGCTGATCGATCTTACCAGACAGGTCGTACTCGGTCGTACCAGCACCGTACAGGCAAACGCGATTGGGGCGTCTCTGGAGGAGGCAAGAGGTGAGGCCTTCACTAGATTCGGGGCAATTTCCGCCTCACTGCTGTACCGTTATCTCTATCGCTGACCGATCAGGTCGGAGAATAGACCGGGATCGTTCGAAACCAGTCCGCTTACCCCCAATTCTATCAGACGCTTCCCCTCCGCATAGTCATCCACGGTCCATGCTAGCAGCGGGTAGCCGAGTCTCAGATTGAATTTCCTCACACTCTTCTCCGTAACAAGTTGGAAGTCCGGTTTAAGCACGGAACAGCGGGCTATGTGGCGACCCCAACCATGCCGGAGCGGTGCGGGAACCTCTTCTGCCTCACTGTAGATGACCGCAGTGGGAACCGCCTTTTTGGACACCCGGTTGAACTGCCGTATGGCGAACGGATTGAACGAGGATACGAGAGAAACATGCTCAAGATGGTATTGTTGGATCAGTTCCCACGTGCTTTCCGCCAGTCCGGTGTTCTGTGTACCCTCCATCTTCAGCTCTATGTCATAATGGATCGAGTCACCAAAGGTCTCGAGGACTTCTTGCAGCAGGGGGATTCTTTCACCGGTGAATGCAGAGCCCGCATGGCTTCCGACTTCGAGTTCTCGCAACGCTCCCAACGACATCTCCTCCACATGGCCCGAGACGCCGGCTACCCTGTCCACTGTATGGTCATGAATCACCACTATCTCACCGGTTGCGCAGCGGTGGACATCGAGTTCGATACCGAAAATACCACGTTCTGCACACAACTTGAATGCAGCCATAGTATTCTCAGGTGCTTGGGAGGCATATCCGCGATGCCCGAAGACAAGTGGTCGATCGGCATGGGCAAACAATGTTTTCATCTCGTCATACCCCGTCTATCGGGCATAGCTGCGAAGCAGTTGTACTTCGCGACTCCAAAGGTCGGGGTCGGTCGTTTCAAGAATGAGTGGGATTCTCTGGAATCGAGGATCGGCCATCATCGCTTTAAACGGCTCCAACCCAAGATTCCCCTCCCCAAGCGGCGCGTGCCGGTCTACATGACTCTCGTATTCGCTTTTTGCATCGTTCAAGTGCATCCCCATGAGCCGGTCGAACCCGATTATTCGGTCGAACGACTCCATGACAGAAGCGAACGACTCTGCGGTCCTGATATCGTATCCGGCTGCAAAGATATGGCAGGTATCGATGCACACCCCAATACGGTCCTGATGATTCGACCGTTCGATGATTCTGGCAAGTTCCTCGAAGGTCCTGCCGATGGCGGAGCCCTGACCCGCTGTGGTCTCAATGACTGCGAATACACCATGAGTATTCTCTAGTGCTTCGTCTATTCCCTCGGTGATAAGTTTCATGCAATCGTCCGGATCGATCTTCTTGAGATGCGCTCCCGGATGAAAGTTGAGCCGGTCGAGTCCGAGTTGTTCCACCCGCTGCATCTCATCGATGAACGCGTTCAAGCTGATTCGTCGTTTCTCGGGGTCGGGGTTCCCTAGATTGATCAGGTAGCCATCGTGTGGAAGCACCTGCTCTGCTACGAACCCGGCCTCGGCCATTGCTGACTTGAAAAGATCGATCTGTTCCTCGCTGAGTGGAGGGGCCTTCCACTGCTTCTGATTCTTCGTGAAAAGCGCAAACGCGTTCGCTCCGATTTCAACCGCGTTCTTTACCGCATTATGTGTGCCCCCAGCGGCACTGACGTGTGCTCCAATGTAATGCATAGCTACTCCTGATACCTTTGAAGGTACCCAGAGAACCGGTGGGTTGTCAATCCAATCCCCTCATGGTACCTTCTCTGAGTGTCATGACGACAGGAGGTTCTTGTGAGTGAACAGGAAGCAGAACAACGCAGGAATTTGATGCCGGGCGATGAACTTCACGGTTTCATTCTGGAATCGATAGATGTACTCGAAGACTACCATGGATATGGCTACTTCTTTCGACACCGTATCAGCGGCATGGAGGTCTATCATGTTGCAAACGAAGATCCGGAGAATTTCTTCGGTTTCATCTTCAAGACCCCTCCGGTAAACGACTGTGGCACCCCCCATATCATAGAGCACTGCCTCCTAGCCGGTTCCGAACGATATCCCGTACGAGATCCGTTCATGTCCCTGTTGAAGGGGAGTGCGAACACATTCATGAACGCCATGACCTACCCGGATTACACAGTGTATCCTGCAGCTTCACCGCTCGAGAAGGATTTTTCTCACCTCTTTTCCGTATATGCCGATGCGGTGTTCAGCCCATTGTTACGGGAGGAGACCTTCTGGCAGGAGGGGATTCGGATAACTGCCGATGAGAGCGGAGAGCTCAAATTTGACGGTGTCGTATTCAACGAGATGCTCGGAGAGCTGTCGGACCACGACTCCATAGTTGGTCGTCAGAGTATCCGAAGTCTCTACCCAGACACTCCATACTTCTTCGAATCGGGCGGAGATCCAGAGCATATCATCCGATTGAACTATCGACAATTCGCCGGGTACTATGCATCGCACTACCATCCGTCGAATTGCCGTCTCTTTCTTTATGGAGACCAGGATGTAACCAAGCGACTCGCACTGTTAGACGATCGTTATCTCTCGGATATGTCGGCTATGAGTATTAGCGGGCCCACTTTATTGGCGAAACCGTGGAACAAACCGAAGACAGTCTCTGTGACAAGTCCTGCACAGGGTGACTTGCAACAGAACAACGATGCCACCGTGACTGTCAGCTGGGCGACCACCTGTGTAGAGGATCCGATTGAGGTGCTCACATTGACGACGCTGGTGGACATTCTCCTTGGGAATCCTGGGGCACCCCTCTATAAGGCAATCATCGATTCGCATCTTTCGAAGGATATTTCGCAGATAAGCGGTATGGACACGAGCTTTAGGCAGATGCCGTTCACCGTCGGCTTCAAGGGTATCGACCCCGCTCGGGCGCAGGAGGCGGAGCAGCTCGTGCTGGATACGCTTACGACAATCGTCAAGCAGGGTATTCCGACATCGCTCGTACAGAATGCGATCAAGCGACAGGAGTTCCAGTTGCAAGAGATCACTGGAGATGCTCCCATGGGACTTCGCGCGATGAGTCGTGCCGTTCGTGGATGGCTCCAGGGGAAGGCTCCTCATGTCACCGTCGGCGTGAGATCTTCGTTACTGAAGCTGAAGCAGATGGTCGATGAAGCAGCACAGCAGGATGGAGCGTTGTTTGCGGAGAATGAACGGGGCTATTTTGAACAATGGATCCAGAAGAACCTGCTCGACAATCCACACCGGTGTCTTTTGATCGTGAAGCCCGATGGGGCGCACAATCGCATGCTTGAACAGTCTCTTAACCAGAGACTTGACGAGGTGAAAGCATCTCTCGGAAAGGATGGCCTTGAACAGCTCCAGGAGCATACGCGACGATTTGAACAGTTCGAGGCACAAAAGGACTCCCCTGAAGCATTGGCGACCATCCCAGTCTTGAGAAAAGAGGATCTTCCCGAGACTATTCGCACGCTCCCTCAGCAACTACAGAGCATAGCTGGGGTGCCTGTATATGTGCAGGGTATGGATTCGAATGGCATCGTCTACACCGATGGACTATTCTCCGCGGGAAGTCTGAACGAATCAGAACAGTTGTTGTTGCCGCTCTTTGTGCGGTTGTTGCACATGACTGGAGTCAACGGTGTACCCTACGATGAGATGGCAGTCAGAATTCGGCAGACGATGGGAGGACTCTACTTCTTCCTGGAGAGCTCTTCCATGCTGACCGAGTCGGATGTCTCGCGAAGTGGATTGGTGTTCAGAATGAAATCTCTTGCACGAGACCATGAAGCGAGCCTCAAGTTGCTGTCGGAGATTCTCAGCCATGCAGATGTCGCCAATCCAGAGCGAATAGGGGCAGTGGTGAACGATCTGGTGAGCGATTTTGAATCAAATGTCGCAGGTTCTGGACAACTGTTCGCTTCTCAGCGGGCAAGTTCCCACTTCTCTCCGGTTCTCTGGCAGAATGAGTTGTGGAATGGCATAGCACAGTGGCTTCATCTGGTGAAATTGGATATCGAGGATCACGAGACTGTCACCCGTCTCGGTGAGGAGCTCACCTCATTGCAGAGAAAACTCATCGATCGAGATCGGCTCATTATGCACCTGTGTACCGATGATTCACTGCTGGATGAAGCCGCCACACGAATGATCGGTTTCGCAGAGAGCCTGCATGCATCTACCGGTCTGGTGAAATCGGGTGCAGAGCAGCTTATCCCATTCACTGAGGAGCAAGCATCCTCGGTCGAGCTGTTCACGATCCCAAGCTCGGTGAGTTTCAGTGCCCTCGTGTGCAGAGCTGCTGAACCGGTCGATCCGGTGCAGACCCATGAGACCGTTCTGGCGCACATCATCACCACGAATCACCTGTGGGAGCAGGTTCGTGGCGTGGGAGGAGCCTACGGTGTAAGCGCTCACGTCGATGTGCTGGAACGACTGTTTGCGTTCTCTAGTTATCGGGACCCTCGGGTCGAAGGGACACTGCAGGATTTTGTCTCAGTGTTGGAGCGTATCGCTGAGCATGGAGTACAGCAGGAGCTGCTCGACTCGGCTATCGTTTCGATCATTGCGCGGGAACTGCGCCCTCTGTACCCCAAGAACGCCTCCATGATCGCTTTCCGGAGAGCACTGTACGAAATCAGCGATACATTCAGAGCCGAGCGGAGAAGTTGGACACTGGAGACGACAGTCGATGATATTCGGCGTGCCGCAAAGACACTTTTGCAATCGATCGAGAATACGTCTGCGGTGAGTTCGATTGCCGGTGAGAAGATGCTTGAACGGGAGTCGAAGAAGAGCGAGCGTTTACGTGGTGTGAAGCCGATCAGACTTCCTTTGTAGTGTTCGAAGCCGGAGGTTGCACGACATCTCCCCACACTCTTGCGAGGTGGTTCAGACCGTGAGGGTCCTTCATCTTTAGGACCATACATCGGCGAATACTGACATTCCCCCGCGCGATATCCTCAGCAAGTGCTCTACAGGTGGGACTTCCGCAGAGTCCGCAATCTATTCCCGGCAATACCTCGGTTATCTGACGAACCTTCTCCATCTTCTTCAGCGCCATCGTCATGTCGATGTCGAGTTGAAGCGAGTGTTTTGCCGTGATTCTATCCACTTTCAGATTGTGAATGAGGTGCTCGCCGAGTGATAGGATCTCCTGTTGCCACTTTTCACTCAGTTCTTTCGGGAGTGTCTTGGCGTGGTGCTTGATCCGTTCGGTGGCGAGGAAACGGTTTCTCGGAGTGAGTATGCCACCTGTGCATCCTGTATCGCATGCTCGTAACTCAAGAAAGTCGATATTCTCGTGTCGCTCATCCTCGACCAGCTCGAGGAACTCGATTACGTTGTGAATTTCGTCTATCGAGAGTGTTCTCCCCTTCATGCTTGCGCTCTCTCCCTTCGTGAGACTCCAAAGGAATGCTCCAGAGGTTATAGTGGGAGGGGCCCACCTTCGCTCTGCATCTTTGGCACGTGGCGGCTGCTGCGCTAGGTGAGTCTGCATGTAGTTAAATACAGAGTCGAGATTCAATCCACCTTGGATGAGACCTTCGGTAGCAGATCCCGGAGTCTTGATCTGGGCATACTTTGCAGCACAGGGGGTGATATAGAACACACCAATCGAATCGGTGGATGCGCCCTGCTGTTCCAGAGCAACCCGTGCGTAGAGTGCTGCAATCTGAGCAGGGGTCCGCATGAGGTTTACATTGGGCAGAAGCGAAGGGTAGCGGAGTTGGATAAGTCGCACGACTGCCGGACAGTATGATGAGACGACCGGATGCTCGTCGGCATATACACTGATTCGGTTGCCGAGTGTTCGCAGTATGTCCACGCCGAACTCAGCATAGTAGACATGGGTGAATCCGATAGCGTGCAGTGCGTCGATCATGTCATCTTCGGTTACAGTCTCTTCGAACTGACCTATCATGAGCGATGGGACGATTGCCACTCGATATCGGTATGTGAAGATCTGATCAAAATCGCTCTGCTCGATCATGATTGCTTGGTGAGGACAGACATCCATACATTGGCCGCAGTCGACACACCGTTCGGGGTCCACCTGAGCTTTCCCTCCGGTTATTCGGATGGCTTCGGTAGGGCACCGTTTCATACAGTGTGTGCAGCCGCGACACAACTCTCTATTGACCGTGAGAGTATGATGAAATGGTCTGTCAGGCATTTGATTCCCCTTCGTTCAATGCAAAGTGCATGTTGATCCGTGTAGGGCTGTTTTCGCCGGTATCGATTGAGAGCCGATCTGCATTCTTCCGGATGTTCGAAAGTCCCATTCCGGCTCCGAAGCCCATCTCCCGAACCTCAGGTGTCGCGGTAGACCACCCTTCGGTCATTGCCAGTTCGAGATCGGGTATTCCCGGACCTGTATCTGCAACAACGATCTCGACCGAATCTGGTTCAATTACGCAGGAGATCTCACCGCCGAATGAGTGCGCTACGACGTTGACTTCGGCCTCGTAAAGAGCAACGATGATCCTCTTGATATGTACGGGAGCAATGCCCAGTTTCTTCATAATGCCCTTCACAGTACTTGAGACGTTTCCTGCATTCGAGAAGTCGCCGGCTCTCACCTCGTATGAGACGTGCATGCGCGGTTCCTCAATAGACCGGTTTGAGGCCATTGCCGAAGAGCAGGCCACTGGACCGGAACATGGAGTAAGGAGTGGTGATGACGGTTATGCCGTGCTCCTTCGCGAGATCGACCATAGTCTTGGTCGGTTTCTTGTTCCGCACGAACAATATCTGCAGAATATCCGACATTTCAGCGGTCCTGATTGCCTGATTGTTCGACAGTCCGGTGATAAGGAGGATATCATCCTCAAGCAGTGTCAGGACATCGCTCATCAGATCAGATGCGAAACCGAGGTGGACCTCCCGGTCCAGAGACTCTTCTCCACATAATACGGTTCCGTTCACTATCTCAACCACTTCCTTCAACGTCATATGAGCTCCTTGGCGCAAAGTATACCATGGCATTGCACGCATGTGTCAAACTACCCGTGCCAAATTACCTGTGGCGGGTTTTTCCGTTTCCCGATATACTGTACCATGACGTTCACCTTATGAGGAGGCTTTTGTGAAATACGTTGGAGCGTTGGACCAAGGAACTACCAGTACTCGATTCATCCTATTCGATCAGGCGGGGAATCCGAAGGCTTCACACCAGATGGAACACGAGCAGATCTTTCCACAACCGGGTTGGGTTGAACACGATCCGGATGAAATTTGGAGAAACTGTGAGGAAGTGATCGAGCAGACGCTCAAAAAAGTACGAGCCACCTATAGAGATATTGCAGGCATAGGCATAACCAATCAGCGTGAGACCATAGTTGCCTGGGAACCGGAGACCGGTCGGGTCCGGTACAACGCCATCGTATGGCAGGACCTGCGGAGTTCCGATGCAATCGAAGAGCTCAAGCAACGGATAGATGTAGGGCTACTGCAGAAGCGATCCGGTCTTATCCCGAGCCCCTACTTCTCAGCATCGAAGATCGCTTGGATGTTGGAGCATGTGGATCATCTTCGTGAAGATGCAGAAGAGGGACGGGTGGTCTTTGGCACCATGGACAGCTTTCTTGTGTGGAATCTGACCGGAGGTCCGGGGAAGGGTGTCGTGGTGACCGATGTCACCAATGCCTCACGCTATATGCTCATGGATATCGAGTCTTTGGCATGGGATCCATGGCTTCTCGAGCTCTTTTCTATACCAAGTGCGAGTCTTCCTACTATTGTGAACTCCTTTGGCGAGGTATACGGACACACCGATGCACACGGACCTCTGAAAGGAGCAGTCCCAGTCTGTGGTATACTTGGAGACCAGCAGGCGGCACTGTTCGGACAAGCCTGCTTTTCGACCGGTCAGGGTAAGAGCACCTATGGTACCGGTTGCTTTCTGCTGGTGAACACCGGAGAGACCCCCACGGTGAGTAGTCGTGGACTGCTTACCACGGTAGCCTACCGGGAGGCGGGAAAGCCTGCACGATATGCCCTTGAGGGGTCTATTGCAGTCGCTGGTTCGCTTGTTCAGTGGGTGAGGGACAATCTCAAGATCGTGAAGAGTGCTCCCGAGGTGGACACGCTTGCTGAATCGGTACCGGATTGCGGCGGGGTCTATATTGTTCCCGCCTTCAGCGGGTTGTTCGCCCCATACTGGAGAAGCGATGCTCGGGGAGTGATAGCGGGACTCACCGGTTATGCGACTGCAGCACATATCTGCAGAGCAGCATTGGAGTCGACCGCGTTTCAGACCAAGGACATTTTCGATGCCATGGCAGTCGATTCTGGTATAGACATGGAGGTCCTCAAGGTCGATGGTGGGCTCACGAACAGTCGACCCCTCATGGAGTTCCTTGCCGATCTGCTCGGGATTCCCGTTATTAGACCGCAAGTGGTGGAAACGACTGCGCTGGGAGCCGCCTATGCTGCTGGCTTGTCGAGTGGATTCTGGAAGTCTTTCGAAGAGTTGTCCAAGCATTGGAAGGAGAAGTCCCGGTGGGTTCCTGCCATGGATGACACGGTTCGAAAGGAGAAGATCCTCTTCTGGAACAAGGCTGTTCAGCGTACACTCGACTGGGTAAACGAAGACGAAACGGAAGAGAGGTAGAAGGAACGAATGTTCACGACACTCGCAACGACCATATGGCAATGGCTCTCCCCTATAGTACAGATAGGGGTGCTTACCTATGTCTTCTACCGATTCCACAAGGCGGTCGCCCAGACCAAGGCTCAGCAGATTGCCAGGATCGTATTCGTCCTCATTGGTATCTACAGTCTATCACGACTTTTGAATCTCACGGTCTTCCTCTGGCTATATAAGTATCTGACCATACCGATTGTGATCTTCACCTGCGTCGTGTACCAACCAGAGCTGAGGCGAGCGTTCACGCAGCTGTTCAGTGGAAGGAGCAAGCTGTTTCGCATGGGTTCGCAGACAACAGCTGAACAGATCGATGTCATTCTCAATGCATGCAATGTGCTCGTCTCCAAGAACAGGGGGGCACTGATAGTCTTTACGAGGCATCTCGGAATCAAAGGAGTCCTCGACACCGGCACGAGACTCAACGCGGACCTCTCCTCTGCGTTGATTCTTACTGTTTTCGATCACGACACACCGCTTCACGATGGGGCGCTGGTGGTCCAAGGTGGGAAAATCCTTGCCGCCGGGTGTTATCTGCCACTGAGTGAACAGACAGACATAAAGAAGAGTTTCGGAACTCGACACCGAGCGGCACTCGGCCTTGCAGAGGAGTCTGATGCCATTGTACTCATAGTCTCTGAGGAGACCGGAGCGATCAGTCTGACGTATAATGCGAATCTCTACTACGATCTCGATACCCCCACAGTGAAGAGAATGCTCCTCGCACTCTTCAGTTATCACGATATAACTCCACAGGATATGACGGAGGTGTCCGCAGATGAAGCTGAGTAGTATGTGGCGGTCGCTTCTTGAAAACTGGCCGATAAAGGTTATCTCATTGCTCCTTGCCATCAGTGTCTATCTGGTAATCTCCTATGCGACTCTCGATACACGGAGGGTGGAAGTTCCGCTGCATGTGGTTGTTCCCGTCGGATACGAGGCAACCAGTACCATTCCCGATTCGGTCACACTGGTTATCCGAACCGATGAGCGATACATCGGAATGATCGATCCTACCGCAGTAACGGCAATAGCCGACTTCTCAGCTGTCTCCCAGGATGGAGTTGCCACGGTTCCGGTACTGCTCGAAGCCGATTCTTCGTTCGTTGATATCGAGGTTTCGTTCACATCCGAACCGGAACTGGTAAAGATTTTTTTCCGCAGACTGGATCGCCCGAAACAGGCTGAGGAACAAGATTTGTCGGGTGGGATAGCGCTGTGACAAAGGAGAGAATACGAGGTATCGGTGTGGATGCGGTCGCTGTCGAGCGGATGGATACTCGGCGAATGAGTGCCCATGTATTGCGTCGCCTATTCCACGAGCGTGAGTACCAAGAGGCAATGACGCTCCCTGAAGAGCGGAGAGCAGAGTATTTGGCATCTCGATTCGCAGCGAAAGAGGCTCTTGTAAAGGCGCTCGGAACTGGGTTTCGAGGAATCGCACCAAGAGATATCGCTGTTGTGGTCGATCGGCTCGGTCGTCCATCGATAACAGTCGAGTCCACGGTGAGACAGGCTCTGCACCTAGATTCGATGATCATACACCTCTCTATGACCCATGAGCGTTCGCTTGCTCTCGCATTCGTGGTATTGGAGGAGCGCGATGGCTCGCTCTGATTGGAAACGTCCCACCACATTCCCACTTTCACCCGGCCATCGAAGAATCAGGTTGCTTCTGAGTTATGACGGTTCGGGATTCTCTGGTTGGCAACGGCAAAAAACAGAGCGCAGTGTGCAGGAGGAGATCGAGAAGGCTCTTTTCAAGATGATTGGTGAGCATGTACGTGTACAGGGCTCAGGAAGGACAGATGCGAGAGTGCACGCTCTTGGTCAGGTGGCACACTTCGACATTGTGAACCAGCGTGTCCCTGCTGAGGCTTTCGCCATAGCCCTCAATCAACGGCTTCCGCACGAGGTGAGAATAATCGAAAGCAGCCAGGTCACCGACCAGTTCCATGCCCGTTTCACATCGATCTGTCGGGAGTATCGGTACTTTGTAAAGGAGTATGCCCACTACACTCCGTTCGATAGAGGACGGGTCTGCAGAGTGAAGCGCTTCCCTCCGATCGATCTGCTCAACGCCTATGCTGCATATATCGTGGGAACTCACGATTTCACCACATTCGCAGCTGCTGCGGATCAGAGTGAGTCGAAGGTCCGAGACATCTACACCAGCCATTTTTCGTTTGAAGAGTCCCAATGGGGAGGAAGGTTGCTCATGTATACGGTTCAAGGGAACGCGTTTCTCATGCACCAGGTCCGCTCCATGGTGGGGACTATGTTGCAGTTGGGAGAAGATCTCGAGCCACCTGAGGAGTTCGGTCGACGCCTAGAGGCTCGAGACCGCTTCAGAGCAGGAAAGACAGCCCCTCCAGACGGCCTGTTCCTGTATAGGATAGATTATGATGATCCACAATGATAATGAACAGAAAAGGAAGGGAGTCGAGACCACACTCGAGCGTACGTGGAACCTGTTCGATGCAGTGCAGCACTATGTGTCAGATGAGGCCTCCCCAGGATACGATCGTCCAGATTTCGCAGCTCGTGCCCAAGAGTTGGTCCCAGATTCGCAGGATGAGTCGAGAAGGGTGCTCGACCGGGCAAACCTCGAGAAGGTTGCAGAGTTGATTCACTCGTGTACGAGTTGTCAGCTCTCTTTGACACGAGTCCATGCAGTTCCCGGTGAAGGGGTACTCAATGCACGTCTCATGGTCATTGGTGAAGGACCTGGAGCCGATGAAGATACCACGGGGAAGCCATTCGTCGGTCGTGCGGGCAAGTATCTCGATGCATGGCTGAGCGCGATCAATCTTTCACGTACAGAGAATACCTATATTACAAATATTGTGAAATGCAGACCGCCGGGGAACAGGGATCCGCTCCCCGAGGAGGTACAGGCATGTCTTCCCTATCTGAAACGGCAGATAGCTCTGGTCAAACCGGATGCGATACTCTGTCTCGGTCGTGTCGCTGCACATGTCCTGTTGAGTCGAGAGGATGCGCTACGGGATCTGCGGGCTGTGATCCATCGATTCGAAGGTATTCCGCTGGTGGTCACGTATCACCCTGCAGCGGTGCTTCGGAACCTGCAATTGCGCGCACCGGTATGGGACGATCTGAAACGGGTTGCCGAGCTTGTGGGTATGCCGCTGAACCGGACTGGGAGGTAGCGTGTGTATGCACAGGTGGTGCTGAACAATAATCCACTCGAGAGACGATTCACCTATAGCGTACCGGAAGATTTCGAATGCATGGTCGGAGTTCGGGTCATGGTTCCCTTGGGAAATCGTGAAGTGACCGGATATGTTGTAGCAATCCAAGAGTCGATCGATGAGACTCCATACACGATAAAGGCCATAAAGCGAGTGGTAGACAAGGAACCGCTGTTCGGCGAGCGGGAGATAGCGCTTGCAGATTGGATGTCTCGGTTCTACCTCTGCAGCGAGGGCGAGGCGCTCAGCTGTATGATACCGGGAGGTCGTCGAGATGCCGATTCTCCCGCTCTTCCGGTCGATGAACAATCGCTTGCTGTCAGCGAGGACCTGCTCTCCGAGGAACAGCAGGAGGCGATTCGAGCCATACTCTCCGACACCCGACGGTTGCACTATCTGTACGGTGTCACCGGTTCTGGAAAGAGTGAGGTGTTCATCCGAGTTGCAGAGCAGGTTGTCCAGTCGGGCAAACAGGTGATCTATCTGGTCCCAGAAATCACGCTTACCCACCAGCTCGCACGACAGGTCGCAAGTCGGTTCGAGAATCGTGTAGCCATTCTCCACTCAGGCATGACTCCCTCGCAGCGTATCACTGCTTGGAGAAGGATCAAAAGGGGCGAGATTCAGATTGCGATCGGAGCTCGGAGCGCTGTATTCGCCCCATTTGAGCGCCTCGGTCTCATTATTATCGATGAAGAGCACGAGACCTCGTATAAGGCAGGGAATGCTCCCCGCTATCATGCACGGCAGATAGCCCAGAGACGGGTTGGGGAGACAGGAGCATTGCTGATCATGGGAAGTGCCACCCCCTCTCTTGAGTCGTGGCATATGATGACGCAAGACCTTGTGGTCAAACATCGGCTCTCCACTCGGGTTGGCGGGGGGGTTCCTCCTCAGATCTCAGTGGTGAATATGCTTGGGGAGCAACATTTGCTATCCCGAACCCTCGTTTCTCAAATGCGTGATACGCTGGCTCGAAAGAGACAGACGATTCTCTTTTTGAACAGACGGGGATTCTCCCATTTTTTCCACTGTAACGCCTGTGGATACGAAATGAGTTGCCCTCACTGCTCAGTATCTCTGACCTTTCATAAACATGCTGGCAAGATGGTGTGCCACTACTGCGGGTACTCGAGAAAGCCGATTTCAGTTTGTCCCGAATGTTCTTCGGTCGATGTGGGATACGGAACGTTCGGAACGGAGATGGTCGAGCAGGAGGTTCGGAATCTGCTACCCCAGGCAAAGATCGCACGACTCGATACCGACAGTGTGCGAGACAAGAAGGCCGTCGGTACTTTGCTCTCCGACTTTAGGGAGGGAAAGATCGACATTCTGCTCGGCACCCAGATGGTGGCCAAGGGCCTCAATTTTCCTCTGGTCGACCTAGTAGGGATCGTCCTTGCAGATAGTGCGCTGAATCTTCCCGATTTTCGTGCTCAGGAGCGAACATTTTCACTCATCGTTCAAGTCAGTGGTCGCGCCGGCAGGTACAATAATGCGGGAAGGGTAGTGGTGCAATCCTATCATCCGGAGAACCTGGCGATCCGACTTGCGGTGAAAGGAGACGTTGAGACCTTCTATACAGAGGAGCTGCAGTCGCGTGCAATGACTGGGTTCCCTCCACTCACTCGATTGATCAATTTTGTTGTTCGAGGAAGGAACAAGGAACGGACCGCAAAGGAGATCGAGCAGTTGCATGCGTTGGTCGAGCGTCTGCTGGAATCCATGAAAGCCTCTCGGGTCCAGACCGAGGATATACCCGATATACTGGGAAGCGCTCCCTGTCCGCTCGAAAAGATCGCCGGTAACTGGAGGCACCACCTCGTACTCCGGGGGAAACATATAGGAAGATTGCTCCAGGTTGCCGATGCGATTCGAAGAACCTATACCGTTCCCTCCGGTATGTATCTCGAGATCGATATAGACCCGTTGCACATGCTGTGAACGTTGACGGGTGCATCGGTTTACCGCTATTATGTACCCATGTTAGATATCTATACACTAGGTGAAGAAGTATTGCGCGGAAAGGCAGAACGGGTAACCGTTTTCGACAATGCGCTCTCGATATTTGTCGATGCCATGTTTGAGACCATGGCTGAATCCGATGGGATAGGCCTTGCAGCCCCGCAGGTAGGTGCGTTGAACCGACTGTTCGTCGTGGATACTCGGAGGCCTGGAGAGCGGCTTGTGTTCATCAATCCTGAAATAATCGAGACGAGTGAGGAGCAGGGTATGTACGAAGAGGGGTGCCTCAGTATCCCCGGTATGTACTACGATATCGTTCGACCGCTCAGAGTGACCGTTCAAGCTCAGGATGTCACTGGCAAGCCGTTCAAGCTTGCAGCCGATGGATTGCTCGCACGAGTGATTCAGCACGAGAACGACCACCTCAATGGGGTTCTGTTCATAGATCGAATGGAGCAGGAGGCGCGCGATAAGCTGGTTGCGTCGTACAATCGGCGTACCAAACGCCGAAAATAATCGGGAGGATGCCATGGATCGATCCCAGCTGCGAATTCTGTTCGCAGGAAACCCAGAGATCGCAGTTCCAACGCTCACTGCTTTGGCATCTCGATTTACCGTGGTCGGTGTTCTCACGAATCCGGATAGACCCGCTGGGCGTGGAAGACATCTGCTCCCTCCTCCGGTGAAGGTCGAGGCCCAGCGCCTTGGGATTCCCGTGATCCAGTTCGACAGACTCCGAAAAGAGGCAAGAGAAGAGGTATCTCGGCTGGATCCGAACATGCTGCTTTCGTTTGCCTGTGGACACTACTTCGGACCGAAATTCCTCTCTCTCTTCCCCATTGGGGCTATCAATGTACACCCATCCCAACTACCACGATACCGAGGGTGTGCTCCCATTCAATTCGCAATTCTCAACGGAGAGCGAAGCACAGGCATTACCCTGCAGCGCATTGTCCAGGAGATTGATAGCGGCGATATCCTCTCGTTTCATCCGATTGAACTAACTGGAACCGAGACAGCGGATGAGCTTGAGCATCGGGTTGCTCCGCAAGCTGCATCGCTGGTCGTCTCGACCGTGGAGCGACTTCTCGAGGGAACGCTTGTCGAAACACCGCAACAAGCGCATGATGCCACCTACACCAGAATGCTCTCAAAACAGGATGGACAGATCGACTGGAACAGTAGTGCGCGCGACCTACATGGAAAAGTTCGTGCCTTTCTCCCCTGGCCGAAAGCCAGTACCACCTTCGAGGGAAAAATGTTGCAAATCACCGGAGTATATGGGTCTGTCTTTGATGTTCCTCATGAGATACTCGACGAATCGGTCGTGCCTGGAACGGTACTCAGGCTGGATAAGAAGCGAGGATTAGCGGTCGCCTGCAAAGATGGTGTGCTATTCGTGAGCAGGTTGCAACTGGCTCAGAAAAAAGAGATGGACAGTGCCTCGTTCTGCAATGGAAATCCTGCGATCATTGGTGCAGTTTTAGGGCAAGTCGATGAAGCATAAGATCGGCCGCCCATATCTTTCCGTACTACTTTTTCTCCTTGTTCTCTCCACAATGCGTGTGATTGTAGCGGACCCGGTCGAACCGCGACCCAGGACGCTCATATTGGGCGATAGGATCATCACCGTGTCTGACTATGGTAGACGGGCCCAGTCCGATTCCGATACGCCGAAGATAGCACTCGTACTCAGTGGTGGAGGAGCGCGTGGTTTTGCCCATATTCCGGTGATAGAAGCAATCGAACGGGTCGGTATTCCGATCGATATGGTACTCGGGACCAGCATGGGGAGTCTCGTAGGAGGCCTCTACGCAGCAGGCTACTCGCCTGGAGACATGAGACGGCTGATAACAGCCTATGACATGGTGGATATGTTCGCCATTTCTGCCCTTCCTCCACTGAAAACTGAGCCACTACCGCTCAGACGAGATCGGGACAATCTCTTTGTGCTCGGTTTCGATAGTGGAGGACTCGGAGTGGCATCGGGCATCGTCGGTGATCAGCGTATTTTGCATATGCTCAATGACTCGTTATCGCGAGTCGCTGGAGTCGCCCATTTCGATGATCTGGCAATTCCATTTCGGTGCATAGGCACAGATCTTGCCACAGGAGAGCGAGTTATCTTCTCCGAAGGCTCTCTGGTTACGGCGATCCGTTCAAGCATATCGATTCCTCTGGTCTTCACCCCATATCCAGTAGAAGATCGACTACTCGTAGATGGCGGTCTGGTCGATAATATGCCGGTGGGCTTGGCAAGAGAGTTGGGTGCCGATATCGTGATTGCCGTAGATGTGAATACCGTGGACTATGATGTCTCAAACGAGGAGTTGGAGTCCCTGACAGCCATTCTGGCGCAGTTGATCGTCATTCTCACAAAAAATACTGTGGTGAACCAGAGTGAATCTGCCGATATCCTGATTACTCCGAAACTTGAAAAGCATGGAGTGCTCAGTTTCAACAATGTGGACGAGATCATCGCAGCTGGGGAGGCAAGCGCAGCAGAGCATACCGAGGAGATTGCCCTTTTGGCCGATGCTATTGCACAATTCAGATCGTTGGAGCCGAAGAATCCTCAACGATACGGTCCCTATTTCTCACTTCCCGATGTCATGGTGAGAACGGTTTCCCACCGTCATGTGGGACCGAATTACAGTCTCTCTCAATCGTTCAATCTCGATCTCTTCTCCGACTTCATCGGCAAGCCTCTCGACTCCTTGAGAAAGCGGGAATTGAGCAGGATATTCGAGGATCTTCGAATCAGTGGTTCCTATGCAACGGTAACCTACGACTACACCGGAGCAGAGCTCGGGAAAGCTGAGACGGTATGGGGGAACCTGGAGATTCAGACAAGACGATTCCCTCGGAAACTCTCTACGGTTTCCGCCGGTGTCTTTGGTTCGGCGTCGCTTTCGTTCGACTCAGAACAGCAGCCCAGATTCTATTTTGCCCCCGATTTTTCGCTTAGGTACACCCGATTCGAGCTATTTGATTCTCCCACCACACTCTCTGTGCGGGTAGCCAATGACGATGCTCTGAGCGTCGAGTCGAATATCCGGTACGAGGTGGTCCCAAAGATCGATTTCGGTGTCGCCCTTAGGTATGTGACGGGGGGAATCCACCCCTTGAATATGCGAGTCGTCGAAGAGAAGATCGATATGCGGGATCGTATGATCACCAGTGAGCTCTCCATGCAGTTCAGGCCCAGCACTCCGGCTCTGATCCGACTTGCAGGAAACCTGGATTATATCTGGTATGGAGAGACCTCCATTGGGCATGAGGCTTTGATCGGACTGGTCAAACTTGAAGGAGTCTATACTACGATGCCGTATAGATTCTTCCCTTCCAGTGGAATGAAGTTCGAGTATTCGGCAGCAGCCGAGGTGACCGATCCGTTCGGGTACCGACTCGAGGCTCGATTTCAACGGGTGTTTCCGGTACGTGCACAAGATGTGCTCCTGTTCGATCTCCATGCTGGAACGAGCCATATTTCGAATCCGAGGAGGGGTTCCTATTTCGATTATGGTGGTTCCCGCTCGATACCCTCCTATCCAACGCACACCCTTGTTGATGATCTACTTATGGCACGTGTGAAACATATGCACTGGGTGAAGCAGACCTTCCCTCAGATTGTAGTTCAATCCATGGTCACCGTGTCGTCGCGAGGTGATCGTGTACTCGATTTCCTGAGTTTGGCTGACCCCTACGCTCCAAACCGAGGAAGACCTTTCTCATCGCTTCAGGAGGTGGAATTCTCCGGTTCGTTGGCTCTGGGACTGGCATTCGAGAACTTGGATATTCTCTTCGGTGTCGCAGTGGACAACGCGCTCCGTGTCTCTCTCTACCTTGAGGTACTGTGATGGATCGCTGGTGCAACTACTCCGATTACTTGATAGATCGATACGGACACCGTGTCTACCGAGTAGGAATCGATGGGGGGTTCACCTGCCCAAACAGGGGCCCCGATGGACGGGGGGGATGCATCTACTGTGATGCGAAAGGCTCCAGTGCTGTCTACCAAAGGCAAGATGAACAGGGCTTTTCTCGTGATAGCACCTTCATGGCGTCGATAGACGCACAAACCGATACGAGCAGGCCGAAGACACTCGCTGAGAGAAAAGCGTCGATCGATAGACAAGTAGCGAGGGGGAACCGATTCATCGAGTCTCGATACGGAGCGGCTGCGAGAAGTATCTACTTCCAGGCATTCACCAGCACCTACGATGAACTTGAGACACTTCGACAACTGTATGACCATGCACTGCAGAGCGGATCCTATACTGAGTTCATCGTGAGTACACGCCCCGATTGTCTTTCAGATGAAGTGATCGATCTCCTTGCATCGTATCACCGGGTAGTCGATCGGGTCTGGGTCGAGGTGGGGTTGCAGAGCGGGAACGACTCGACACTTTCATGGATAGGTCGTAATCATACCGTAGCCGATTACGAATCTGCCGTTGAACGACTCCATGCTGCTCGGATAGCGGTCAGTTCGCACGTAATTCTCGGATTCCCTCAGGAGCGTGACCCGGAGATTACCCGTACGGCACAAACCATTTGTAGGTCGAAACCGGAGGCACTGAAGATTCACAATCTGCACGTGGTTGCCGGTACTCGACTCTACGAGCTCTACAGACAAGATCCGTTTCCTATCTCGACACGAGAGGAGCATGTGCGCAACACGATCTTCCTGCTGCGTCGTATTCCCGCCGATACGGTGATTCAACGGTTCATTAGTGACACGCCAGGACATAGGCTTGCCGCTCCTCGGGATTTCGGAGATAAAAATCAGTTTCTGAAGGATCTGAGAGACGAGATGGAACGACAAGATGTATACCAAGGGGATCTCCTATGAATTTACGACTATTCAGCATGTTGCACCGATTTGGACTGATCGCTACACCGCTGGTACTGGTTGCAATTACGATTCTTTCACTTCTCCCTCCAAGTGGAGCCGTAACGCAGAGTTGGTTCACCGTTCTTGGTGATAAATGGGGACATTTCCTTGCCTATGCAGCTCTTGGATTCTCTATGTTCTGTGCGATTGCGAAGAATCCATGCCAACAGGGGTGTGACCATACTTGGCGGCGGGTAGTGAGAATCAATCGGTGGCGCATGGTGTCGCTGTTTCTGTTCATCCTTTCAATCGGGGTTATCATAGAGTTTGTGCAACCGTTGTTCGGTCGGGGCTTCGAGATACTCGATATCGTGGCCGATGGACTTGGTGGTATAACCGGTATCATAGTAGGGACGATTGCAGTCATGATAGCTGAACATTTCGAGAGTAGAAGAGGGGAGCAGCGATGATTCGAACCCAAGCAGCATTGCAGGCAGCCATATCGGAGGCCTTGTTGCATGCCTCTGTCCATTTGGATGCAGATCTCGTGCATGCATTGGACACGATGCACGCCGAGACTGAGCGAGAGCTTCAAGCTGTGCAACACGATGATGAGCGATATGCACCGTATGCTGCATCGCTTGAGGTCCTGGATATGATACGAGAGAACCTGCACATAGCCGAAGAGACCGGACTTCCTATGTGTCAGGACACCGGTATGATTATCGCATTCGTTTCAATCGGGCCAGACGCTCCCTTCAGTATGCATGATTTGCAGCAGGCGATCATGGCGGGAGCATCGGATGCTGTACAGCGGGGATTTTTCCGAAAATCTGTGGTCACCGATCCGGTGTTTGAACGTCGAAACACCGAAACCAATCTTCCCCCGATCATTCATTGGTTCCCCTCCGAACGGTCCGGTGTCACCATACAATTCATGCTCAAAGGTTTCGGGAGCGAAAACTGTTCGTCCCTGACCATGTTGAATCCAACTGCAGGAGAGCAGGCAGTTGTCCGCACGGTCGTACAGCGGGTTCGTGAAGCTGGTGGAAAGCCGTGTCCTCCGATCGTGGTCGGAGTAGGGTTGGGAGGAACAGCGGAACGCGCTTCTCAACTAGCGAAATTGGCACTCTTTAGACCTGTAGGAGTTGCTCACCCCGAGCCACAGTATGAGCAGCTCGAACGCCGCATAGAAGAAGCGGTACAGGAGCTCTCTATTGGTCCGGGTGGCTTCGGAGGTCCCTTGACTGCTCTCGGGGTCTCAGTCGAGTACGAACCGACCCATATTGCCGGCCTTCCGGTCGCAGTGGCGATCAGTTGTTGGGCGGACCGGAGAGCGGTGGTGAAGATTGCAGGAGTCAATCATGCGTGAAATCCAACTCCCTCTCTCGAAAGAGACCATCTCGTCGCTTCAGGCGTACGATCGTGTCCTGCTGAGCGGTACACTTTTAGTCGGAAGAGACCAGGTGCACCGATTGTTGGTTGAATTGCTCGACGCAGGAAAATCGCTACCTGTATCCATCGAGGGTGAAACCATCTACTATATGGGTCCCTCCGATGCCCCGGATGGGTTGCCCATCGGTTCCTGCGGTCCGACAACCTCTGCTCGAATGGATCCGTTTACACCGACCTTGATGGCAGCTGGACTTGTGGCCAGCATTGGGAAAGGTCCGAGAAGTCAGGCGGTAGTCGACTCGATCGTTCGTCATCGAGGTCTCTATCTCGTTGCTTTCGGCGGATGTGGCGCACTCTATGCAAAAACAGTTCGAGCGAAGCATGTGGTGGCATGCGAAGAACTTGGTCCCGAAGCTATGTTGCGGCTTGAAATTGATCGATTTCCTGCAGTAGTAGGTATCGACTGTAGAGGAAATTCGGTATTCCGCTAGATTTTTGTGGACGTTGCGCGACTTTACGTATACCATCGTACAAAGGGGTCGGGGGATAAGGACGATGATGCATGGTATATTGGTCTGTACAGAAAACGGGTAAATCCGCTCTCCTCATGATCCTAGCACTTTCGCTTCTCTTGTTCGTTGGTTGTACTGAGAAGCAGAGTTCTTCGGTTCAAACGGGGGCGAACGGAACTGAGACTGTGGTTCCCGATTCGGTCGAACCAACCGAGTCGTCTGAGGGAGTCGAGGCCTCTTCCGCCACCGTTTCCCATGAGACCATGGTCGAATACCTTCCCGTTCCGAATACACTAGAAGAGCGATTCAGTTATACCTATGGGTATCTCCTCATGGCAACAGCAATGCGAGATGTGCACGAAATCGATCCGGTCTATTTTGCCCGGGGAGCATACGATGCCGGACTCTCCAAGGTACCACTGATACCGGAAAGCTCGATGAACACGGTCCTTTTCGAGTTCCAAGATAAACTCATCAGTGAAGCCACTCGTCGATTGGAGGAGCTCGCAACACGGAATCTTGAAGATGCCGAGAGTTTCCTTGCAGTGAATGGGAAGCGGGAAGGGGTGGTTACCACAGCCAGTGGGCTCCAGTATGAAGTTGTCCGCGACTCGGAGGGAGAGCGACCTACCGTGGACGACACGGTGCGGGTGCACTATCGCCTCACCTATCTCGATGGTAGAGAGGGCGACGCCTCCATTCGCGGCATTCCAAGTACATTCGATCTTGCATCCATGATTCCAGGATTCCGAGAAGGCCTCCTGCTCATGCCCGTGGGATCTTCGTTTCGATTCTATGTGCACCCGGATCTCGGCTACGGTGCCGAAGGTTCCACCCGCATTGAACCGAACACACTCCTCATATTCGATGTGGAGCTAGTCGAGATTGTCCAGTAGCGGAAGCAGCTCGTACAGAGAAGAGATTTCATAGGTTGCAGGTATCTCGGGATCCGGTTCCATCCCGAACCGGTTGATCCAGCAGGTGTCCAACCCGGAATCTATTCCACCTCGAATATCGCTTGTCGGGCTGTCTCCTATCACCAGTGGATTGTTCATGGAGAATCCTGCGGATGTTACCATCTTGCAAGTTTGAGTGAAATAGGATGGATTGGGCTTCTGTACACCCAACTCTTCGCTAATTGCCACAACGGTGAAGTAGTGGGCAGTACCTGTTGCTTCCAATCGGCCTCGTTGCACCGCAGCTATGCCATTGGTGATGAGGGACATGGGTATGTTCCGTTCTTTCAATGCATCGAGTACCTCGATAGTATCCGGGTAGAGGTGATATGTGCGTGAGAGCATCTCGGTATACCGTCTTGCCGTTCGATGTGGATCTCCGGAGACCCCATGCCGAGCGAAGAAACGGGAGAATCGTTCAGTCTTCAACTCCTGCATGGAGATGAGGCCTTGTTCGAACTCGAGCCAGATGCCGTTGTTGATCCGGCTATATGTTGCGATCGATTCATCGGTGGCGGGCAATCCCAGCTCAAGAAAGACTTGTGAGAGTGCCCATTTTTCTGCAGCTACAAAATCGAAAAGTGTGCCATCGGCATCGAAGAACAGATGATCGTACATAGTAATTCCTTTACATAGTGGTGGAAAAAGGTGATACTCATACTATAGCGGGAGTGAGGCCGACGTGCAATGGCACCTGTCCCGGTGGAGGAAGTGAATGAAAGGGAAAGGTAGATGGATTATACAGTTGCTCATCGCAATTGCGATTGTGGCACTTGGAATTTTCATTATGGTTCGAGAGGATATGTTCAAACAGATTTTCGTCATGGCTCTGGGACTTGTCGCCATAGTGACGGGAATCACCTCGCTTGCTACTATGAACCGATACTCGTTCGGAAAGTTCAACCATGGAACCACCCTTGTGAAGGGCGTACTGGGGCTTATCATAGGTGTCCTTGCAGTTATCATGCCGCTTGCGACTGGAGAGGCGGTCTGGACCATTATTATCTATCTTCTTGCAGCTCAGATGCTCATTGCCGCAATCGTCATGCTCACCGACTCGATCGCGGTTCGCTCCGCAGGGTTTCCTGCAGCCCCGTTGGTGACTGAGGGACTCATCTCGCTCGTTCTTGCTGTGATACTCTTCGTTTTCCCCAGAGATGTTGCGAGTCTACTCGTTACGATCCTTGGGATCACCATCATTGTCGTGGGTGTGACATTGGGTTTGCTTGCGATTCTGTTCCGAAATCGAGGAAATGCGACTATAGAGGGAGTCGAGGTCGAAGTGGAGAAAGAGTAGTCTATTGACACGAACGGGTTCCTCGGTTAGGCTCGACCCATGATCAAGATTTGCATGGCACATCACCATCACCACCTCTCTCTTTGTTGATGGAATGCGTGTGCATGTATGACTGGAAGGTTAAGCTCCGCATTTCGCGGAGTTTTTTTTTCGTCGAATCGATGATTCGGCACGAATTCGAGGAGATGTCATGGAAACCAGATTGAGAATAGCTGTACAGAAAAGTGGTAGGCTAAGTGAAAAATCGTTGAAGATCATACGTGATTGCGGAATCAAATTTGGTTCAGATTCCAGGCTGCTCAGAGAACAGGCAGACAACTTTCCCATAGAGTTTCTCTATCTTCGAGACGATGATATTCCCCGGTATGTATATGATGGAGTTGCCGATATCGGTATCGTTGGGAGAAACGAGTACGATGAGCAGGGCCTATCGCTTGAGGAGCTGAGAGACCTCGGCTTTTCCAAGTGTCGCCTCTCCATCGCCGTTCCTGAAGGGTTTGCCTATAAGGACCTCTCCTCCTTGCAGGGCAAACGGATAGCCACCAGTTATCCTCACATCTTGGAAACCAAGTTGCGAGAGGCTCAAGTAGATGCTCGTATCTATGAGATTTCGGGATCGGTCGAAATAACCCCGTCGATCGGAGTGGCCGATGCCATCTGCGACCTCGTGAGTACGGGAGCGACACTTGCAAGCAACGGTTTGCGAGAAGTTGAGGCAATTTACTTCTCGACCGCCATCATGATTGGACACCCCGATCTCTCTGAAGAGAAGCGGGAAATTCTGGATCGACTCATGCTCAGGATCGATGCCGTCATGCGTGCCGACGACTATAAATACATCATGTTCAATCTGCCTAGAGAGCATCTTGATCAGGCAGCGGCAATCATCGGAGGTATGAAGAGTCCGACAGTCACTCCACTGTTGGATGAGTCGTGGTGCGCAGTGCAGACGGTGGTAAAGGAGACTCGGTTCTGGGACGTGCTGGAGCAGTTGAAAAGACTGGGTGCACAAGGTATTTTAGTAACAGCCATCGAGAAGATGGCCGACTAGGGGGAAGTATGGAGAGAATCGAGAGAATCATCCAACCGGATGCTCGAAATTTGTCCCGATTGCTAGCGCGTCCCGACATCGATTCAGGATCGGTGAAAAAGAGCGTTGCAGCCATACTGAAACGTATCGAAGAGGCTGGCGATGCTGCCCTTGTTTCCTATACCCGTGAGTTTGACTGTGCGAAGAGCGATCGAATAATCGTACCGCGAACAGAGGTCGAACAATCGGCTTCATTGATCTCAGCAGAGCTGAAACAAGCCATCGATCGAGCCAAGGGGAATATCGAACGTTTCCACCGTGCACAGAAGCCAGTCGATGAGAAGGTCGAGACCGAGCCCGGGGTCTACTGCTGGAGGAAGAGTGTTCCCTTGCAGACTGTAGGCATCTATATTCCAGGAGGGAGTGCTCCGCTCTTCTCCACGGTTCTCATGCTTGCTGTTCCAGCAAGAATCGCCGGTTGTGAGCAGATCGTTCTCACCACTCCTCCGAAGGAAGATGGCTCAGTCGACCCTGCCATTCTCTATGCAGCATTGACCAGCGGGGTCACCACCGTGGTGGCAGCCGGTGGAGCTCAAGCAATCGGCGCTCTCGCATATGGGACAGAGTCGGTTCCCGCTGTGGACAAGATCTTCGGGCCGGGAAACCGATACGTGACAGAGGCGAAACAGCAGGTTGCGGCTCATCGGTGTGCAATCGATATGCCTGCCGGCCCATCTGAGGTCATGGTGGTGATAGACGAGACGAGTTCTCCAGCGTTTGCCGCCGCGGATATGCTCAGTCAGGCAGAACATGGTCCTGACAGTCAATCGGTGCTCGTCGTGCTCGCAGACTCGTTGGAAGTGGGCAATTCACGTATCGATGCGGTAGAAGCGGAACTGGAGAAACAGTTGGAGCAACTGGAGAGGAAGGAGCTAATCGAGGCCTCTTTGGCACATGCAAAGGCCGTCGTAGTCACCGATATCTCTTCGGCTGCCATGGTTGTGAACTCCTATGCTCCGGAGCATCTGATCATCTGCCTCTCCGATTTCGCTGAGCTTGTTCCCCGTGTACGGAATGCAGGATCGGTCTTTCTGGGGCGCTGGAGTTGTGAATCGGTGGGAGATTATGCCTCCGGTACGAATCACACGCTCCCCACATATGGATGGGCCCGCTCGTTCAGTGGCGTCTCACTTGACAGTTTCTATAAGAAGATCACCTTTCAGCGGATAACCAGAAAGGGGCTTGAAGCCCTCGGTCCGATCGTGCAGAAGCTTGCACGGGCGGAGTCTCTCGACGCCCACGCTCAGGCCGTCGCTATACGGCTGCAGTCTGTGGGTGAGGAATCAAGATGAGCGAATACACCATTAGACGACTCATGAGGCCGAACATCGTCTCATTGACCCCCTATTCATCAGCTCGGAATGAGTTCACCGGCGATGCCAGAGTCTTTCTCGATGCGAATGAGAATTGGCGCGACTTCACCGGAGGGAGGGGTCTGAACCGGTATCCCGATCCTCAGCATACACTTCTGAAACAGAAGTTCGAATCGGTGTTGAAGCTTCCGGGAGAAAAAATAGTCATTGGCAACGGAAGCGATGAAATCATCGACATTCTCTTTCGGGTGTTTTGCGTTCCGCATAAGGACAAGGTACTCCTTATGTCCCCTACCTACGGAGCGTACGAGGTGTTCGCGAGTATCCACGGATCGGGAGTCTCCCATTGCCAGCTAAAAGATGATTTCTCGCTAGATCTGCAACGCATGGATGCCATATGCAAATTGGTGAACAACGGGACCCCAGAAGCTGGAATGCACAAGATGTTGTTCATCTGCTCGCCAAATAATCCATCGGGAAACAGCTTTCCAATCGATCAGATCGAGATGGTCGCTCAACGATTCAAAGGGATCACCGTGGTCGACGAAGCCTATATTGACTTCTCGGACAAGCCCTCTGCAGTGACGTTGCTTGATAGATGTCCTCGACTGGTTGTGTTGAGAACGTTATCTAAGGCGTGGGCACTTGCCAATGTCCGTGTCGGAGTCGCCGTGGCGCATCCAGATATCATCGATGCCATGCACAAGGTGAAATATCCCTATAATGTGAGCGGAGTAGCGCAGGAGTGTGCTATAGATGCCTTGGATCGGGTAGAACAGGTGAGAGAGACTGTCGCAGCGATTCGTAAAGAACGAGAGGCGGTCGCCCAAAAGCTCGAAGCATTGCCCTATGTGGATGAGGTGTTTCCCAGCGATGCAAACTTCCTGCTACTCCGAGTGACCGATCCGGATGTGCTCTGCGAACGATTGCGCAATCAGGGGATCATCATTCGCAACCGATCCTCGATCCGTGGGTGTTTCGGGTGTGTCCGAATCACTATCGGTAGCAGTGAAGAGAATGCAGTGCTCATCGAAGCTATGCAGAAGATGGAGTTTTAGGAGATGAACAGAGAGAAAGAGAAGAGAGCACGACTCTATGTCGCACTCGAAGGACCCTTGGTAGAGAACTTCCAGTCTTCTCGCCCGGTGTGGACCTCCCGTGTGTTTCCGTCGCTTCGAAGGATCAGCAAGGAGGGCGTCTATGCTCTCGTGCTCGTTTCGGAAGAGAAGCGGAGCTCCGCTGAGCAGATGGAGCTTCTCTCCTATGTGGCCGACGCGCTGAGAGGACAGGAGATTCCGGTGGAAGAAGTCCTTTCATACGATGCATTGGCTACTTGGAGTGGACTGCAATCCGATGTTCGGTCGTGGTATGTGGGAGTGAGTCCTGTGCGGGGAGCAACCCTGTTGCATGCCGAGCCGATTGCGTTCACTGACTGGACGGTTGTCGAAGAGCACCTTGTCGGTCCGAGAGAGCAGCCGCTTCGCACTGCGTCGGTTGCAAGAAGGACGAAAGAGACAGACATCTCACTTACGTTGAATCTGGATGGAACGGGAATGAGTTCTATCTCGACCGGACTTCCGTTTTTCGATCACATGCTGGATCAGGTTGCCCGACATGCACGGTTCGATATCGATCTCGTCTGCTCAGGTGATCTCGAGGTGGACGAACACCACACAGTCGAGGATGTCGCACTAGTGTTCGGTGAGGCTACGGCGACTGCACTCTCCGATAAGCGGGGTATCAGCAGATACGGTTTCTCGCTTCTCCCAATGGATGATTGTCTTGCAGAGGTTGCACTCGATTTCTCAGGAAGACCATGGTTCGTCTGGAACGTAACGTTCTCCCGGGATGTGATCGGAACGTTTCCTACAGAACTGTTTTCCCACTTCTTCAAATCGTTCAGCGACGCAGCTAAGTGCAACCTCCACCTCTCGGTGAATAAGGGAAATGCACATCATCAAGCCGAGGCACTATTCAAGGCCTTTGCCCGGGCATTGCGAAGCGCTGTGTTCCGCTACCCGGGAAACAGCGACCTGCCTTCTACAAAGGGGTTACTCTGAATGGGCAAGCTTGTCATAGTGAAGTACAATGCTGGAAATATCCGTTCGGTGTACTGTGCCCTCAAGCGTCTCGGACTGGACGCTACCGTGAGCGATGATCCGAGCGTCCTAAAAGGTGCAAGTCGGATCATCTTTCCTGGTGTGGGAGAGGCATATTCTGCCATGCAGTATCTGAGAAAGACCCATTTGGATGAAGTCTTGATCGGTCTTACTCAACCGTTCCTTGGTATCTGTCTCGGCATGCAGCTTATGTGCGATCTCAGCGATGAACGATCCACCGAGTGTCTCGGTATGTATCAGGTTCCGGTCAGGAAGTTTTCTGCAGACGATGCGATAAAGATACCCCATATGGGGTGGAATACGCTCCAATTTGGTACCGATCCCCTGTTTGCGGGCATCGATCGTGACTCATGGGTCTACTTTGTCCACTCCTACTATGTCCCGACGGTTCCACAGACGATCGCATCCTGTACCTATGGATCCACTACATTCAGTGCAGCCCTTGGTGAGCGAAACTTCCGAGGGGTGCAGTTTCATCCTGAGAAGAGTGGGAATACTGGGGCGCAGATTCTGGAGAATTTCATACACCTGAAGGAGGATGCACTATGATCGCCATCCCTGCCATGGATATCATCGATGGTTCTTGCGTACGACTGAAAATGGGTGACTATGCACAGAAGCGAGTCTATCACGATGATCCGGTCGAGGTAGCAAAACGATTCTCAGACTTCGGTCTGAAACGTCTCCATCTTGTCGATCTCGACGGTGCACGTGCCGGGCATGTGGTGAATCTCCGCGTGATGGAGAATATCGCACGGGAGACCGATCTCGTGATCGATGTGGGAGGAGGGCTGAAGACTGAAGCGGATATGGAGTCGGTGTTCAATGCTGGAGCGGCTATGGCGACGGTAGGGTCGATCGCTGCCCAGAACCGGGAATTGACCCTCACAATGCTAGAGACCTGGGGTTCCGATCGGCTCATTCTTGGTGCTGATTGTAGAGATGGGCTCATTGCTGTAGGCGGGTGGTCCACGGTGACCGACCTGGCTGTGGATGAGTTTGTCCTCTCATATCTAACAGCCGGTTTTATCTCCGTGGTGAGCACCGATATCGCGCGAGATGGGATGATGAACGGTCCATCCTTGGAACTCTACCGGCGTCTGCTCGAGCGTGTGGCAGCTTCGAAACTTACCATGAGCCTGATTGCAAGCGGAGGCGTACGAAGTATTGCCGATTTGGATGACCTAGAGAGCGTAGGAGTTTCGGGGGCAATTATCGGAAAAGCGCTCTATGAAGGGGCGATGACCGAAAAGGCCCTTGCCGAGTGGCAGAATGCAAGAGAGGAGTAGTATGTTGGCAAAGAGAATCATCCCTTGTCTCGATGTGCGAGATGGAAGAACAGTGAAAGGGGTAAACTTCGTGAATCTTCGCGATGCAGGAGATGCAGTTGAGCTTGCTTCGTTGTATGCTCAACAGGGAGCTGACGAGCTGACCTTCCTTGATATTACCGCCACAGTAGAGAACCGAAACACATTCACCGATCTGGTGAGACGGATATCCGAGGTGATCGATATTCCATTCACCGTGGGAGGTGGGATACGGAGTGTTTCTGATGTCGGGGCACTACTGGAGGCCGGTGCGGACAAGATCTCAGTGAACAGCATGGCGGTTCGACAGCCATCTATCATCGATGAGCTCGCTCGCGAATTCGGTTCACAGTGTGTGGTGTGTGCCATCGATGTCCGTTCCAACAAGACTTTTAACGGCACAGGAGCGGTTGGATGGGAGGTTACCATTGCAGGGGGGAGTATCCCCACCGGAAAGGAGGCTCTGCACTGGGCCCGGGAAGCCGAGGATCGTGGAGCGGGTGAGATTTTGCTCACATCCATGGATCACGATGGAACCAAAGGTGGTTTTGCTCTTGAACTTACGAGAAGATTCAGCGAAAATCTCCACACACCGATCATTGCTTCGGGTGGTGCAGGTACCATGGAGCATTTTGTCGATGTGTTCACCACCGGTGGAGCCGATGCAGCACTCGCCGCATCGATTTTCCATTTTCGTGAGATCGACATACCGGAACTGAAGATTTTTTTGGCGAATCATGATATACCTATACGCCTGAACCGTTGAGGTGGAGGAGTTGTCAATGCAGGTGGACTTTGAAAAGGGAAATGGATTGATTCCGGCAATCGTACAGGATGCCGTGACACGCCGTGTCCTTATGCTCGGATATATGAACGAGGAGGCATTCACCATAACGCAGGAGCGGGGGTTGGTCACTTTCTACTCTCGCAGCAGACAAAAGTTGTGGACAAAGGGAGAGACCAGTGGTAACTATCTCACCGTGCGCGATATCCGCGTGGACTGTGATCATGATACCATTCTTGTTCAGGCCATTCCTGCAGGACCTGTCTGTCATACAGGGAGTGATACCTGTTTTGATGAAGAGAACGACCCCGACCTCATGACTTCGAGCGAATTCCTCCTCTATCTCGAGCATGTGATCATAGACCGACGAGAACATCCGATTGAGGGTTCATACACGAATCATCTATTTTCTCGGGGAATCAACAAGATTGCTCAGAAGGTGGGAGAAGAGGCTGTTGAGCTCGTCATTGAGGCAAAGGATGAAAACAAGCCATTGTTCCTTGGTGAAGCTGCCGATCTTATGTACCACTTTCTTGTACTTCTCGCTCAGAAGAACATTCGTCTAGAAGAGGTCGTTGAAGTTCTGAAGGGACGGCACTCCCGGTAGCGGAGTCTGTGTATGACCGGTTCCGGACGGAGCGACCATACCAAAACAGGGATGAGAGTCTCGCTTGTCTCAATTATCGCCAGTATTCTGCTCTCTCTGCTCAAACTTTCGTTCGGTGCAATCGGAAAGTCAGCTGCGCTCATAAGTGATGGAGTCAATTCTCTCAGCGATGTCCTGAGTTATTCGGTCGTCATGGGGGGAGTCGCGGCAAGTGACAGAAAAGCCGACAGCAATCACCAGTATGGACATGAGAAGCTCGAGAGTGTCGTTTCGGTGCTTCTGGCCATTGTGATATTCGCCACCGCAGTCGGAATTGGCTACCGGGGCATAGTTCAGATACAGAGAATGGATGCTATCTCCATTCCAACTCGCCTTCCACTGATCGGAGCGATTGTCTCCATAGGAGCAAAGCTCGTCCTCTGGTTCTATACCCGCAAAAAAGCTCAATCAACGGGGCTCAATTCACTAAAAGCGCTTGCGACCGACCATCTTTCCGATACGCTCTCATCGGTCGGGGCTCTCATCGGTGTCGCCGGTGCTCGTGCAGGACTTCCCGTACTCGATCCGATTGCTTCGGTAGTCATAGCACTGCTCATCTTCCGATCCGCATACGAAGTCTTTCGATCTGCGGTCAATGTACTTATGGATGTCTCTGTAGACCACCTGACCCAAGGCAAATTGGAGCAGGCGATTCTCGCCAATTCGCAGGTGCAACGTATCGATTTACTTCGTACGAGGAGTGTCGGTGCCGGATTCTTTGTCGAAGCCGAAATCTGTTGCTGCAGAAACATGAAATTGCATGAGGCTCACGATGTGGCACAGGAGATACACGATCGGATAGAACGGGAATTTCCCAAGGTGCGCCATGTCATGGTTCATACGAATCCCTGTCCGGGCAATGCCGAGTTCTGTGCAGGGTGCGACGGAGATCGGTCGGACACCTAGGATACGTATCTTCGCTTCTCTTTTCACGTTACGCAATTCCTGCTCTGTCATAGTTCTCTTTCCTCGTGAAATCTCGATTGGAGAGCACGAAGGTCGATGAACACCAGAGAATTCTTGACATATGGAAAATCATGAGTAGATACTAAACCTCTAGGATGTCTCGAACTCGAATGGTATGGATTGGCTTACAATGTATAGAGATGCGTGGTACATGTTTGTATAGTTGGAGGCCCTGACCAATGCACGAATCCAGCATCCGTTAACAGTACTGTGAGGAGTGGGTATGAAGAAAGTTGCCATCTCTGTGACTATGCTGATCATGATAAGCCTGGCTTTCACTTCCTGTGGAACGTTGTTTACTAGTGGTGGGAGTGACTATAGAAGAGGGGTCGCTGCGTATGAAAGCCAAGAGTATGTGACATCGTTGCGATATCTTGCGCAAGCGATAGAGACCAACCCGGATCTGACTGAAGCTGTGGAGCTTTTTCCTACGGTCTTCAACGAAGGTACCACATTCTATACTGCTCAAGTTGAAGAGTTCAGTGGAATTCTAGATCGTCACGCTGCAGATCGAGTCTCCAATGCCTATGCACAACTGGAAAGTCTGCATGAGAACGCAAAAGCGTCCGGTTTCAGGAATCTGAAGA
>CAYYOL010000003.1:0-32762 GCA_964473245.1 uncultured Spirochaetaceae bacterium
CTGTGCTATCGCTCTTCGCCCAACCCCGTCAGGACCGGAAGGTAGCAGCGGTAAGCGAACGATCGGTGAGCCACAGGCGATGTATCGGAGCCAAGGGGGTTTTTCATTCTCTTGACCACATGATATAGTCTTGAGTGTCCTCGGACATTGGAGAGACCATGGCATACGAAGTAACGGCTACGAGAAAGCGACCTCAACTGTTTGACAACTTGGTCGGACAAGAGTTTGTCGTATCCACGATAAAGAATTCAATCGAGCAGGGGCGTACCGCTCACGCCTATCTGTTCAGTGGCCCCAGGGGAGTCGGAAAGACATCTTCCGCTCGAATTCTCGCCAAGGCTCTCAACTGTGAGGAGGGTCCTACCCCCTATCCCTGCGGGGTCTGTCCGAACTGCAGAGAGATCACCCAGGGGAACGCTCCCGATGTGATCGAGATCGACGGTGCCAGCAACACGAGTGTGAACGATATCCGAGTTATCAAAGACGAGGTGCTCTTTCCTCCCCAGAGTTGCCGTTACAAGGTCTATATCATAGATGAAGTACACATGCTCTCGACAAGCGCGTTCAATGCACTTCTAAAGACAATCGAAGAACCGCCTGAGTATGTGATCTTCATTTTCGCCACAACCGAGACACAGAAGGTCCCTGCCACCATCCGGTCCCGTTGTCAGCAGTTTCATTTCCAGCTCATTCCTCTTGAAACAATTCAGGAGGTACTTGCACAGACTGCCACCGAGATGGGTATCGAAGCTGATCGTGAAGCCCTCTTCTGGATAGCCAAGGAGTCCACAGGCTCCATGCGCGACGCATACACCCTGTTCGATCAGGTCGTCTCATTCAGCGGCGGCACGATCACTATGGATCAGATACAGGATAAACTCGGTCTTGCCGGACTGGACCGCATGACGGCACTCTTCTCTGCTCTCCTGAGTGAACAGACTGGATCTGCCATCGAATCGTTACATACCCTGCTCGATGCCGGTGTATCGGTCGAACAGTGTATCAAGGACCTAGCAGAGTATGTTCGCGTTCTTCTCCTCCTTCGCAGAGGGGTTACGAACGAGGGCATTTTGGGCGTACAGCTCTCCCAGATTCCCCAAGAGATTCGAGAAGCCTATACAGAAGAGCAGCTAGAAGCGGCTCTCGACCTGTTGCTCCGACTCTACCGTGATATCCGATTCTCCCTGAGTCCCAGATTCGAACTCGAGCTTTCGGTCAGTAGACTCTCCCACCTGAGATATATGGCCTCTTCAGCACAGTTGGTGAAGAAGATGGAGCAGTTGAAGGTTGAGCTCATGAGTGGAAAGATCAGCGTTGAGGCTCTTCCGACTCATACCCAGCATATCGAAGTACAACAGCGCCCTTCAGAACCCCCCTCTCCTAGTGTAGCTCCGACTCCCTCTCGTGCAGACCCGCCGCCTAGACCGGAACGAAAGCCTGAACCGGCGCCCGTGGTCAACGAAGAGCCGGAAGTACAAGCAGAGGAGCCGCCTTCACAGCCGGACATGCGGAAGATCAACAAGGAACAGCTTCCAGAACTGATCCAAGAGATGGCTGCTGAGCGGAATCCGATAGGCATTGTGCTGAGTCAGGCAATCAGTGTGGATCACCAGGAACATCTACTCACGTTTGTCTTCGCATCGAAGTTCGCAATGCAAAACGCAAAACAGAACGAACAGGCTCTTCGTTCTCTGGTGACTCGACATACAGGGTACGACGGGCCGATCGAATTCAAGCTGGAAGAGGCGCAGGCGCAAGAATCGTCTGCTCGGAAGGTGAAGACCGACAATGTCGCACAGACCATCGCCACCCTATTTCGGGGTGAAATAGTACAAGCACAGCACTAATGTGGAGGAATCATGAACCCATTCGATATGTTCAAGAATATGCAAAATATCCAGTCTCAGATGCAGCAGATGCAGGCAAAGCTGGAACAGATTCAGGTCTCGGGAAGTGCCGGAGGCGGCATGGTCGAGGTCACCGTGAATGGCAAGATGGAGGTGCAGTCCATCTCAATTAGCAAGGAAGTGGTCGATCCTTCAGATATCAGCACCTTGGAGGTGCTCGTCGCGGCAGCATTCAATGCTGCTGTTAAGAATGTCCAGGATCAGCTGAAAAGTGAAGCTACATCCCTCGCTGGTGGGATGCCCGTATGACTTCGCTGGAGATTCTCGCAAGACAGCTCTCCCGACTTCCAGGCATAGGTCCGAAAAGTGCATCTCGTCTTGCTTACCATTTCATCAAAAGTGATCAGTCCTACAACACCCAGCTCGCACAGCTTATTGCCGATATTCAGAGTCTTGTGTTCCCGTGTTCGGTATGTGGAAGCTATACGGAAATCGACCCCTGTCCAGTCTGCTCGGATCCTTCACGAGATAGAACACTTCTCTGTGTAGTCGAAGAACCACAGGATGTGGTGACGATAACCTCAAGTGGAGCGTTCAATGGACTCTTTCATGTATTGGGGGGAGCTCTCTCTCCGCTTGAAGGGATAGGTCCTGACAAGCTCGACTTTGCAAACCTATTGAAACGGATCGAGCAGGAGTCTTTCAGCGAGGTGATCATCGCAACGAATCCGACCGAAGAGGGAGATACTACGGCGATGTATCTTCGTCACCTCCTCAAAGGTAAGGCGATTACCGTTTCGCGACTTGCTTCGGGACTCCCGATTGGTGGAGATTTGGAGTATGTAGACAGACTGACAATCGCCCGCTCAATGCGAGGAAGAGTGGACTTCAACGAGTAGAGGCGATTGCTCTACATACCACGCTCTTTTTTGATGGTATCGTAGGCATCCTTAATCTTGTGAAACTTCTCCTCGGCAAACTTGGTGAACTCTTCTGGAAGCCCCTTGGACGCAATGGCGTCGGGATGGAACTCTCTGCTCAGTTTTCGGTAGGCCTTCTTGATATCCTCCTCTGAGGCCTCGGGCTGCAAGCCGAGCACCGCATACGAGGCTGAAGCCGAGGGCCCTCCGTATTGCCCATAGCGCCGCTTTATGCTGACCAGCAGTGCATCGGGGATTCGGAATATATGAGCCGCAACAGTGATAAGTCTATCCTCGGCTTCGCTGATTACACCATCGGCCGCTGCAACCCGCACCAAGACATCGATCAAGAGCTCAAGAATCGAAGACTCGTGGGCGAAGTTCTGATAGAACTGGGTTGCAAACTGTTCGAACGTTCCCCCACCGGTGAGGGCAGCATTGAATACACTCATCGCCGCCTTTTTCCCTTGCATATCGAGTTTCAGATCGTGGTCGATAAACTCCTCTATCTTCCTCTGTTCTTCGGGAAGAAGTCGACCATCGACGGTCGCAATTCGAGCAAGCATGGAAAATGCCCCGACGAAGAAGATCATCTGCGACTGTTGCTGCCGATCCATGGTCGAGGCATCCCTTCCGAACGGGATGCTCTGCTCCTGTGTGGTGGTAGCAAGCGATGCTCGGTCGAAGAGATTTCCAAACGCAATTCCGGCGATCATACCGAGCGGACCCCCGAAGGCGAATCCCATGGCTCCACCAATGACCTTGCCCATCCAACCCATAACCGGTTCCTACAGCTTATCGATGAGCATCGAGCATTTGCCAGATGGTATCGGAAGCGTTTTCTTTTTCCTCTCATCGAGAATCTCTATGGTAAAATAGTAGAGTTTCTCCGACTCGAGCCGAATCTCCCAACCTCTCGGTTGCTTGTTGCTTAGAATCGTGATCATGTTCCGCTTCAGCGAAAGACCCTCGATCCCCATAGCTTCCAGCGTGGTCATAGTCCAATCGACCGTCTTTCTTGGAAGCGAGATCACCAAGCCGATGATATCTTCAATCATGAGCGTAATGGTAATCAGACCAGTCATATGAATGAATCGCTTCTTGGGAAAATCGGGAAAGGAGGGACAGACCGAGGGTCCCTCCTTCGATGGCATGTAAGCCTCCCATACATCACCCACATCCTCTCCATTCGGATGGAGCGTATCGAGGATAAAGTAGAGGTGCCGGATACTGCACTCGCGAGCGAACGTGAATTGCCCGTATCGCTCCAACCCCTTTACGACCATAAAGGTATTCAAGGGAACGACACCGCCTCGGTACCCATCTCCGTTCTCCGAGAAATCTGGATCGTTAACCGGAAGCGACGGGAAGGGGTTCTCCGTTCCGAAGTGATCCGGATCGGACAGGTGTGCAATGAATCCATCTGCACGCTCTTCGTTGGGAATCTCTGCAAGAAGTGTCCAATACGCTCCTATATGCTTCCGCTCTGTCCGCTGCTCCTTCACATCAAGATCGTAGTAGAACATATCTTCGGGACTCCACATCATCGAATTGATTCTGGTCTTCAACGAGAAGTAGAGTCTCTTGTAGCGAAAGCTCAACTCCTTGTCGTTCAGAATGTCACCGATCGCAGAGAGGTACAGTGCGTTCACTGCCAACTGAGCATTGAAATCCACCGGGTAGTACATGGCATCTCTGGGAACATTACCGAGCATGCATGCTGAACTTGGTACCGAATAGAGTCCATTTTCTCGAGCGAATGTATCCTTGAGCCAGTCGAAATGGCGTTCAAGGATTGGAACGACCTCCTTCAACCGTTTCTTGTTTCCAACCTTGTGATAGAAACCGAACTCTACATAGGCGAATATCGGAGGACATACCCCTTCTGGGTTGTCTGCTGTGAAGACAGGAGAACCATCCTCAACCGAATAGTCACTCCGAATCGCTCCAGATTCCTCCTGTTTACTGTAGAAATAGTCGATCATGGAGAACGGAGAGTAGTTCTGGTTACTGTACACGAGAAAGAGCGCTGCCATGCACGAGTGGAGCTGGTTGAACGTCTTCTGTCCCGGGTAGCCCAGATAATTACCGGTAAAACCGTTATCCTTTGTACCTTGTGTCCAATATTCGTCTATCCATACCCAGGTCCTGTCGTACATGTCGACAAAATCCTGATCGTAAAAGTGTACCGACGGTACTATATCTTTGATCAACACCAACTCCTCATTTCATCAATCGAAAAACTACAAAAACACGCACTGTAAACAATACAACGACAATACGCATTAGTCAAATATTGACCGCTAATTTCTTATACATTTAAGCCCACCCGGGTACAACCTCACTGCAATGCGGTTACAGCCACGTGAAACTTCCTCTCCATCGGTATGGCAGACAAGCAAATCATCATCTGCCGTCACCGTGATGTCTCGAGCCCGAACCATGCTGAACCGGTCAGTCTTCAGCTGACTTCCCGAGAAGAACCTCACCGCGTATCGGAGAATCTCGTTTCCCCGTATCGGTCGGTTCGCATACACGATATCCAACAGCCCATCATCGAGCTCGGCAAGCGGCCCCATGATGAATGTCGACCCCATACGCCTACCATTGCACAGGGAAATCTGCTGGGTATCGCACGTGATCGTATCCTGATCGGCTGAGATCGTCACATGCACGGGCGCAGGATAATTGAATAGGATCTTCACGAAACCCAGAATGTAACTCAGCATCGCGCTGACTCGCTTGAAGTCCGATGCAATGAAGTTCACCATCGGCTCGAATCCGATTCCAACACCATTCACGAAACAGCGACCTTCGGGAAATCTCCCCCCGAACACCTCGCCATAATCGATACGGCTCCACGTATGAGATGCTATCAGGGAACAGGCCGCTTCGACAGATTTCGGAATTCCGGCGAAGAATGCGAAATCGTTCCCTCTACCAATGGGAATAAGCCCCACTACAGGATACTCGTCTTGCGTAAGTTCGAGTTCCCGTGAGGCCCGGATCACTCCATCGACCACCTCGTTCATGGTTCCATCTCCACCGGCGGCGACCACTGTCCGGTATCCATCGAAAACCGCATCGCGAGCTAACTGAATAGCCTCCATCGGGTACGTAGTGAGTACCATGCGTATGGGTATGTCTCTACTGGAAAAGTACGATTCGATTGCTGCTCGGTGAGAACTGGCTCTCCCTTTGGCCGCATTCGGATTCAGAACGATACACAGTTCATTCGTTGTTGCTTTTTGTGGCATGAGCCGATCCTTTGGGTGGAATGACAGTCAAGAGCGTATCATACCCTATTTACACGTGCTTTTCAATCCAATATAGTGCTTTGCATGACAGGAAATAGAGCCTTCCTCCCCCTTTCGCGCCACGAGATGGAAGCGAGAGGATGGGATGCAGTTGATATTGTATTCGTAACTGGCGATGCCTATGTAGATCACCCATCATTCGGCGCGGCGCTGCTCGGTCGTCTCATGGAGGCTAACGGCTATCGTGTCGGTATCGTGGCACAGCCAAGATGGGATAGCTGCGACGACTTCACCGTGTTCGGAACACCACGCCTCTGCTGCATGGTCTCTTCTGGAAATATCGACTCCATGGTAAGCCGCTACACTGCCGGAAACAAGGTGAGAAACGACGATCCCTATACACCCGGGGGAGGCGGTGGAGCCCGACCCGATCGCGCGGTGATTGGCTACTGCAGCAGAGCCAGACAGGCATTCGGAAAATCGGTTCCTATCATCATAGGAGGACTCGAGGCCTCGCTGAGAAAGTTTGCACACTACGATTTCTGGAGCGACAAGGTTCGTAGGAGCATATTGCTCGATGCCAAGGCAGACATCCTTGTCTATGGGATGGGAGAACTGCAGACGCTCCAGATTCTCTCGCGCCTGAGTCGCTCAGAGTCGATCAAGACGATGTACGACATATCTGGAACAGCACTGGTGGTCTCTGCCAAGGATAGTACGAAGATCATGGAGGAGAGAGGAGCGCCTTCGGTCGAGCTCGCTCCGTTCGAAGAACTTTCAGATCGGGATCGTCAGAGCAACACACCAACCGAGCGGGCGCGCCTCCGGTACGCTCAGTCTTTTCAACAGCAGATGCTTCATGAGAACCCGTTCGATCCTACCGTACTGCTCCAGAGAAGCGGTGATCGCCTCGTGCTGGTGAACCCTCCCATGCGTCCACTCACACAACAGGAGTTCGATTCGATTCAACAGCTCCCATTCACACGCGTTGCCCACCCTCGCTACGATCGAGAGGGGGGAATTCCTGCTCTCAACGAAGTTCAGTTCAGTATCACGAGTACGAGAGGATGTTTCGGATCCTGCTCGTTCTGTGCCATCACCAGTCATCAGGGAAGAATTATTACCAATAGATCGATACCCTCATTAGTGCATGAGGCAGAAGAAATAACTGCATTACCCAACTTTAAGGGCTACATTCATGATCTTGGTGGTCCAACGGCCAACTTCCAAGATGTAGCTTGCAAACGACAGCGACACGCCGGTCCATGCAGTACCCGGATGTGTCTATTCCCCGAACCTTGTGAAAATCTCCTCGATTCGCACCCGGCCTATATCGAGAGACTTGAGGCTGTCGAACACGTACCGAATGTTAAGAAGGTGTTCATAAGAAGTGGCATCCGTTACGACTATCTGCTTGCCACCGGGACCGAACAGTCACGGAAACGATTCCTCGATCGACTCGCAGAACACCATGTTAGCGGACAGCTTCGCATTGCTCCCGAACACATGGATCCCGATGCGCTCGATGCGATGGGGAAACCGAGTGTTCGGTGGTATGAACAGTTCGTTTCGGCTTTCACCGAAGCCTCCAGGAAATCGGGAAAGGAGCAGTACTGTCTCCCCTACCTTATCGCTGCGCACCCAGGAACCACCTTGAATGCTGCTGTCGACCTCGCCCTCTATCTACACAGAACCCGGTTCATTCCTGAGCAGGTACAGGAGTTCTATCCGACCCCTGGAACGGTCGCTACCTGTATGTACTTCACCGGTCTCGATCCAAGACCTGGGAGGAACTTTGCTCCGATCCATGTACCGAAAGGGAGAGAGCGGCACCTGCAGCGGGCCCTGCTGCACTACCATAGGCCGGAGAACAGAGCTCTCGTGAGAGAGGCTCTCGATCGTGTAGGGAGGTCAGAACTTGCCTCCACCCTGTTTGGACGAGTTCGAGATGAACGCTTGCCGAAACGGGGAAAACGTGGTAAAGCACGGTCATGAAATCAGCACCGTTAACCACGCTGGATGAGACCAGGAAGCAGTTTCTCAGTAGATTGCTTCTCCTTTCGGTTCCCATCATGCTCCAAAACTTCCTCGTCTCATCTGTCTCCTTCGTGGACACGGTCATGATTGGCATGGTTGGCGAAAGCGCTATCGCAGCTGTCGGACTCGGGAACCAGATGTTCTTTCTCATCACCGTGTTTCTGTTCGGTATAAGCAGTGGAGCTGCGATCTTCATTGCCCAATACTGGGGAGCTCAGGATCATCGAAGCATGCATAAAGTGATGGGCATTGCGCTCCTTCTCAGCATTGCAGGGGCATTGGCCAGCACGGCTCTCTCACTGGCGATGCCTGCTCAAATCATGACCATATTCACCGACGACCCGACCGTTGTGGGACTCGGTAGCGAATATCTGGTGATTGTTGCCATAAGCTACCTCTTCACTGCCGTGGTCATGGTCTACTCGACTGCTCTTCGGAGCACCGGCGATGCGAAGACACCTCTGTACATCTCCTCGCTCTCCATAAGTCTCAACGTTCTACTCAACTACCTACTCATCCTCGGCAAATGGGGATTCCCTCGTCTTGAGGTGAAGGGAGCTGCTATCGCCACAGTGATAGCCAGAGGAGTTGAAGTCGTTCTACTGTTGTTGATCGTGTATCGAACCAAGCGCCCGGTGGCCGCTTCACTGAAGCATATGCTGAGTTTCGACAAAGCGCTGCTAAATAGATACTTCGTCACGTGCCTACCGGTCATATTGAACGAGATGTTCTGGTCCTTAGGTATGGCAACGTACAAAGTCGCCTATTCACGGATGGGAGTACAGGTCATTGCGACGGTGAATGTCACCGAAGCCATTCAGAACATCTTCTTCGTCGTACTCATGGGAGTCACCCATGCAAGTGCGATCATGATCGGCAATCGTATTGGGGAGAACCGAATCGATGTGGCAAAACTCTATGCTTCGAGGCTACTGGTGATCGGCTTTTTGGCCGGAGGAGTGCTCGGAGCCCTCCTTGCTCTCAGTGCCCCTTGGCTCCCCATTCCGTTCAACCTGAGTCCTTCGGTAGCTCACATGGCTACCCTATCGCTCATCTCTCTCGGCGTCCTGGTCCCGGTGAAAGCATACAACATGATCCTCGTCGTTGGTGTGCTTCGAGCAGGAGGCGACACCCGATTCTCCATGTTCGCCGAACTGGCTGGTGTCTGGTTTATCGGCGTACCTTGCGCATTCATCGGAGCGCTTATTCTGAACATGCCGATCCATCACCTGTATCTCTTCGTTGGCCTAGAAGAGGTCTTCAAGTTCGTGGTTGGAATCGTACGGATACGTAGTGGCAAGTGGATTAACCGACTCACCGAGACGACAGCTTGACCGCCCATATGGCACCCCGTATATTAACCACAGGAGGCCCGACTATGGGATCAACCGTATTGATAAATGGGACGGTCATCACCGGCTCGGCAAAACTGCCGAACTGTGGAATATACATAGATGCAGAGGGTGTCATCGGTGATATATTCAACATGAAGCGGTTCACTCAGAAACAATTTCCCAAGGGAACTGAGATCATCGATGTAGAGGGTGCCTATATCACTCCAGGATTCATCGACACACATGTACACGGGATCGGAGGGTTCGGTATTGAGGATCTCAGTACTCAGTCGATTCTGGGCATGTCTGAACGGCTTGCCGACTTCGGTGTAACCGGCTTCTTCCCTACTATCTACACCGACACGAAGGATCGAATGCTCAAGGCGATAGAGGCGACTGTCTCTGCCATTGGAGATGAAAAAGGGGCCGAGATCCTCGGTATCCATGTAGAGGGACCGTTCATCTCTTCGGCACGATTGGGCGCTCAGAATCCAGAAGGTGTTCAGGCTGTCGATATAGCCCTGTTCAACGAGATCATAGAAGCGGGAAAAGGGCATGTGATTGCCATGACGGTGGCACCTGAGCTCAAAGGAATGAGGGAATTAGCCCTCACTGCAATAAAAAAGGGCATCGTTCTCCTCGCCGGACATACGAACGCAACCTATGAGAACATAATCGAGGGGATGCAGGTCGGCATTCTCCACTCCACCCACTTCTTCAACGCCATGAGCAGGTTGCATCAGCGGAACCCCGGTACTGTAGGTGCTATTCTCATAGAACAGGATATGCAGTGCGAGGTGATAGCAGATGGTGCACATGTACACCCTGAGCTCGTGAAGATGCTGCTGAAAGAGAAGCAGGTGAGAAATGTGGTATTGGTCACCGACTCGCTCAAGCCTACGCAGCAAGAATCGGGGGATCTCTATGCGAATGGAGAGCTGGCTGTACTCGGAGAACACGGGGGCTTCCATCGAGCGAGCGATCCAGAGACCATGCTCGGCTCCTCCCTCACCATGCTTGAGGGTGTGCAGAACCTTGTCTCCTGGGAGGTTCCCATTGAGTGCGCTGTACAGATGGCGACCGCAAACCCTGCTCGTATATACGATCTATCTATGATGGGGAGGCTCATTCCGGGATATCTTGCCAATATTGTGGTATTTGATGATGATTTCTCGGTGAAGGGTTTGTTCATACGTGGTAGTATGATACGTAACAACTTTTCGTAGACAGGAGGAGCTGATGTCTGTGCATGATGAATCCGAACGCGCTGTTGCTGGTTTGAAAGCTCAGCAGATGTGGAACTATTTTCTTGAGATTTCCCGCATACCGAGAGAATCGGGAAACGAGGAGGGGGTGAGAAATTACCTCATATCCTTCGCGAAACACCATAACTTCGACTACTTTGTCGACAGTACCGGGAATGTGATCATGAAGGTTCCAGCGACCAAGGGGATGGAACATGTACCATCGTTGGCTCTTCAGGGGCATATGGATATGGTGTGTGTGAAGGAAGAGGGTGTAGACCACGACTTCACTCGAGATCCGATCGTTCTCCAACGAGACGGAGACTGGTTGCGTGCCAAAGGGACTACACTCGGAGCAGACAATGGTATCGCCATTGCGCTCATTCTCGATCTATTTACCGACCCAGATGCTAAACATGGTCCACTCGAAGCTATTCTCACCGTCTCGGAAGAGACCGGGCTCGAGGGAGCTTTCGGCCTCGATGCATCGCTGATCGACAGTAGAAAGATGATCAACCTCGACAGCGAAGAGGAGGGTGTATTCTATATCGGATGCGCAGGGGGCGTTGAAGTCAACGGTACCGTCGCTCGGGTCTGTCTGCCAACCGAAAAACAGGAGAAGCCGTTTTTGGTCTCAGTAGATGGACTACTTGGAGGTCATAGTGGTGGCGAGATACATAAACAACGTGCGAATTCGATCTCATGCATGGCGAGAGTGCTTCGAGCCATTGCCGATGTAGCGCCGGTACGGTTGGCTGCAATCGATGGCGGAACCAAGCGAAATGTAATTCCCAGTATCTGCAGGGCCACGATCACGATACCCTCTACATTGGAAGAGAAGGCAATTTCCGCACTCGAAACCGCGCTAAAGGACATTAAAGGAGAGTTTGCACAGGCAGATCCCGATATTCGAATAACGTTGACGGCTTTACAGGAGACGATCGACGAAGCTCCTTCACCAGAAGATTCTGCCAAACTCATCAATGCCCTCATTCTCGCTCCCCATGGAGTCGAGCGCATGAGCCAGACGATCGAGGGAATTGTCGAGACATCGAGCAACCTTGCTGTGATCGAGACCCATGACGACTCGTTCACGCTCGTAACCAGTCACCGCTCTTCTATCGCATCGAGCAGGGACATGGTTGCGAGAAAGACCATGCTCGCATTCGAGACGGCTGGGGCCACCTGCTCGCTCGAGAATCCATATCCAGCATGGACTCCAGATCCGAGTCTACCACTTGCCAAGTTCTGTGCTCAGGCATGGAAAGAGCGTATGGGAGAGGATGCAGAGGTTACGGCAATCCACGCTGGCCTTGAGTGTGGAATCATCAACTCCCTAGTGAAGGGGATGGATTCGGTATCACTCGGACCAGTACTCGAGGATGTCCACTCACCGAAGGAGCGTGTCTCGATCTCATCGACAGAGAGAATCAGGACATTCCTGAGACACCTCTGTACGGTCATTGAATAGCACAGTTGCTTAGAACAAGAACGAGGCCGGCTTAGAACATCTGTTCAGTGCCGGCCTCTCTTTGCAGTAAATCTCCTCAGCGACTCCACTCTTTTACGCTCTTTGCAAGCGCTCTTGCCACTTCGATCGCACGCTCTTTGTCGGATTCAGTGGGGGCTCCTTGATACTCGACAACACCCACACAGTCCCATTTGAGCGAATTGACGAACGGATCGAACTGTTTCTGTGCTCCTCCAGACCACCCGAACGAACCAAAGCGCATGACTTTCCGGTTATTCACATGGCTCCGCTCAAGGATATCGAGGATATGGTACATGGGAGGAAACATACGGTACTCGTACGTTGGCATACCTATCACCAATCCACTGGAGCGCCAAGCCGATTTCAGCACATGAGAGGCGTGCTCAGCGGGAACTTCGTGCATATGGACCGTGACACCCTCCTCTTCGAGTGTCTTGCGAATTACGGGAATAAGGGCTGCGGTATTCCCATACATACTGCTCCAGACAAAGGCAATCTCCGGTTCCGCTGGCCCGTTCATGTATTCTGCCAATCGTTTGTAGAGATCTATCACTTGTCCTGGATTCCCTCTCCAGACAACGCCATGGCTGGGTGCGACCATTCGGATATCCAGCGGACTTAACTTCTGGATCCCTCGCAGGACGAACTGACTGAACGAAGAGACGATATTCGCATAGTATCGCTCCGTTTCGGGAATCAGAAGCTCCCACTCCTCTTCGGTCAACTCATCATCGAAGCAGTGATCGTACTGCCCAAAGGATCCGAATGCATCGCAGGAAAAGAGGACTCCATCTTCAGGGACATACGTCATCATAGTCTCTGGCCAATGAATATTCGGCGTCTCCTCAAAAACGAGGGTCTTTCCTCCGAGGTCGATCGTATCACCCGAAGTCACAGCTTGTACCTGTTCGGTCACGCCATAGAATGCCTGTACTAGAGGAACGGCCTTTTTGGTACAGATAATCTTCATGTTCGGATTCTTTCTACACAAAACCCCGAGTGATCCGGTGTGGTCTGGCTCCATATGATTCAGGACAAGGTAGTCAATATTGGAAAAAGTGAGTCCAAGACTATCCAGTTGACTTTCGACCTCGCTCACTGCACCTTCCCAATCCTTCACCAGATCTATGAAGGCGGTATGTGTCGCCCCTTGCACTACATATGAATTCAACAACACTCCATGTTCGATTGGCCAAATTCCCTCGAACAGATCTCTGCTCCCTATCCGGGCATACACCCGGTGAATACCTTGCGTTAGCTTATCGGGTTTCATAGTTCCTCCTGATGACTACTTTACTATATACCATAAAATTGCCTCATGTGGTAGATTTCAGAGATTTGAGACCTTCAGACGCAACGTCGCCATCTCACGTTGCCGTGTACGCCAATCGGGCATGTGGGAAGTCAGTGTGCTCCTAAAGTCCGAACCATGATTGAAATGGATCATGTGAGCTGTCTCATGAAGGGCTAGATACTCTACAAGATGGTATGGAAGCATAAGTGAACGAATCGCGAATGAAAGCTCTCCTTCTTTCGAACAGCTACCCCACCGTTTCGGAAACGATCTTATGTGGATAGAAGGGATGTGGTGAGTCTCGAGTGTGACGGTCCATCTTGTCACCAGCTCTCGATACACCTTCAATCCTTCCTGCCGATACCACTGTTCGATCGCTCCTTTCACAGCAGACTGCCCTCCTCGAACATGGACGTTGACCACAAGGCTATCTGCGACTCTCGCACAGGAGGTCTTTCCTTGTGTACCGTGTGCGAGGCGAAGTGTCAGAGGCTTCCCGAGAAACAGGAAAGAGTCCCCTTCGGTATAGGTATGTTCAAGCGGTTTCGGCAACGATCGGATATGGGACAGACGGTCACGAATCCACTGTTCATGTGTATGGACGAACGAGTCGATAGCCGTGTTGGTAATTCCGTAAGGCGCTTTGACCACGACACTACAGGTATCGGTCACTGTGAGCGCTAGACGTCGCCTTCTTCGACTCCGGACCACCTCATACTGTACTTTATCCGGTCTTTTCACTACAATCGTCTCCATGAGTTACGCGAATACCATGCAGCTTCATCTTCAACAACCGATCTCCTACATGGCAAGGACAGAGAGTTCCGACCAATCCTTTGCACAGGCATTCGATCATTTGCTGAATCTGTTCGATACGTCCCCGGTGGGAAGCGATGGATGCCTGCTGTGTGAAGCCATCATGACCGACGACGTTTGTATCGTCAACCACATTGAGAGTGTCTACTCGGTTCCCGAGCAACAGACTGAGATCGTTGCATCGATTCCAGCTGGAGACTATCTCTTTCATCAACTCCAATTCCCGCCTGCGAACGGAGCAACTCTGGTGCCGCTTCTTAACCGGTTTGCCTCTGCATTACCGTACGATGGGAGCAGAACAAGCCTAGTATACGTTCGAGTGTATAAAGAGAGACAGTTCGAGACAGCCATTCAATTTTTGGCTCCTCGCACCCAATAACCATAACAAACTGCACTCATTGGAATATCAGCCAAACCAGAGAGGGATGAAGAACGGTCCAACGAGCGACATGATCACCCCATGCGTGATCGCCAGAGGCACCACAGTCTCCCCGAGGCTCTTCTTCAACAGAGGGAGAGTCACATCCATGCTGGTCGCTCCCGCTATGCTTATGCCCGAAAAAGAGAATCGGGAGAAGGTAGCGAGCAAGGGGATCAGAATGAACGATGCAGATTCCCGAAACAGATTGCTTAAAAACGAAACGGCTCCAAGGTGTGGATCGCCCAGACCGCTGATAAGCACCCCCGAGAGCGAGTACCACCCGAATCCACTTACCAGAGTCAACGACTCTCTGACTGTATAGTCGGTGAATTGTGGAATCGCCAACGCTCCTATATAGGTTCCTACAATCGTAGAGAGAGGAAGTAGAAGCATCATGGGTGAGGTCAGAAGCGGTTTTAGATCCACTTCGTGTTGCACCATCTGCATGCCGACGAAGAAGAGCAAAAGATAGAGAACGATGGTGATCATGGATCCGTCGAACCAGGAGAAGAGGTTGGTCACGAAAGCTACAACAGCGCCGAGAATAACCACACCTATCATAACAAGGGGAGTTTTCAGGCGCTCCCAGGAAATGTTCTGGCGGATATGAGTGGTCCCAGAGGTTCGTCTCTGCAAGAGAAGTCCGAGGAGAGTCGATGAGATGATACATCCGATTACCACCAGAATGGTGGAAATGAGGGCATCGAAACCCATTCGAACGATCTGTGTCTCTATGTCCGGAATGTTAGCCGTGTTCACACCCATGAGAAACAACAGGATATAGAGAATCGTATCGACCGATATGGCTGTGCTTCTGTGAAATCGCTGCTTTCCAACCTTCGCAGCAACAATTGCACCGAGTACTAGGCTCAGACAGAGTTGTAGGAGATACCAGACCGTTTGCATACCGATACACTAGCGGAAACTCTTCCCTTGCTCAAGCGAGCAAGCCATAAGATTGCGTTTAACAGCTACTGAGTCCTTGTACCTTTCCTTCATCGTGGATATATTTGTACAGACGCGGAGGAGCAACGGTGACCATAGAACGAATTAGCGATACAGTGCAACGACTTACTTGCAAGAATGGGAAAGAGATCACACTTGTCGGAACAGCCCATGTTTCCCAAGATAGTGTAGATGAAGTTGCACGAATAATCGATGAGGTCGGCCCTGACAGAATCTGTGTCGAACTCGATGCGGGTCGGTACACATCGAAAACCGAACCTCAGAGCTGGGAAAATCTTGACATCAAATCGGTCATGAAAGAGAACAAAGGTTTTCTGCTGCTGGCCAACATGGCTCTCTCCTCCTACCAAAAGCGACTTGGACTACAGATGGGGGTCTCTCCAGGAGATGAGATCATGCGTGCCGCTGAGCTTGCCAAGGAGCGGGACATTCCACTCTCATTCTGTGATCGGGAGATTCAGATCACATTTAAACGAGCTTGGAGATTATCCAATGCATGGAACAAGTTGAAACTCATTTCGTCTCTGCTCACTGCCGTATTCTCTAAAGAAGAGATCAGCAATGAGGAGATCGAGCGATTGAAAGAGACGAACGTACTGCAGTCCATGCTCGATGAGATGGCAGAGGAGTTGCCGACCGTGAAAAAGGTTCTGATCGATGAGCGAGACCAGTACCTTGCTTCAAATATCTTCACATCGGAAGGGTCCAAGGTTGTCGCTGTTGTCGGAGCTGGACATGCTCCCGGTCTGGTTGCCCATATGGAGAGACTTGAGAGCGAAGAGTCCTCAACCAATCTCGATCATATCTCCTCGGTACCACCGTCTCCACAATTGGGAAAGGTCTTTTCCTGGGTGATCGTACTTGCACTGCTCGGGATCATCGCCACAGGATTCATCCGCTCCGGTTGGGATCAAGGAATACAGATGTTCCTCTATTGGTTCTTTATCAATGCATCTCTGACCGGGTTGGCGGCAATCATAGCTTTGGCTCATCCGGTGACCATTCTGGTTTCGATGGCTGCAGCCCCTATAACCGGATTGAACCCGACCATTGGCGTTGGCATGGTGGCAGGGATTCTCGAAGTCTCCATGCGAAAGCCTCGGGTTATTGATTTTGAACGAGTCTCGGACGATATCACCCAATTCAAAGGGTGGTACAAGAACAGAATCATTCATGCACTCTATATTTTCATGATCACCAGTATTTTCGCTTCGGCAGGAACATTCATAGCATTTCCCGTACTCATAAGTGCAATGAGATGATCTCTCCTCTTTTGTAAGGAGAGCTTACTAATGGGATGGATTCAGACTCCCATTTGTTAGTGGTCCTTACCAATATGGGGTTGCATGGCACCGATTATCTGAATAGCTTGCTCTATCCTATTACATCGTAATATGTTAACTTGCTGTTCAAGTGGCATTGCCTCTGGAGCGAGTATCGTTTCAAAGCCCATCTCCACAGCTCCTTTGACTCGCCTATCACCAAAGCCTATGGGACGAACCTCTCCGGCAAGACTCAACTCTCCCATGGAGACAAGCAGTGGCGGTAGCGCTGTTCCTGTCGCTGCTGAGTATAGTGCGAGTGCAAGGGGGAGCTCTATGGAGACTTCAGAGAGCTTGATTCCCCCAGCCACGTTCACATAGAGATCTTTATCCGAAAGCGGAATATGGGCATGCCGTTCCAACACGGCAGAGACTCTAGTTACTCGCGCTGTATCTATTCGTTCAGAATAGACTCTCGAGTATCCGCTTTTCACCCCAACGGTCAAGGCCTGTATCTCAACAAGGAACGTTCTGGTCCCTTCCACCACCGCAGTGAAAGCGATTCCTGGAGGAAGTGCACCCATCTTTCTTTCACCAATGAAGAACCCAGCCGGGTCCTGAACAGGAACAAGTCCTTTCTCTGTCATGAGAAAGATGCCAAGCTCATCTACCGATCCGAATCTGTTCTTCACAGCTCGGATAATTCGGACTCCCGATCCAGTCTGCTCAAAATAGAGTACCGTATCCACGATATGTTCAATGGCTTTTGGCCCCGCAATTTGCCCCTCTTTCGTTATATGGCCAATGAAAAAGAGTGCAGAACCTTGCCGTTTTGCAGCATCGACTAATTCCATGCTGCAGGTACGGATCTGATTTATAGACCCTGCTGCTGAAGGAATATCTGAACTATAGAGCGTCTGAAGCGAGTCTACGACTAACACATCGTAATGGGTCTTCTGAATAAGCTCCAGGAGTAGTTCAAGTCTTGTATCGTGGAAAAGGGTGACCGATTCCAATGGTACTCCCACACGCTGCGCTCGAATCTTAACCTGTCCGGGAGACTCCTCTCCTGAGATATAGAGTACAGAGCGCCCTTCGATGGATCCAAGCAGTTGCAGCATGAGTGTGGACTTTCCAATTCCGGGCTCACCACCGAGCAACACGGTTCCTCCACGCATGATGCCCCCGCCAAGCACCCGATCGAACTCGGAAATTCCGGAGGAGTACCGAAAATCAGGTTCAACAACAACTTCTTCTAGAGTAACAGGTTGTATTTTGTTAGTACTGCTTACTAATGTAGTTTTCCCCGATTTTGTCTGCTTTTGAACTACCTCCTCGATAAAGGAGTTCCATGAGCCACAATCTGGACAGCGACCGAGCCATTTCGATTCGACTCGGCCACATTGAGAACAGACATAGTGTGAAGCAGTCCCTTTCATAACTCTAGAAATCCAGCAGTTCGACGTCGAAGATCAAATACGAATTCGGCGGTATCACTCCAGGGTAGCCCTGTCTTCCGTACCCGAGCTCTGGAGGGATAATCAGAGTCCTCTTCTCTCCCTTACTCATGGTTACAAGCGCCTCGTTCCACCCCTCGATCACCTGACCAACAGCGAACTGGGCCGGCTCTCCCCGTCGTACGGAACTATCGAAGATTTTCCCATCCATAAGTGTTCCGGTGTAATGGACTGTGACAGCCGTACCCGCCTGGGGAGACCCTTTACCATCACCCTTTTTGGTCACCACATATCTGAGACCCGAGGGAGTCACAACGGCATCTGGCCAACGGTTCTTCAACTCCTTCTCCAATGCAGCCTGGAGTTTCTCAACACGCTTCTTCTCAACCTGCTGTGCCTTCACTACAGCCTCGGAGAAACTCTCCTTAGTTACAGTGAACGCCTCTGCGTCGTCACCGATACGGATGATTTCAACCGTCTTCATACGGTCACCCTGCTCTATCTCATGGACGACATGCAGTCCCTCAACAACCTCACCGAACACACTGTGTTTACCATCAAGCCAGGGAGTAGGTACATGTGTTATAAAGAATTGACTTCCATTGGTACCAGGCCCAGCATTTGCCATGGAGAGAATTCCAGGACCGACATGCTTTAATTCGTCATTAAATTCATCGGGAAAGGTGTACCCAGGGCCTCCTGTACCGGTTCCCTGCGGGCATCCAGTTTGCACCATAAAGTCTTCTATGACCCTATGGAATGTGAGCCCATCATAGTATGGCTTTCCAGGATCGGAGAGATTCAAGACGCCCTCTGCCAATCCGACAAAATTTGAAACGGTCATGGGAACCTTTTTATACGAGAGAGAAAGGAGTATTTGCCCTTTCGTGGTATCGATTTTTGCATACAAACCATCTTTTAGCTGTTCAGACATTTTATTTCCTTTTATTATATAGTTTTATAGTTCTATTAATTCTTCATCCTGGGTCAACAATCGGTATAATCTCTCCAGATCATCCATCGAATGATATGATATCTCAAGCTTTCCTTTCTTCAATGAGCCTTTGAGTTGAACTTTCGTTCCAGTTGCTTCTATGAATTTCTGCTCGAGTACCACAAGATCCACAGGGCGCTCTTTTTTCTCTTTTTGATCCTTCGATATTGCCGAACGCTTTCCTCGGTTCAGGTCGCCAGCAACTCGCTCAGCCTCTCGTACCGAAATATCCTTTTCAAGAATCTTCTCGTAAAGATACTGTTGATCCGCAGGATTGACAACCGAAAGCAGGGCTCTTGCGTGTCCTGCGGTAAAATCTCCTGTCAGCAACGACTCCTGCATCTTTTTAGGCAATTGCAATAGCCTTAAACTATTTGCTATGGTTGAGCGTTTTTTTCCAACTCGTTCCGCCAACTCCTCCTGTCGGATCTCTGCCTGCTCGAGTAGATAGAGATAGGCTTTCGCCTCTTCGATCGGATTCAGATTCTCCCTTTGTATGTTCTCTATCAACGAAACCTCAAGGCGTTGTACATCGCTGAATCGTTTGACAATGACAGGAACTTTTTCCAGTCCAGCAGAAAGGGCAGCTCTATAGCGACGTTCACCTGCAATGATCGCATAGTCATCATCGCTGATCTTCTCAACCAGTAATGGCTGCAAGATACCTTGTGTCTGAATGGATTCCGCCAATTCATCGAGCGTCTCTGGATCAAACTGTTTTCTCGGCTGGTGTGGGTTAGGGTGAACTCTGTTGATCTCCAGGAGCATGAGTTTACCTCCATCCACTTCACTGGAGACATCGGAAGAGGTCTTGAAAACATCCTCGAAGGTATAGTCATCCATGAGAGAGCTGATCCCCTTCCCTAACCTGTGCTTTTTGTTTGTGGTATTAGACACGGCTCATAACCTCCTCTGCAAGACTTTCATACCCCTGTGCTCCGGCACATGTATTGTCGTAGAGACTAATAGGTAGACCGTGTGAGGGAGCCTCGGACAACCGAACATTTCTTGGAATTTTTGTTTGAAACACTTTATCGGCAAAATATGCAGTAACATCATCGACTACATCGTTTGCCAACCTTGTCCGTGTAGTGAACATAGTGAACACTATACCCAGGATATCGAGTCTTGGGTTCAATTGCTTTTTCACATTGCCTATAGTACGCATGAGCAGATTCAGTCCTTCCATTGCAAAATATTCACATTGCATAGGAATAATAACAAATTCTGCCCAACACATTGCATTTATAGTGACCAAGCCAAGAGAAGGAGGACAGTCTACGAGAATATAGTCCCAATCCTTTTCCACTGGAGCAAGGGCATTTTTCAAGAAGAACTCACGAGCCAGTTCATTGACCAGCTCGACACTGAGTCCAGCCAGATCAATCCCACCTGAGATAGCATAGAGATTCATGACCGGGGTATCCTGATATGCTTCCTGCGGCGTACACTTGCCAACAATCACATCATAACTCCCCTTGTGCTTCGGGTCAGCAGAAACGGAACTCGAAAGATTCCCTTGAGAGTCAAGATCAATCAACAATACCTTGCTCCCCTTCTGCGCAAGGTATGCTCCAAGATTCACCGCTGTGGTCGTTTTACCTACACCACCTTTTTGATTGGAAAATATTATTTTTTTTGCTGCCATGTTCTCACTATACATAAAGCTGTCGCATCTGTCATTAGAATATTGAGGTATTGACCATCATTTCCTGCTCATGTATCTTTGAACCACCATTTGTGAGGAGGCCAATCACATGATTGATAAAGTAAAAGCTGCTATCGAGAATATTCGTCCCGATCTGCAGAATGATGGCGGCGACATAGAGTTCGTCAGCATGGAAGGTAACGATGTTACCGTAAGACTCGTCGGCTCTTGTGCCGGATGTCCCATGTCGCAGATGACATTGAAGAATGGGGTAGAGCGATACGTTCGTAGCGTGGTAGACCCTAACATCAACATCATCAGCGAAAACTAATCTTGTTTCACGTGAAACATCACACAAGATGATCACATAAATAATATTCATGTTTCACGTGAAACAGTCAGAAAAACAGCCACCTTTTCGAGGTGGCTGTTTTCTTCGTTATCGAGTTGGATCAATCTTCACTCTCTTCGTTAGCTTCGGCTTCGGAGTCGGCTTCCAAAGACTCCTCTTCCTTCTCAGCGTCGGTCCGAGCGATAGCAACTACCGTATCGTCCTTTCTGAGTCGAGCAACCATCACTCCAGAAGCATATGCCTTTTGTATCGAGACAGTAGAAACCGGAATGCGTATTGATTGTCCGAGCGATGTGATACAAACCACATCGTCATCATCGTTCACAGCCAACACCCCAACAATATATCCTGTCTTATCTCTAAAGGTATAGATCTTCTGACCCATGGTCCCTCTTCGGTGTGTTCTAAATTCATCGAAGTGAATCTGCTTCCCTTGACCCTTCTCGGTAATCATCATGATCCGTCGATCATCTGTGACTTTCACCAATCCGGCGACTTCATCTTCATCGATGAGTTTGATACCACGAACTCCCCGACTCGCTCGACCCATTGCACGGACATCACTGTCAGCAAATCGAAGACCTTTTCCCTTACGAGTGATAATCATGCAGTCTTCATTCTCGGTAACCAGTTCACAATTAACCAGGACATCGCCTTCATCCAGGATTATTGCTGTAATACCTCTGGTTTTTGCGTTTCTAAAGAGGGGTAGGTTGACTTTCTTTGCCACACCATGTCTTGTCACCATAAGGAGATACAATGATTCATCAAATTCTTTGAAGTTGATGATCGAGGTAATCTCCTCATGTTCTACAAACGGAAGATTCTTCTTGATACTCTCTCCCTTGGACGTCTTTGAACCAACAGGGAATTCATGCACCTTCATCCAATAAGCCTTCCCTAAGTTTGTCACTAACATCACGTACTCATGGGTAGATGCTACGAAAAGGTGTTCAACGAAATCTTCGTCGCGCAATGTCGCACTCCGAACACCTCTTCCTCCTCGACCTTGGCTCCGATACTCGTCTACAGGGACTCGCTTCACGAACCCTCGATTGGAGATGACCACTACGACATCTTCCTCTTTAATGAAATCCTCGATGTTCATGCCACCAAGCTCTTCCAAAGTGATCTCAGTTCTTCGCTTGTCTCCATACTTGGCGGAGATATCGAGAATCTCCTTCTTCACAACTTGACGAATCAAGTTTTGGTCTGCAAGCAATTCGTTATAATATCTAATTTTATCATTTAAGTCAGCCAACTCGTCAAGTATCTTAGAAGTTTCTAGATGACTCAACCTACCCAGCTTCATATCGATAATCGCCTGAGCCTGGAGGTCAGAAAGACCAAATCGGGACATGAGCTTCGTTGCTGCAATGGAGTTGTCCGCAGCCTCCTTGATGATCTTGATCACCTCATCAATATTCTCGAGACCAATTTTCAGACCCAACAAAATATGAGCCCGCTCCTCCGCTTTTCTCAAATCGAAACGGGTCCTTCGTTCCACAACCTCTTCTCGGTGCATGATGTAGTGCGAAATCATATCCATAAGACCGACCTGGACGGGTCGACCATCTACAAGAGCAAGGTTGTTCACGTTGAAGTTTGTTTGCAACGGTGTATGCAGAAACAGCTGATTGATCACCACACGGGCTACAGCACCCTTCTTGAGGTCGATGACCATGCGAATACCATCGCGGTCAGATTCATCACGAACTTCCGCTATTGCAGGGATTGTGGCTTTCTTGAGATCTGCAATTCGCTTTACCAGATCTGCCTTGTTCACCTGATACGGCAATTCCGTGACAATGATCTGGTCTCTTCCCCCTTCGCCCTCTTCGATTTCATACTTGCCGCGAATGACAACCTTTCCACGTCCTGTCTCGAACGCACTAACGATCCCACTTCGACCGCAGATGATCCCACCGGTCGGGAAGTCTGGACCTTTTATGTGCTCCATGAGTTCTGGCAACGTTATTTCTGGGTTATCAATATATGCAGCAATGGCAGCACAGATCTCCGTGATATTGTGAGGGGCCATATTCGTAGCCATACCGACAGCAATACCGCTACTTCCGTTTGCAAGAAGAAAGGGAAAGGCGGCAGGAAGCACCAACGGTTCCTGCAGGGAGTCGTCGTAGTTCGGTCCGAAATCGACCGTCTCCTTCTGAATATCGTTGAGCATCTCCTCACCGATACGGCTCATCTTCGCCTCGGTGTATCTCATTGCCGCTGCCGGATCACCATCTATCGATCCAAAGTTTCCCTGTGGAGCAACAACGGTGTACCGAAGTGAAAAATTCTGTGCGAGTCGTACCAAGGCATCGTAAACAGAACCGTCGCCGTGCGGATGGTATTTACCAAGCACATCTCCGACGATTCTAGCCGCCTTCTTATACGGTGTGTTGTACTTCAATCCCATTTCGAACATATCGAAAAGGATTCGTCGGTGTACGGGCTTCAAGCCATCGCGTATATCGGGTAAAGCTCTACTCACAATAACGGACATTGCATAATTGAGATAAGAGATCTTCATCTCCTCCTCAACATTAGTCTTTATGATTCTACCGGTCTGTTCTTCCATTCTCTATATCCCCAACTACCTTAAACATCAAGATTCGAGACGTATTTTGCATTCTCTTCGATAAACCGCTTTCTCGGCTCGACCTCTTCTCCCATGAGCATGGTAAAGACCTGATCGGCTTCGACCGCATCCTCGAGCGTCACCTGAGTGAGACTCCTTGAATCGGGATTCATGGTGGTGTCCCAGAGCTGATCGGGATTCATTTCACCAAGACCCTTGTACCGTTGAATAGGTATCTTACTGATATCACCATCTTTTGCATTCTCAGCAAGAATCTGTTTTCTTGCCTCTTCGTCGTATGCATAGTAGGCCTTCTTGCCCACAGTGATCTTGTACAGTGGCGGCATGGCGAAATAGACATAGCCCATCTCGATCAACGGTCGCATATATCGGAAGAAGAATGTGAGTAGCAACGTTCTGATGTGTGATCCGTCAACATCGGCATCTGCCATGATGATGACTTTATGATACCGAACACGGGTAGGGTCAAAGTGGGTGCCGATTCCAGCTCCGAGCGATGCAATGACAGGCTGCAACTTATCGTTACCAAGAACCTTCTCCTCACGAGCTTTCTCTACGTTGAGCATCTTCCCCCACAACGGCAGAATTGCTTGAGTTGCCCGGTCTCGACCCTGCTTCGCACTACCGCCTGCCGAATCTCCCTCAACAATGAAAATCTCACATTTTGCAGGATCCTTTTCGGAACAGTCGGCGAGTTTTCCGGGGAGCCCGGCCCCTTCACTGTTCTTTCGGATACGCATACGGGCGTCTCGAGCAGCGAATCGGGCTTTGGCGGCCAGGATGGCTTTTTCCAGAATGGCTTCGATCACCAGAGGATACTCATCGAAGTAGTCGTTAAACTTCTCATAGATCATCGAGGCTACGATCCCCTGGACCCTGGGGTTTCCCAGTTTCATCTTTGTCTGACCTTCAAACTGGGGATCGGGAATCTTCACCGATATCACAGCTGTCAGCCCCTCTTTTAGATCATCTCCCGTGAGGGAATCATCGAATTTCTTGATAAGTTTCGACTTCTTCAACTGTTCATTCATCACTCTGGTGAGTCCACTTCTGAACCCTGCGAGGTGAGTTCCACCCTCCCGAGTGTTGATATTGTTAACGAATGTGAAGAGCACCTCATCGTACCTATCATTGTACTGCAATGCAACTTCCACTTTGACATCGTCTTTCTGGCCATCGAAATAGACAGGATCTTCGTGTACAACCTTCTTGGAAGTGTTCAAATGGCCGATGAAGGATTTAATTCCTCCCTCGAAATGAAACGTCTGTTTTCTCGGATTCTCACCACGCTCATCTGCAATCGTAATCACAATACCTTTATTTAAAAAGGCTAATTCTCTAAAGCGTTCAGCCAACACACCAAAGCTGTATTGGCTCGTCTCCATGATAGAAGTATCGGCCTTGAACCGCACCATGGTTCCGGTCCTGTCTGTGCTATCCACGATTTCAACCGACTTAGTGGGAATCCCCTTACGGTACTGCTGAAAATAGACCGATGGTTGGCGATAGACAGTAACCTCAAGCCACTCGCTCAATGCATTCACGACAGAGACACCTACACCATGTAACCCACCGGAAACCTTGTATGTATCGTTGTCGAACTTACCACCTGCATGGAGCTGTGTCAGAACGATTTCGAGTGAACTGATCTTTTCTACAGGGTGAGGCTCTGTAGGAATTCCCCGCCCGTTATCCTCGACTCGGATAACATCATCCTTCTCGATGGTGATCCAGATAGCATCGCAGTATCCAGCCATCGCTTCATCGATACTATTGTCCACGACCTCGTAGACTAAGTGGTGCAAACCATCAATACCAGTAGATCCTATATACATACCAGGTCTCTTCCTGACTGCTTCCAACCCTTTGAGAACCTGAATATTATTCGCCGTGTAGGACTGTGCACCGACACGCCCTAATGCTGAATCATGATGAACCGAAGTGTCGGTAGGCACTCCATCGAAATCGCTGTCAACCATATTGTTATGTCCTTATAAGATATAAAAATGAATTCGGCTTTTATGGTACCACTTTTTGCCGTCAATGTAAAGGGCATGACCCATAATTGCTTGCTTATTATCTCTTTTCATTGGATTGAATTACATGTATATCTTGACCATTGGGCAAAGAGCCTCTACCAACTCTTGCCAATCATCATCGGCTGAGATAAGATAGCAACATGCCGCAAGATAAGTGGAACTACAATCCGTTTTGGGACGAGGTCGTCTCTCGAATGCAATCCTCGCTCTCAGAGCAGGAGAGCACGACATGGTTAAATAGAATCTCATACGCTGGTTCGGAGGATCACAAACTTGTTTTGGCGGTTCCTTCGCTCTTCATTCGCGACTATGTGACATCCCAATACAAGGCTTCGATTCAGAATATGCTGAATGAGCTCACAGGAGAGGCTATGTCGGTGGAATTTGTCGTACAGAAAACCTCTCCTACACAGACTGAGAAACAGGCAACGGAGAAACAGGCATCCCATCCTGGACCCGTATCGACCCGAGCTGCATCGCCCATGCCAAAGGCCCAAAGAAAGCCGAAAGACACCAATATAAATGGAAGCTATCAGTTCAATAGTTTCGTCGTGGGAGATAACAGTGCCTTTGCCTACAATGTGAGCATGGCTATTGCAAAGAACCCTGGAGTAAGTTACAACCCCTGCCTGATCTATGGTGGTGTGGGATTGGGAAAGACTCACCTGATCCAATCCATAGGAAACTATATTCAAGACCATACTCCAGAATTACAGGTCGTCTATGTGACAGCAGAGATGTTCACCAATGAGTTCATCCAATCGATCGGAGAAGAGAAGACTCCACAGTTCAGAAACAAGTACCGAAAAGCAGACGTCCTGCTGATCGACGATATCCACTTTCTTCAGAAGAAAGCCTCCACACAGGAGGAGATGTTTCATGTATTCAACAACCTGTTCGAAGCAAATAAACAGCTTGTATTCACCTGCGATAGACCAATCAATGAATTACAGGATATTGCTGACAGGTTGAAGAACAGATTCACTCGGGGTATCAATGTCGATCTTCAACCGCCCGATTTCGAGACACGCCTCGCGATCCTAAGAAGAAAATGTGAAGGAAAAGTCTGTCACATCTCATCGGAAGTGCTGGAGTATATTGGAAAGAGCGTGAACACCAATGTCCGAGATCTCGAGGCAAGTCTAACCAAGCTCATTGCATACAGTAATTTGCTGAACAAGGAGATCACTCTCGACATTGCCCGTGAGCAGCTTAAGAGCACCTATTCCATGTCGAAGGACCAATCGATGTCTCTCGATTCCATTATTCGTGTAGTTGCCGATTATTTTAATATATCTCCTTATGATATAAGAGGTAAAAAAAGGACTAAATCTGTCGTATTGCCCAGACAGATTGCCATGTACATTTCAAGAACCATCACCGATTTCTCAACGACCGAAATTGGATACGAGTTTGGAGGGAGGGATCACACTACGGTCATGCACTCGGTGCAGCGAGTGGAGGGGATGATTCAGAGCGACATAGCAGTGAGTAATTCCATACAGAATTTGATTCGCCAGGCACAAAGTTTTAAACGAGAAAAGTAGTTTGAAAAACCTGGGGATGCAATGGGGAAAACCTGTTGATACATGTGGATAATTTCGGTTGCTTGTGGATTCATGTGGATAAGAGGTGGATGAAATCGCTGTTTTCTCCACAAGAAGTTAAATTTTATGAAGATATTGTATAAAGATTTATTGTCGTTTTCCACAGTATACATGATACTATTACTACGACTACTATCTTTATATAAATAATAGGAGTAATCAGATGAAGTTCGCCTGCCAGAAAAATATGCTGCTAAAAGAGATCGTTTTGGCCCTCGATTTCACCAGTCAGAGAAACACTCTTTCCATAGTGTCGAATGTATTGCTTGAAACTCATGCAAATACCTTGATCATACGAGCTACAGACCAGAAAGTAGGTTTCACTACAGAAGTTCCAGTCGAAACGATCGAAGAGGGCTCTACCACGGTCTTCTGTGACAAGTTTCTGGGAATTCTCAGAGCACTTCCCGATGAAACGATCATATTCGAAGAATCTGGAGATAAATTACTTATCCATCCTGAGAAGAAATCGATCGACTTTGAGTTGAGAACCATCTCTGCAGATAAATATCCATCATTGGAAAATTCCCCATCGGATAGTTTCTTCTCACTGAGCCAGAAGGATCTGTTCTTCATGATCGATCAGACCATTTTTGCCATAAGCGACGATGAAACACGCTATTTCATGAATGGTGTCTATCTCGAACAGGATTCACAAGCTCTGGTCATGGTCTCTACCGATGGTAGACGCCTCTCCTATATCAGCCGATCGTTTGAAACACCCATTCCATCGTTCAATCCCGTTATCATACCGGCTAAATTCCTTACATTGCTCAAAAAAGCCGGATCGGGCGAAGGTGAAATTCAGCTCTCAGTGAATGAATCCATCATTTTCGCCAGATTCGGTAACCAATTCATGTATTCTACTCTCATAAAGGGGCAATTCCCTAACTATCGTCGAGTCATTCCTGCAAGTCAGACCAACACGTGCATTGTCCCGGTAAGTGAAATGAACGAAGCTCTGAAACGTGTCTCTCTGCTTGTCGAGAATAAAGCAAAACGAGTATATCTCGATATCGAAGCAGGTGGCATTACCATCAGTTCAGAAGAGAGCGATTTTGGACAGGCAAAGGAGATCATCCATTGCGACTACACAGGCGAAAGCTGTAGGATCGCCATGAACTACTCCTACCTTGTCAGTCCTCTTCGGGTGATCGAGGGAGATACTTTCGCGCTCTGTTTCACCGAATCGAACAAGGCCGTCACGGTGAGACCAGAACCTGAAAAGGACTACTTCCATATCATCATGCCCATGCAAATAGACTGATGAGATTCCGTTCGATCGGGTTCCACCATTTCAGGAACCTCGCTGATTCCCTGGTACCGACAGATACACGTCATGTCGTACTGATTGGTACCAATGGACAGGGAAAAACCAATTTCCTGGAAGCACTCTATGTTCTCTGCTATGGATCGTCGTTCAGATCCATACAGAGCAGGGACATGTGCAGGCACGGTGAACGAGAATTCTCCTTATCGGCTGTTGTAGAGAGTGAGTTGGGTATCAATCAACATATTCTATTCCGTTTTGGCGAGGGGAAACGAGAAATTCGTATCGATGGAAAGGAGATTCGAGATCGACGTGAACTGATCTACAACATCCCTTGCATAGTGTTCTGTCATGACGATATTGAATTCGTGCGAGGAACTCCAGAGAGTAGAAGACGGTTCTTCGATCAGACAATGAGTCTGTACAATCCGCTCTTCTTCGATGATCTCAGACGATACAAAGTCGTGTTGAAGCAGAGAAATGCTGCGATCAAAGAGAACTACCATGCACTCATTCCAGTATACGACGACCAACTTGCACAGTTAGGAATCTCTATTCAGCAACAGAGGAGAGAGGCGGTTGAAGAATTCAACTCGCTATTCGGACCTCTGTATGCCTCTGTAAGCGGCGGGAGTGACTCCATGCGTATTGCCTATCGTCCATCGTGGGGCGATTGTACGACCGCAGAAGATGTGAAGGATAAGCTTGCCAGGACATGGGAGAGGGATGTCCGAATGCAGACTACCGCGAGTGGCATACATCGGGACCAGTTCGTTGTAATGGACGGATCGATACATTTTGCATCAAGCGGTTCTACAGGACAGATGCGGCTTGCATCGTTGATTTTCCGTATTGCTCAGGTACAATCATTCCGGCAGAAGACGGGCAAGGATCCCATACTTCTTATCGATGATGTCCTGCTCGAACTCGACATCGTCAAGCGGGGGCACTTTCTCGAACAGCTCGGCGGATATAGCCAGGCGTTCTTCACATTTCTTCCAGAAGAGCAGTACTTTTCCGAAATTACCAAGGGTGAGGGATTGACCTATCGAGTGGAAGATGGGAGATTCATGGAGTCATGAAGGAGAAAACGACCCAGGAGTTGCTGGAGATGCTTCTTTCCAGGCTCAATATCGATGAATCGAACCCACTCATGTCCATGCATCGATCGTGGATGGAGATTGTAGGTCCCGATATAGCTGCACATGCGAAGCTGTTCGATATCAGAGGAAAAGTCCTGGTTATCGAAACGGACCACCCAACGTGGAGTTCTCTCATTCTTATGCGGAAGAGACAGATTGTGGCCCGTCTGAAGGCTCAATTTCCCGAGCTGGGTATCTCGCAACTTCAGGTGAGGTCTAAGTCCAACTCCACTTGACATTAAGAGCAGACGAACTATATACTGCCCCCTCGGGAGAGCGTTCCCATTGAATTGATAAAATCCGCGTTAAGCGATACATATTTGGAGATTTTCCCATGAAGAGAACTTATCAACCCAGCAGAACAAAAAGAAATAGAAGACTTGGCTTCCGTGCCCGCATGGCAACCAAGGGTGGGCGTATGATTCTTGCCAGAAGAAGGGCAAAGGGCAGGAAGAAGCTTACCGTCTGCGATGAGAAAAAGCCTTACTAAACAAGAAATTGTAAAAAAGAAGCCAGATATTGATGCGATATTCCGCAATGGTAAGAAATTCTCCTGCACCGGGGTGCGAATGCTTGTCGCACCCAACGGTCTACCTGTGAACAGGATTATAGTAATTCCTGTTCGCAACTATGGAAATGCCGTCCAACGAAACAGAATCAGACGGCAGATCAAAGAGATATGGAGAAATGAGAAACCAGGATTTCGCGTTGGCTTCGATTTTGCGTTCGTGGTGTATCCAGGGAAGGCTAACGATCATGCAACACAAAAAAGTCAGCTGATACGACTATTCTCACAGGCAGAAATCTATTTCGCCGGCTAATCAGTTCATATGCCTTTTCCTGCAATCACCTCTCGCATGCAACCCATTCAGGAGTGGATATGGACAGAAACACAATCCTTGCTATCGTCCTTTCTGTAATCGTCATATCTGTTGGACTTACCATACAGACGACGTTTTTCGCCCCGGACCCAGTAGCAGTGGAGCCTCATCAGACGGGAACGACGGTTACAGACCCCGACTCGCAAGCATCCATGCAACAGACCACGAGCGCTCCGGTTTCCTTTGCTCAGGCGGCTCAAGCCTGGGATAGCGGACTTATCGGATCGTTCAGACAACTGGGAGAGGCCGACAGCACCTCCAGATTCACGTATGAGACAGAAGTGTTCATTGTTGAATTCGATCCAGTCGGTGCCGGCATTTCGAGTCTTAGACTGAAAAACCACCTCGATAATGGCGAACCGGTAGAGCTGATTTTCAACACAGAAGAACATCCGCCGGCATTCTCTCTCTATGCAGGTGACGATTCAACCAATCCGATCGATGCCACCTTCAACTATAGAATCGTGCAGAATCGAGTCGAGTTCTCCCAATCATTCGTGATGATCGGGGAAGATGGGACGCCGACCGATGAGGAGTTCACACTAACCAAGACATACCGATTCGGTCCTACCGACTACCTCTTCGAAATATCTGTAGAGATAGCGAACTCCCAGAACAAAGCCATTCCACTTAATTACAACGGATACGCCTACACGCTTGCATTCGAGCCCCAGATCGGACCCGAATTCCATGAAGCGCCAGATGGGAACTACACGTATAGAAAATTCTATCTCGAACAGGATGGGAAGAAGTCGACCCCCAGAATACGCGATGGAGTCTACGAGACGAATGATTTCATCACCTGGGCTGCGATTGCCGGAAAATACTTCTCTCTGATCGGAATTCCCGATGCCACCCGCTATCAAGTCACCCTGACTGAACAGACTTCCGATTCCATTCCACTCGAATCTCGCATGTATTTCTCTCGACCAGCCTATCGGACTGCATCTGGAAAAGATGTGTTCAGATTCTATGTGGGTCCACAGCTGAAAAGCGACATGGCTATCTACAACAATGCTTCGGACAATGGATTCGGACTGTCCGATCTGCACCTTGAAAAGGCGCTCGACACCAGCTCATGGTTGGGTTGGCTTGAATCTATCCTTAAATGGTTGCTCCAATTCTTCTATGGGCTCATTCCCAACTACGGAGTTGCGATTATCCTGTTGACGATTCTCATCAAAATCGTGCTCCAGCCATTCAGCAAGAAAAGCATGCAGTCTACGTCTAAGATGCAGGCTCTTGGACCTCAGATGGAGGAGCTGAAAACCAAATACAAGGATAATCCGACCAAACTGAACCAGGAGATGAGTGAGCTGTACAAGAGAGAGAAGATAAATCCACTCGGAGGATGTCTTCCCATGCTTTTCCAGTTCCCGATATTCATAGCCCTCTATGGACTGCTGAACAAGCATTTTGAACTCAGAGGAGCCATGTTCATACCCGGATGGATCGAAGATCTGTCGTTGCCCGAATCCATTATCCATTTTGGTTCGGTCACATTACCACTCATAGGAAGTGATATCCGACTCCTCCCGATCCTCTATGGAACATCGATGATCTTCTCATTCAAGATAAGTCAGGCAGGTGGAGCGACCCAGAGTGGAATGACCGGAAAATTCATGATGTACGGTATGCCGATCATGTTCTTCTTCATCCTCTACAATGCACCTTCTGGGCTACTTCTCTACTGGATGGTCATGAACTTCATCTCCATTGGACAACAAGTGTATATGAACAAGAAACGGAAGAAAAATCCTGAATCCGTAAAACCTGCACTTTCGCTCAGAAGGAATCAGGGAAAAGGAAAAAAGTAAGATGATAAAAGAATATGAAGCAAAGACAGAGCAGGAGGCCATTGCACTAGCAATGGAAGA
>CAYYOL010000003.1:32862-90001 GCA_964473245.1 uncultured Spirochaetaceae bacterium
CTCAATCCGGGCGTGAAAGTGGTGATCGATAGCGAGAACTACCGGATGCGTCACGAGGAGCAGCTGGTTAAACTCGCCTACCGCTCAGCAGAGCAGGTGAGAAGAAGCGGACGTTCGAGACTCCTTGAGCCTATGAACCCCTTTGAAAGACGATTGATACACACAGCCTTGAACGATATGGAGGGGATCACCACCAAAAGCGAAGGAGATGGGTTGTTCAAGCAGGTCCGAATCTCCATGGATGATGAACTGCCACCCCTTCGTAGGCAGTAGAGTCCGAGGTATCAGTAATGGAAAGACGTGGTAGCATGACCTTTACCAGTGAATCGGTGAGTGAAGGACATCCGGATAAGATCTGTGATCAGATATCCGATGCCGTTCTCGACACCTGCCTCGCTCAGGATCCGTCTGCACGGGTAGCCTGTGAGACATTCGTGACCACTGATCGAGTTGTGGTCGGGGGAGAGGTCACTACCCATGCTCAACTCGACATCGATGCACTGGTCAGAGAGGTGGTTCGGGATATCGGATACATCCATCCAGGGGCCGGATTCGACTATCAATCTCTTGAAGTTATGGAGTTTTTGCATCAGCAATCACCCGACATAGCCTTGGGTGTCGATGCATCAAGTAGCGCCTCCGGGACACAGGGAGCTGGAGATCAGGGGATGATGTTCGGGTATGCGTGTACCGAGACTCCAGAACTCATGCCGGCTCCAGTGATGTTCAGCCACAGAATCCTACAACGTGCAGCATCGTTGCGAAAAGGCAACGATGTTCCTTGGCTCAGACCCGATGCAAAAGCACAGGTCACGGTGGTATACGATCATGGAACACCGGTGGGAATCGACACAGTCGTGGTCTCTCATCAGCATGATGAGCACGTGAAGAGAGAAGAGCTCGAATCATATATCAAAAATCAGGTCGTTCAGCCAGCTTTGGGCGCTTCTGGCCTGTTGAGTTCAAAAACGAAATATTTCATTAATCCAACAGGAAGGTTCGTTATTGGCGGTCCTACGGGAGATGCAGGGCTGACCGGACGCAAAATCATCGTAGACACCTATGGCGGCATGGGCAAACATGGTGGTGGCGCATTCAGTGGAAAGGATCCCTCGAAGGTTGACCGTTCTGCTGCCTATATGGCTCGATTCGTGGCAAAGAATCTTGTTGCATGGGCTCTTTGTAGCCGATGTGAAATTCAGATATCATATGCGATCGGAATTGCTGAACCGGTATCAGTGCTTGTGGATACATTCGGTACTGGTGTGATCGACGATGAACAGCTCGAAAAGCTCGTTCGAAAAGAGTTCGACCTCTCGCCGAGTGGAATCATTGAACAGCTTGATCTGTTACGCCCCATCTATCGGGCACACATGAACTATGGTCATTTCGGAAAGCCGGGTGTCCCGTGGGAGACCGTACTGCCAAGACCTTCTACTATCGATTGAACGGATATCGTTCTTCAAGCATTTTCCTCAAAGCTGAAGCCTGTTTAGCAGAGAATTGAGCTCCCCGTTGCTGGATGATCTCCCCGGCCAAGACCGATGCGATATACCCGGCTTGTTCAATGGGGAGTTCTCTACACAATCCATAGAGAAATCCCGCTGCGTAGATATCTCCAGCTCCTGTGGTATCGGTCGGAGTGACCGGTCCTTGAACTGGAATGCGTATGATTGTCCTCTTATGCGAAATATAGGAGCCCATCTTCCCATTCTTCACAATAGCTGTATCGCACAATTTCCCCATGGATTTGCAGCATTCGAATGGGTCGTAGTTGTCGAACAGAATCCGAGCCTCTTCGCTGTTCGCGAACACGATATCGGCATGATCTGCTATGAGTGCAAGGAATGTATCTCGATTTCTTCCTACCGCGAAAGGATCTGCTATATCGAATGTCACATGTGTCTTAGCCTCGTGAGCAATATCGAGTGCTCGGAGAATCGAGGCTTTCTGGCTCTCGGTGTCCCACATGTATCCGGTGAAGTGGAAGTAGTCTGCATTCCGTATGGTATCTTCGTGGATATCTTCCCGTTCGTAGAATCTATTGGCTCCGAGATAGGTATTCATGGTCCGTTCAGAGTCCTCGGTGATGAGAATGATGGAAGATCCAGTTGGCGATTCGCAGGTAGCAAGTTCATCGTGGACACCAAGTTCTTGCAGACGCTCTTTGTAGATGGTTCCGAATGAGTCCTCTCCCACCTTTCCCGCGAGTGTTGCATGGATCCCCAGAGAAGCGAGTGTTATGATGGTGTTTGGGCAGGAGCCTCCACACGAGTATTCAAGCTTTCTCCCTCCAATGAGATCGAGCAGCTCTTCTCTTCGCCTCTCATCAATGAGATGCATGGTTCCCTTGTGGATACCAAGTGAGCTGAGTTCTCGTTCGGTGATCCGTACGATGATGTCTATAAGCGGGTTTCCAATCCCATATACTCGAGGAGTGTCCTGTATCATGACTGTATAGTACCCGGGTTTATCTCCCCATTCAACTGGATTGTCAAATGAAGTGTTAGCCTGTACCATGCATGTATGGGATCGTACAAGATAACTGGCGGAACTCCTCTTTCTGGAGCAGTTGCCATCAGCGGAAATAAAAACGCAGCACTCCCCTGCATTGCGGCAACGCTGCTGACCGATGAACCGGTGACACTCCACAACATTCCGGCTATCGAGGATGTCAGGGTTATGCTTGAGCTGGTACGAGTCCTCGGTTCGTCGATAACCTGGCTCTCTGACCATTCCCTTACAATTACAAGTGCAGATGTATCATACGAGCGAGAGACTCCACTCCCTCCCGACCTGGTGGATGCTATCCGAGCATCGCTTCTTCTGGCAGGACCGCTGGTTGCTCGCAGGGGGCATCTTGTGCTTCCACCTCCAGGGGGGGATGTCATTGGGTTCAGGCGTCTGGACACCCATTTCTTCGCACTCGAGTCTCTTGGTAGTCGGTGTCGAATTAGTGAAGATGGCTATCTCGAGATTTCGAGTACAGGCGTATTGCGGGGAACGAAGGTGTTTCTCGATGAAGCATCGGTCACAGCCACAGAGAATGTACTCATGGCTGCAGTTCTCGCAGAAGGAACCACTGTGGTGAGCAATGCCGCATGCGAGCCTCATGTCCAAGATCTCTGTAACCTGCTCATCCGAATGGGGGCAAACATAACGGGCGTCGGATCGAATCTCATTACCATCGAGGGGGTGAAAAGCCTATCTGGTGCCGAGTTCACCATCGGGTCCGACTATATGGAGGTCGGATCATTCATCGGGTTAGCTGCTGCAACCGGAGGAGAATTGGAGCTCTCAGGTGTCGATATCGAACAATTGCCGATGATGGAAAAGGGGTTTAATAGAATCGGGATAACGTGGAAAGTGACGGGACCCGAATCCTTGATTGTTCCTGCTTGGCAGTCCCGAATCATAAGAAAGACGGTGAGCGGTCAGACACACAAGATTGACGATGCCCCTTGGCCCGGGTTCCCTGCCGACCTACTCAGCATCATCACTGTGGCTGCGACGCAAAGTGCTGGCTCGGTGCTCATTCATGAAAAGATGTACGAGTCTCGTATGTTCTTCATCGATTGGCTTATCCGCATGGGAGCGGATATCATCCTCTGTGACCCGCACAGGGCAATAGTACATGGACCGGTGAAGCTAAAGCCTGCAGAAGTCTCCAGTCCCGATGTCAGGGCTGGAATGGCACTTGTTATAGCAGCCCTTTGTGCAGATGGTGTCTCGTCGATTCAGAATATCTATCAGATCGAGCGAGGGTATGAACGGCTCTCGGAGAAGCTTCTGGGTGTAGGTGCTAGGATCCAACGAATCTCCTAACCGTATATTTTTCAAAGAGTTCCGTCCCATTTTCGTCTTGTTTCCCCTCATTCGTACAACACTAGTCAACAAGTTATCCACAACCTTTTCCCGATGGCTCCTTCATACACATTCACGTAACCTTGTCAACTGTCTTTCGCATATACGAAAGACACTCATGATTATAATCGTCAACTTATTCCTTATAAACGAATTAGTTGCTATTTTCGACTACTTCGATTATCCAATACTTATATAAGAATTATTGGCTTCAATATAGGTATTTACCTGGGTTTTCAACATGTCTCATCCACAAGTTATCCACAACCTTTTCCCACTAGTGTTTTAACGCCGATTCTGTAAGTATTTCTGAGAATGAGAGCTCATTTGCCTCCTGATTGGCAAAAAGAACTAGACGTTCCATCTCATAGAGAAGTTCACGAACATTTCCTGGCCAGTCATGATCCATGATACGGGAAAAAGTCTTCTCGTCGGGTCTTCTTTGCTCTCCGAACGATGTGAGAAAGTGTTCGACAAGCAGCGGGATGTCCTCTTTTCTATCGCGAAGTGGAGGGAGGGATATGACTAGACGATTCAATCTATAATATAGGTCGCTTCTCAGAATACCCCTCCGTTTCAATTCGACTAGGGGGATATTCGATGCTGTGATCAATTTGAACCGAGATGACTCGAGCGTGGTTCCTCCTACCCTGTGATACTCGTTTGTCTCCAAGAGTCTCAAGAGTTTTCCCTGAATCGATCTATCCATATCCTCCAGCTCATCAAGGAACAGGACACCGCCATGTGCTCGTGCTATGTACCCTGGAGATGCCTCCTTTGCATCGGTATAGGCGCCTTTCTCGTGTCCGAAAAGATGTGTGTCGGCAAGCGATTTCGGGATGGTTGAACAGTTCACTGCAACGAACGGGTTCGGTGTTCCCGATCTCTTTCTCAGCATACGTGCAACAACCTCCTTCCCGGTTCCGGTCTCGCCATTGATATGGACACAGGTGAATATGGGGCCAATCCGCTTCACGATTCTCCGCACTTCGATCATTGCAGGTGAACGTCCGACGAGCTCTCTCGAGTGTGGATCCTGTTCGAGGGTTTTCTGGATTCTCTCCAATTGAGCCGGTGTTAGATGCTCCTTGATTGCCTTTACACCTGCAATTTTGATTACACATGCTATGAGATCCTCGATGGTGAACGTTCTGTTGATCATTCCCAAGTATTCATCCTGGAGAAATGACCGATTCTTCGAGAACACTCCATTCGTGATGATGATTCGCTTTCCTGGAAGTCGTTCCTGCAAGATCGTACCGAATATGGCCGAAAGTCCCGCTTTATTGAAATCCTCATCGATCATGAGAATGGGATTTGTATCATGCTCCATTCTAGCTTTAACCGAAGATATCTGGCTCGGATGTGTCAACGAGATGCACCCTGTCCTCAACTGACGGTTGATACTAGCGCGTAGTTTTGGATCTTTTGAGATGAGATACAATGACACCGAATCCTCCTTGTCTCACAGTCTAGCAGTGTGGTGTGTCCATATCGTAAGGGAGAATCGGTGAGAATGGAATGTCTCAAATTTGCTACAGTTTTTCGACTAGGAGGTGTTGTACGATGGCTACAGCCGCTATGGCTGCCGTTTCGGCTCGCAATATATTGGTTTTCAATAGCACTGGGTGAAAATCCTCTCGTATGAGCATTTGAACCTCAGACTCAGTGAATCCCCCTTCAGGGCCTATCACCAGTGCGATCGGTGCTGTTCGAGTCAACTCGGCCAGTGTTCGTTGTTGAGCTTGCGATACTTGGTGCAACATACACGCTGGTCCTCTGTGTCCCCAATCTGCTGATACCTGATCCAACTTGATAGGGGTGCCGATTGTGGTGACTACCAGTGAACCACTTTGCTGGACTGCCTCTTTTACGATTTTTTCGTAGCGGATCCGGCGATCATCCTCTTTTCCGGTCATATCCACCAAGGATCGTTCACTTGTCACGGGAACGATCCGGGTTACCCCGAGTTCTGTTGCTTGGCGGACAATCTGATCCATCTTTTTCCCTTTGCAGACAGCCTGATAGAGATGTATTTCGGGAAATGGACCACGATACTCAGGAAGAGCATCGGTGAGAGCCTGCGGTTCACTAGTCTGTGCACAGAGGAGTGTACATGAATTGCGATGCACCGATTCAATGGTAAGATCCCACAATGCTCCTGAGAAATCTCTACCGGTAAACTGCATCCCCTCCGAGAGTCGGAGAACCTTGGTCAGGTAGTGGACATCTTTGCCCACTACCGTGTAGCGTTCCGTTCCCCTGAAATCTGAGGGGAGCACATACATTCGCATCAGTGGCCGGTCTCCAAGTATTCTATTGCACGTTTCAGGACACGGTCGTAATCGGGATCTGCCACGGGTCTATCATCATAAGGCATCTCATAGAGATATTCTCTCCTGAGAAGCACGCGATACACATCTTTTTCGAGTGGAGAGTCCTCTCCTATCACGGTATCGATGAACAGTTCAACATTCTCGCTGGTGAACTCAGGATGATCGTCGATAAACTCCTGAATAACCCCGCTTCCGACGAACTCCATATAGGTTTCCATGTCCTCTTCTTCGATCTGGAGATCGGCTACTTCTATATCCACTGGAATTCCTACTTCATGGATATCGTTTCCCGATGGTGTTCGATACTGACTTGTGGTGAGGCTATAAAATCCATCACCGAATGGAGAGACGATCTGAATGAGCCCTTTCCCGAACGATGTCGATCCAATAAGGGTCGCCCGGTCGTTGTCTCTCAAAGCTCCCGCGAGGATTTCCGAACTCGATGCCGAGCCTTCGTTCTGCAACACGACCACAGGCATGGATTGAGGGATCAGAACCCGCGACGAAGCCACATAGGTTCTATTGTTCGCTGGCTCTTTCCCTGTGACATGTACAACCGTACCATTCGAGAGAAGGAAGTCGGCAACAGCCATGGTCGAATCGACGATTCCTCCCGGATTGTCTCTTAGGTCGAGAATCAGACTGGAAATACCCTGTTCTAAAAGATTGGCTAGTTCCTTGCGAACCTGTTCTCCGGTTGTAGTGGTGAACTGGATGATTCGCAGGTACCCGATATCGTCGTGAATGATATCCGAGGAGACGGTCGGAATAGCCACAATCTTCCGGATCACGGTGATCTCGAAAGTCGTCTTCCCTCGTAGCACAGTGAGCTCCACCGGAGTGTTCGGTGTACCCTTGAGAGCTCGGGAAGCGTCGTTCGCCTCCCAATCCTCCACCGACTCACCATCGATATGACTTATAAGGTCTCCTGAGCGGAGTCCTGCTGCCTCAGCAGGAGAACCGGGAAACACGCTGGTGATATTGACCATGTAGGTTTCGGGCTGTGTGAAATCTCTATGGTCTAGATAGTGTTTGGATATGTACGCACCAATACCACCGTATGTTCCGCTGGTATCTTCACTGAAGTCGGCTGCATCCTTACTCACGATGTAGGCAGAATACTTGTCCTCCAGTCCGGTGAAGAGACCTTTAGCCATACTTTCGTATACCGCCTTATGATCTATATCAAAAAGGAAATCACGTTGTACCAGGCGGTAGAGTAGCTCGAGTTTCTGCATATTCGCAGAAACCTCATCCTCCGCATACCGCGTTGTCGGAGGAGCCGATACGGGCGCACCGGTGAAGAAAGCAGGAATCATCTGTTCATCGATACCGGTCGCCGCGGCTGCCTGACTGATGAATACAGACAAGACAACCAGTGTCATGATGGTTACTATCTTTTTCATATCCATAATATATAGCATTTCCCTCAAGTCGGCTACAAATAGAGAGGAACTCCCGTGAGGGCATACGGTTGACCATCGTTGTTTCTCATCGTACACTTCCGCCATGTTCCAATATATAGCATATCCTTCCTGGATTTCTCCGTATATCATCTCAGGGCTGCCTGTTCGTTGGTACAGTCTTATGTATCTTGTAGCCTTTGCCTTTACCTATGTGCTGTTCATCAGACAGCGGAACCAGGGGCTCATTTCGATCTCGAACGACGACACCTATACCCTGTTTCTCTATACGATTGCCGGACTCGTCTTGGGAGCTCGACTTTTTTCCACCCTCTTCTACGAGGGCTCTCTGTACTACTGGAAGAATCCTTGGCTCATATTCTGGCCATTCTCCGGTGGACAATTCGTCGGGCTTCCTGGAATGAGCTATCATGGAGGACTCGTCGGAGCCGTTGCTGGAGGATTGCTCTTCTCTCGCAGATACAAGAAGAAGTTCCTAGACATTGCAGATATCATGGTTGCAGCTATTCCGCTTGGTTACACCTTCGGCAGGCTGGGGAACTTCATCAATGGAGAGCTATGGGGGAGAGTCTCCACAGCTCCGTGGGCCATAGTTTTCCCTCGTGCTCCATCGTTCTCGACCAATTACGCATGGGTTCGATCTATTGCCGACTCAGTGGGAATCGAGTATATATCCGGAGCAATGGTGAACCTTCCACGGCACCCGAGCCAGCTCTACGAGGCGCTTTTCGAGGGCATCCTCCTCTGGGTGTTTCTCTGGTTCTTTATCCGAAAGCGGAAACGATTTCCCGGTCATGTCCTTAGCTGGTACATGATAGGGTACGGCACGGTCCGATTTTTGATCGAGTATCTCAGAGAGCCGGACTCGCATCTCGGTTTCATGATTGCCTGGGGTGCTCGTACTGAGCCCACCGCGCTGTTCCTCTCTCCTTTGAATATCTCCATGGGGCAACTGTTAAGTCTAGCCATGGTAGTTGTTGGCATATTCTACCTGTTCTATGGGGAGCGACGGTATCGAAAAATTGTTGCGTCTCAGACTGTGCGAGTACAGCAAAAGAAGAGATCGGGCGGAAAAAAGAAGAGAAAGAGATAAGGAGCATTTATGTCGGATAGAGAGAAGCGACTGGAACAGATTCGCAGCCTGATGCGTGAACACCAGATCGATGCATGGATTGTTTATGGTAGCGACCCGCATGGGAGCGAGTATGTTGCCCCGAGGTGGCGAACCAGAGCCTGGCTATCTGGGTTCACCGGATCTGCAGGCACTGTTGTCGTGACCGAGACCCAAGCGCTGCTCTGGGTCGACTCTCGCTACTTCATCCAGGCTGCTCAACAGATTGCCGGAACATCATTCGAGCTCATGAAGCTCGATACCCCACAGGTGCCGGATCATGTGACATGGCTGGTTGAACATATGCAGCACGATGCAAGAGTGGGGGTTGCTGGTGAGCAGGTGGTCATATCTGCCGCTCGTACGCTCCGAAACGCATGTTCACGAAAGCAGATCGAACTCGTATTCACAGAAGATTGGTTCTCGGATGTGTGGGTAGATCGTCCACCTGTTCCCTGCGAACCGGTACGTGCACAGGATCTCTCGATCGCAGGGGTCTCGGCAGAGGCAAAGGTTGAGCGGGTGAGAAAGGTCCTGAAGGAGAAGGGGTGTACGCATACACTCATTAGTTCACTTGATGATATTGCTTGGCTTCTCAATGTGCGTGGATCAGATGTTGCTTACAACCCCGTGTTTCTCGCCTATTTATTCATTCATGAGAGAAGTGCCGTGCTGTTTGCAGACTCTACACGGTTCGACTCGGAGCTCACTGCAGATCTTTCGCAAGTTTGCGAGATCCGTCCATACACAGAGGTCTACTCATATCTCGGTTCCGCTTTTTCGGGAACCGATGTCCTCTACCTCTCCATCGATAAAACGAATGTACAGATACAGAGTTCGATTCCAGTCGGTGTCCACATCGTGGAGGGAACCGATATCTCCACCGAGCTGAAGGCGAGGAAATCCCTTGTGGAGATCGAGGGGATGAGGCGTGCCCACGTACTCGATGGTGTCGCCATGGTGAAATTGCTCGCTGAACTTGATCGTACCGAGACAACCTATAGTGAAATCACGATTGCCGAGCGGCTTGAGGAGCTCAGAGCAGAGCACGAAGAGTTTCTCGGACCATCGTTTTCTCCCATTGCCGGATTCAACGCTCATGGAGCTCTTGCTCACTACAGTGCGACCGAGGAGACCTCTGCCGTACTTGAGGGAGACGGGCTGCTTGTGCTCGACACTGGTGGTCAGTACCGGACCGGTACTACCGATATTACGAGGACTCTCCTTTTCGGCGAGCCGACAGAGCAGATGAGACGAGACTATACGCTGGTGCTCAAGGGCAATCTCGCACTGGCTGCGCAACGATTTCCTGCAGGGACGTTCGGCTACCAGCTGGATACACTCGCTAGACAGTATCTCTGGCAGGCAGGCCTTGCCTACGGCCATGGAACCGGGCACGGTGTCGGATTCTGTCTGAACGTACATGAAGGACCGCAGAATATTTCACCAAAGCCGATTACGGCCCCATTGGACATTGGGGTCATTCTGAGCGATGAACCCGGTATCTATCGGGAAGGTTTGTACGGGATCAGACTTGAGAATCTCGTGGTGGTACAGCATGCAGGAACCAGCGAGTTCGGCATATTCCATGCATTCGATGTCCTCACGCTCTGTCCTTTCGAGCGGAGACTCATTGAAACCGACCTACTGACCGAGACTGAAAAGAGTATGCTCGACGCCTACCATGGATGGGTATACCAGGAGTTATCGGAAAGATTATCGAAAGAGGACGCTGAATGGTTGCGAGCGGCGACTTTACCTCTTTAGGCGCAATCAGTATATTCAACGTAAGTTGGCCAGGGAGCCACAACCAAGGAGTACGATCATATGGTGAAACCATTGAAGAAACACAACAGAATAGAGAGAAAGGGACCAGTAGTCCTCGCAATCATGGACGGAGTTGGCTTTGGAGCATATCCAGAGGGAGATGCAGTTGCAGAAGCAAAGACAGGCACGCTCTCGTCGCTGTATGACACCATGCCATGGACAAAGCTTAAAGCGCACGGAACTGCGGTGGGGCTCCCATCGGACGATGACATGGGAAACAGTGAAGTCGGTCACAATGCTATCGGCTGTGGTCGGGTCTTCGCCCAAGGTGCAAAGCTTGTCTCCAAATCGATCGAGTCGGGTGCCATGTTCACTGGCGATACGTGGAAGAGGCTCATGGATCAGGTCAAGCAGAACTCGAGTACACTCCATTTCATCGGCCTGCTCTCAGATGGAAATGTCCATTCGCATGTCGATAATCTCAGGAAGATGATTGTAAAGGCGAAGGAAGATGGCATTGCCCGAGTACGAGTTCATGCACTTCTCGACGGAAGAGATGTTGGAGAGCTCAGTGCACTCGAGTATTTCGATCCGTTCGAAGAGTTCCTCGCTACACTGAATGATGATTCGTTCGATGCAAGAATCGCCAGTGGTGGTGGGCGCATGGCCATAACCATGGACCGATACAATGCCGACTGGAGCATGGTAAAGCGAGGGTGGGAGACGCATGTTCTTGGCGAAGGCCGCATGTTTCCCAGTGCACATGAGGCAATAGAGACACTCAGGAAGGAGACAAAGGCGATAGATCAGGACCTCCCTCCATTTGTGATCTCGGAGGGAGAAAAACCGATCGGCCCGATCGTCGACGGAGACAGTGTCATCCTGTTCAATTTCCGTGGTGACCGAGCCTTGGAGATCACCAAAGCATTCGAGGCGGAGAATCTGGAGGAGTTCGATCGGAAGCGACATCCGAAGGTGCAATACGCAGGGATGATGGAGTACGATGGCGATTTGCATGTTCCGGCTCAGTATCTGGTCAGTCCTCCTTCGATTGACCGAACGATGGCCGAGTATCTCGTGGCGAGTGGTGTACGCCAGTTCTCTATCAGTGAGACACAGAAGTACGGTCACGTCACATACTTCTTCAATGGCAACCGCTCTGGCAAGTTCGACAACAAGCTTGAGACCTATGTCGAGATCCCTTCGGACAATGTTCCGTTTGAACAGAGACCGTGGATGAAGTGTGCAGAAATAACCGACAAGGTTATCGAGGTGATCAAGTCGGGAGAGTTCGATTTCATCAAGCTCAACTACCCGAATGGGGACATGGTGGGTCATACCGGTATCTACCAGGCAGTGATCTGCTCTATGGAGGGAATGGATCTCCAACTCGGACGTCTGAGAAAGGCAGTGGAAGAGGCCGGTGGAGTACTCATCCTTACCGCCGACCATGGAAACGCAGACGATATGTTCGAGCATGCTGCCGATGGTTCGGTCAAGAGAAAAGAGGACGGGACCCCGAAGGGCAAGACCTCACACTCATTGAATCCGGTGCCATTCATCATCTGCGATTATGGGTACAAAGGCGAATACGACAAGGAGTTGAAGAACGGACTGGGAATCAGTTCGATTGCGGCTACTTGTATGAATCTGCTTGGTTATGAACCACCGGAAGATTACGATCCCAGTATTATAGAGATGCATTGATCTCTCGCCCCATACTGTATGGCCCTCTCGGAGTGTGACCCACTTCAGGGGGCCTATTGTATTTGACTGAATCGTCCGCTGGGAAGACCGACGATGAACCCTCCAGTCAAAAGCATAATTCCGAGCCAGACAACAACCGTTCCCGGTCTTAGCGTATAGAGGGTGTGCCCTGCGATGATCAGGGATATACTCACGCCTCTGAAGAGGATATGTTGACTCCGTTCTCTGAGATAGAGCGCGAGGTAGTTGAAGATCGCTATAACCCCAATGATCGATGGAAGTATCATAAATCGTCGATCGATAATCCACAGTCTCTGATCTAAGGGATTCAGTGCGGGAGCTATAGGGACAAGCGATGCAATGAGCAGACACCCTGCGGCTGCCAACAGGGAGAATTGTGTGATCTTGCTGGTATTGATGCCGAGATGGAACAGCCCCATGAACAACATGAGCATAGTTGCAAACAGAACAGCGAAGAGGTGGATACGAGCAATGGTGGTGAGTGCTATGGTCCCTCCTGTTGTCAGGACTGTCATGAATCCGATTACCGAAACATTGGTCAATGTCATCATGAGAAACATCGGTGGCATGAGAGCTCTCTCAATCTCATTTCTCGATGTCGCCGGCAACGAGAGCGCAGGAATCATGCCGACAAACGAGAGGATGATGTGTAGTACAGTCTGGCCTGCGTATGGTACTTCCGGTGCGGCTTTCACTTCGCCTATGAATGCAAACTGTGTGGGGATGAGCTGATGCAGAAAAATGAAGAGCGCCAGTCCCGAGAGGAGAAGCGCAAGAATGCCGTGGATCGCTATGTATAGAATCTTGACGGTACGTTGGCTCATGACCCCTACATCATTTCATCAATGGAGATTGTATCGTCTGGCGAAACCAACCGAGAGCCGAAGGTCGTGCCGAACACGTTGACCGCGGCATCGATGAGCAGTGCTCCGATTCTCAGGATCGGGAGCATAAGGACCATACCCGAAGAGAAGAAAATACCGATATCTGCTTGAAGACTCTGCAAAATCATGAAACTGATAAACACGAGTTCGAATCCCAAGGAGAATGCCGAGCCTAGGGAGAAGAGCGCGGAGAAGATGGCAATGAAGAGCATGGTCTGCACCGAAAGCGATATCCCGGCAAATTGGAGCAGTTTAATTATCGCATAGGTTGTAACCATGGCACTCCCACCACGTCCGAGGATCGTGAGAAGGGGGGTCGTTATTCCGCCTACACGTTTTCTTACGCCACAGTTCTGCTGTGTGAGGGCAAGAAGCGGGGTCGTACCGAAAAGCATGTTCCCAGAGAACCCAGTTGCAAGAATTGCACCGAGAGCTCCGAGAAGGATGCTATAAGGATTTCCTCCCTTGAATAGCGTGAACAGACCGAAGAGGAGGGGAAGTATCAGGAAAATCGAAGCAACAACTGCTATCAAAAGGCCGAGAGAGAAGAGGAGATTCCCGCTGGAAAGAACCATCTCGGTCGGCATATGGAGAAACCAGTGTGCACTTATGAGCAGCATGAGAGCAGCTCCTATGACCGTTGCAACCCGTGCTAATCGAATCATTGCCTCAGCGAATGAGTTCACCACGACGTAAGCGGGGCGAATAGCCTCTCTGTCCGGCCTGAGGGCAAGTCCGATTACCAAAGCCAGAACCATGATTGGAAGTAGCGTCGTGGTGCTTTGAGTGAGTTGCACAAAGGCATTTTCGGCAATGAACAGAGAGAAGAACGATGAGAAGGTATACAATGGATAATCAGAGAAGGGAGCGCTTCCAGGACTGACGAATTCGAATGGAAGGAACATGGCCAGTGCCATACCTGATAGACTGAGTACGATAGCCGTAACAAGTCCCCAGAAGAGAGCCGAGGAGAACACTAAAAAGGTCTCCTTGTATCGTCTCAGCGATGCAACAGCCGAGGTGAAAAGCACGAAAACCACAGGGAAAAGCACGTACAATCCGATCTGAATCGCCGCAGGTACGACTACGTCGAGAAAGCGGGCATACAACTGCCAGTCCTGCAACAGTAGTGTTGCTGCAAGCCCGAATATGACAGCTGCCGGGTAAATGATCCATGTCTTCATATCTGCAACAGTATCCTATCGTTATTCATAAGTCAATTAACTTGTGCCACAAGGGTCTGTACGCGGTATTCGGAGCGCATATCCGCACGGAGCCATGCATCGAGTATGGCAGGCATCTTCTCAATGCCCAGCTGCTCCTCTCGCATACAGACGCCGAGAGCGAGGAGGAATACCGTATCTTGGAATGCCTCCTTGTTGTACCACTGAACCTGATTGTATTCGTTCCAACCAATCGACCGTCTGAACTCCGGACTATCGAGCATACGTTCAAGACACCTCTTTGCAGATGGGGTGCTCTCATGCAACTCCTGTGTCACCTCTTTAACATGTACGGTGAGGAAAATCGCTCTTCTGAGTGTTTGCTCCCACTTTTCGCTTGATGCATGTACCAATTCACCTTGGTCGGCGAAGAATACGTGTAAAAGAAGTGCCTCTGCAATGGATCCAGCCTCATGTAGTGCAGTATCCTGATCGATGAACGCCTTGAGAATAAGCGATGCAAGCATGATTATCGGCAACTCATCCATGATCTTTCCCCCTGCGGAGAAAAGTGCGTGTCCTCTCTCTTTCGAGAAGTAGTCTATTACCCGCTCAATCTCCTGCAGAAGCTGTTTCGGTTGGATGTCTCCCTGCAGAGATGGGATCAGATCGCTCGTTGCCTGACCAAGTGACTCGTAGAGAGCTGAAGCACGTGCGTACGCCTCTCCTGCATGCAAAATGAATCGTCTGATATCCTTACTCTTCACCTGTTCCCCAGTTGTGATGGCGCGAAGGGTCTCCACCATTACCGGCGATCTGAAGTTCTCCATAGCAGTGAACAGTGGTTGGAGACGTATGGTCGCTAAGTCTCTCTCGAACGTTGCAGTTCCCCTCCCATCAAGATGTCGGTAGAGAGCCTCGTAGGTTCCATCATAGTCCTCCACCTCTCTTATGTTCAGGAACACGTGAGTCTCGTAGCCCTGTAACGAAACCCACAGCCCTTCATCGAAAATGGTCATGGATGGCACTAGGTAGGTAAGGCCTTCGGGAAAACTCTCGTAGAGGGTATATTGTCGACCTCCTACGGTGAGGCCAAGACTCTCGCCGAGCGAGGTGACTCTGGTCACTCTGTTTCCATCACTCTGGCGTATCATCTTCGGAGCGGAGGAGTAGATTCTCCCTTGAGCATGCTCATACTGGTTGTTGAACAGCACGAGCGCTCTCCGTTCTTCGGTTCCGTTCACGTATGCGTATACCGAATCTATTACCGATCCGTTGTCCAGTACATCGAACAGGTCGAAATATTCGACTGTGCTGAATGCGTACCGAATTTTCAACAGAGGGAAGATCCTTCGGTAGTGCTCACCTATCAAGTGTTCATCTGGATACTCGTTCCAGTAGGCACGACGATACTCCATACCGTATTTCTCTCGGAACCCCTCGATCTGTCCGTGTCCGAACATCGGAAGACCGGGCATGGTCGCAAGAAGTGTACAGACCCCAAAATACTTGTCTCCGTTTCCGAACTGTGCAATGGCCGTCTCTTCGTCGGGATTGTTCATGAAGTTCACGAACCGTTTGAGGATCTCCGGATCGAATGCGATCGTGTTCTTGATAGTGTCCCGATATTTTCTGTTCTCTTGATTCTTCAGCATATGCATGAAGGCGCTATTGTACACTCGATGCATCCCAAGCGTACGAACGAAATACCCCTCCATCATCCAGAAGGCCTCTGCAAGCAACAAGGTGTCGGGGACCTCTTGTGCCACTCTGTCTACCACCTCTCTCCAGAACTCCTGCGGCATGAGCTGGTTGAACTCTGCATCGGTCATGCCAGCTTCAGCTCTTCCCGGAATATCTCCTCCACTGCCGGGTCTCGGATACCAAAGACGTTGAACATGTCGTTTGGCAAGCGTCATTGCGGCATCGAATCGGATAATATGGAAGTTTCTTGCAACGTGGAGAATCTGTTGAATGACGGCTTCTCGTGTATTTGGATTCAGGAAATCTAGCTGGGCGGTGTCATTCCAGGGCATCGAAGTGCCATCGTTCCCATGGAACATGTACGAAGTTTCTCTCTTCTCGTTGTCCACTCTCCTGAATACTACTGCGGCATCGGTTCGATCATAATAGTGGTCTTCTATCTTGATCTCGACTCTCGGATCCGGTGAAAGATTCTCTCCTGTAAAGGTGTAGGAGGGGAATGGGGAGAAGGGAGCTCCAATGAAGTACTCGGGATGATGCAGCACCCAATCACTGTCCAGTCCAGTATGGTTCGGAACCATGTCGCTTGCCAGTCTGATGCCTCGCTGTTTGCAACGACGATCGAGTTGTTTTAGGGCATCCCAACCTCCAACCGAGGTGGCAATTTCATACCCTTTGAGCGAGTATGCAGAGGCCTCCGCTTCGGGGTTCCCACAAAGATTCTTTATCCGTTTCGAAGCATCGCTCCGTTCCCAGAGGCCTATGAGCCAAAGTCCGGTGAATCCCCGTTCGGCAATGAGGTCGAGTTCACGATCGGGTATTCGATCCAGTGTATCGATCGTATACCCATAGTAACGGGAGAGCTGGTCGAGCCAGACAAGCGTGCTCTTTGCCAGCATGATCACGTTCGGCATCCAGTTGCGATCGGTGCTGTATGCTTCGAATTCGGTATCCGCACCTCCGAACGAGATGGTCTCCATGGGACCTGGACCTCCCCCATGGAATCGTGGTTTTTCCTCTTCTTGTACATAATCGATTGCACGGAGCAGATGCCCTTTGAGGTGTTCTGGAATCAGATCCTTCCACTGTCGTATGATAAATGCAATCTGTGCTGTGAGTGAGTCTGGATGGGCCTTCGCAGGCGATGTGAGAAACGTGAAGAGGTCTTCATCGTGCTCTCCAACTCGCGCTGCCGACTGGGTGTAGCCTCCCATGAGTGCAGTGAGAGCCAGAGATGCTGGAGGGAACTGTATCCCTTCCGGTTTTACCAGCGGTTTAGCGGCTTTCACGAGCGCAGGGTTCTCCATGATCACTTGGTGGATGAAGAAGCCTCGAGTGGTCTCCTCGGTTGTATGAAAATCGGCTTGAGGTTTCTGTTTCAGCATGAGCGAAGGAAACTCTCGTGCATAGAATGTGAGCACGTCCCGGCATGCATGATTTTTCGTGATCTGCGGAGTTAACCGAGTGAAGAAGTCGTGGTCTTGTTCAGAGAGATAGCGTGACACCACAGATTGGTAGAGTAGATGCAGAATGCCAGCAGCGTGTAGCTTCGCAGCAGAGAGGTAGAGTCCTCTCCCGTCTCTCTTCTGAACGGTGTTGTACCGATGTGCAAGAGCCTTTGCCTGATCGTACATACCATCGAGCAACTCTTCATTGGAAAACAACGGTTCATTGTATATGATTTCCTGACGGGTCCTCCGAGCGATTCGAAAATCTCTTGCTGCCATGACTACCCCCTGTCGGTCCGGTCCATTGTATATGAAAACTCCGATTCCAGTATCGCCTCATCAGCCTGAGGCGTCAACTGCAAACCCCTATATCTTCCGGGTAATTGGCAACCCATCGGCCTTGCACCCTTGCTTGAACCATGCCTCCAGTATCTGTTCCATAGCCAAGAACACTAGTTGCAGCTCAGCTTGCTCGAACTCATCGAATCGTCCAAGCACATGTGATGAGACCGAGCCATGTGTAGGTCTACCCACTCCCACACGGAGGCGAAACATATCCTTCGAACCGATTGCACTGGAGATCGATCGTAATCCGTTATGTCCTGCAAGCGAACCGCCCATCTGAAGCCGAATCGTTCTGAAGTCGAGTTCTACATCGTCGTGGACAATGAGGATCTGCGCAGGCTCAAGCGAGAAATATTGCGCGATTGCCGAGACACTTCTCCCGCTCTCGTTCATGTATGTCATCGGTTTCAACAGATACTGAGGGCTCTGAGCGAAGACTCCCTTTGCCCATAGACCATGGAATTTCTCTTGCCAATTGGCGAAAGCGAAGCTGTCCGATCTGTCTGCAAGGAATTGCCACCCGACGTTATGCCGGGTTTTCGAGTACTTGAGACCTTTGTTGCCAAGAAACACGATGAGTCGTATCATTACAGAGCCATCATAGAGTGTTCCTACCGATGGAGCAAGGGAGGTCACAGATGTACATGCTTGTCTTTCATGTTCCCGAAGACCACCTCGAGTCTGTGAAGCAAGCGGTCTTCGCAGCCGGAGCTGGGAGTCTGAACGGATATGAGCAGTGTTGCTGGCAGGTTCTGGGGACCGGACAGTTCGTTCCCGCCGAAGGGGCAAACCCTTTCCTCGGCAGTATCGGTTCCAAGGAGCTGGTGAGCGAGTATCGTGTGGAGACCACGGTGGACGAGCAGCATCTGAAACGTGTGGTCGAAGCCCTGATATCAGCTCACCCATACGAGGTGCCCTCCTATCATATCATTCCTGTGCTGACACTTGAGCAGATACGGGTGACCTGATACACTGCGCCAAGCAAAGAGACAGGGGGAGACCATGACACGTGCTGAATACCTGGTAAAATTGGCAAACGAGCGAGTTCTGGTGCTCGATGGTGCCATGGGAACTATGATTCAGCGTATACCCTTGGAAGCCGCCGATGTAAGCTACGGTGGGAGCGATCCCGCTTTTGGGTGTAATGAGATCTTGAATCTTACACGAAGCGATATCGTTTTCGATATCCACCACGCCTACCTCAGCGCGGGCGCCGATATCATCGAGACAAACACTTTCGGAGCGAATGCATTCTCACTTGCCGAATATGGACTCTCCCACTATGTCTACGATATCAACCTCGCAGCAGTCGAGATTGCTCGAGCAGCAGTCGAAGCAATCGAAGAGGAGCAACCGGAGAAGTATGCTTTTATTGCGGGTGTGGTGGGTCCCACCGGCAAAAGTGCATCGTTCTCTCCCTCAGTCGACGATCCGGCATTTCGTGAGATCATTTTCGACGATTTTGTCCAGATGTACACGGAACAGATTCGGGCACTGATCGATGGAGGGGTCGATCTCCTCCTGATAGAGACGGTTTTTGATACATTAGTTGCCAAGGCTGCCGTGGTGTCTGCATTTCAGGTCATGAAAGAGCGTTCAATAGAGATCCCCATTATGGTCTCTGCGACTTTCAGCGATAAAAGTAACCGAACGCTCTCCGGGCAGACGCTCGAAGCCCTGATCGACACGCTTGCACCGTATCCCCTTTTCTCTCTCGGAGTGAACTGTTCCACGGGAGCGAAGGAGATGATTCCTCTTATCAGACGCCTCTCTGAACTCTCTCCATTCAGAACAAGCGCCCACCCGAATGCCGGATTCCCAGACCGTGACGGAGTGTACCGGCAGACTCCAGAAGATCTTGTGCAGTTGCTGGCTCCTGAGTTGAAAGAGGGGAGGCTCTCTATTGTCGGAGGCTGTTGCGGTACCACTGAACACCATATCGCTGCGATCTCCCGTATAGCGAGAGGCGCTCCCCCTCGTGTGAAGAGCAAGCAGCGAGTCGGCTTACAGGCTAGTGGTTTGGAACCATTGGAGCACAGCGAGGGGACTATGATCGTGATAGGCGAGCGGACCAATGTCGCCGGATCGAGAAAGTTTGCACGATTGATTCGAGAAAGAAAATTCGACCAGGCTCTCAGCATTGCGCGAAAACAGATCGATGAGGGTGCTGCGATCATCGACATCTGCATGGACGACCCCATGATCGATCCGGTCGAAACCATGGTCACCTTTTTGCGCCTTGCCTCTGCAGAACCCGAGATCGCGCGTGTACCGTTCATGATCGACTCCTCGAATTGGGTAGTCATCGAATCTGCTCTTAAAGAGGTGCAGGGGCGAGCCATTGTAAACTCGATCAGCCTCAAGGAGGGTGAGCAACGCTTCATTGAACGAGCTCGACATATCGCTCGAATGGGAGCTGCGATGGTGGTCATGTTGTTCGATGAACAAGGGCAGGCAGATACCTATGAACGAAGGTGTACGATAGCAGATCGAGCATATAGGCTCCTTATAGATGGGGGTATCTGTAGACCTGAGGATATCATCTTCGACCCGAATGTGTTGGCCATAGCTACCGGAATGGATGAACATGATCGGTATGCAAGCGACTTCATCCGAGCCGTATCCTGGATATCCAACCGGTTTCCCCGTGTATCGATCAGTGGCGGCGTGAGCAATCTCTCTTTCTCGTTCAGAGGGAATAATGGCTTGAGAGAGGCTATCCATGCCCTGTTTCTGGAGTATGCAAGGCAGGCGGGACTGACCATGGCGATAACGAACCCGTCGACCATGCTCGATCCAACGGCGATACCCGAAGAACTTTCTTCGCTCATCAGGCGCGTGCTCCTCGCTGAATCCGAACCGCTATCGAAGGCACGAGATGAACTGATAGAGCTTGCATCGAAACCGGTTTCAATCGATACATCATCTCCTCAGAGTGCTCAGCCTGGTCGGACTGCCTGGCGATCGTTTTCCACGGAGCAGAGAGTGGCTCAAGCTTTGATCATCGGAGACGATTCTCACCTTGTGGAAGATCTTCTGGCGTTGGATCATATGTCGGCCGTCTCTATCATAGAGGGACCACTCATGGAGGGCATGAGCAAGGTTGGGACGCTGTTCGGTGAAGGGAAGCTCTTTTTACCACAAGTCGTTCGTTCGGCTCGTGTCATGAAACGTGCAGTTGATATTTTACGCCCTCGGCTTGCAGACGAGCAGGTCGCAGCTGGGGAGTCTGCAGGAACGGTCGTTCTGGCAACGGTGAAAGGAGATGTTCACGATATAGGAAAGAACATCGTATCGCTGGTCCTCTCCTGCAATAATTTCAGAATCGTCGACCTCGGTGTCATGGTCGAAGCCGAGTCGATTCTCCAAGCGGTTATCGAAGAGCACGCCGCACTCGTTGGTCTGAGCGGCCTCATAACTCCGTCACTTACGGAGATGGCTCGAGTCTGTCGTCTATTCCACGAACGGGGGCTTCAGGTTCCCATCATGGTCGGAGGTGCGACGACAAGCGAAGAGCATACGGCCATCAAGCTCTCACATGAGTACCCTCTCAGGGTGTTCCACTCTACCGATGCATCGCACGCGGTCTCTGTTGCTCGGAAACTCTGTTCTGATACCCTCGATCGGTATGCAAGAACGACGTACGAGCGGTATGAACAGTTGAGCCAGTCACGGGGTGGTAGAGTCTCTGTTTCGATACTCCCGATGGAAGAGACTGTCAACCTTCAATTCATGAAGAGTCAGCCAGCACCTATTCCCGAGGCGCCAGGCATCCATGTGGTCGATCGAGTTCCCTTGGAAGAACTCATTCGTCGAATCAACTGGTCCCAGGTCGCTGCTGCATGGAAGGTGCCAGTGAAATCGGATGAAGCTGCCAAGTTGAGAGCCGATGGCGAAGCCCTTCTGAATGATCGGTGGACGCGGGGTATCTTTTCCGAAGCTTGCAAGGCGGTTGTAGGAGTGTTTCCTGCAAGGAGAGTCGCTGATAATTCGATTGTTATTTCTCACGAAGGTGAGGAACATCGACTCGATTTTCTGCGGATGCAGACCCCTGGCGCCGATGGTCTATGCCGTTCGTTGGCCGACTATGTGCACAGAGATGGTGATTTCGTAGGTATGTTCGTAGCAACAGCCGGGCGTGGAGTAGATGCGATCATCGAAGGCCATCGCAGAGCGCATGACGACTATACGGCATTGCTGGTCCAGATGATCGCCGATAGATTGGCAGAAGCCTTCAGCGAGTATCTCGAGGAGCAGATTGCCACCGTCTGGTGGAATATCGGGGATAGGCAGATCATTCGTCCGGCAATCGGGTATCCTTCTGCCCCCGATCATGCTCAGAAGCGGCTTGTCTTCTCACTTCTCGATCCCGAGCAACGAATTGGCGTGCGATTGACCGAAGGGCTCTCGATGCATCCTGCCTCATCGGTCTCTGGCCTCTACTTCGTTGGAAAAGGGTGTAACTATTTCTCCCTTGGTCCTGTGGGAACAGAACAAATGAAAGCATATGCCAAGCTCAAACAGGTCTCTCTTCAGAGTCTCGAACGGACCATGCAGGTGCGAGTCGTCAATAAGACTGAACTGAAAAGGAGTGTTGAATCATGAAAGTGACCGATATCATAGCTGCAGCGGATGGACCGTTGTTCACATTCGAACTCTTACCGCCATTGAAAGGTCATACGATGGATGCGATCAACAGAACTATCGAGATGTTGCTTCCGTACCGCCCTGCGTATATCAATATCACGAATCATCAGATGGAAGTTATCTACGTGGATCGTCCTGATGGACTTGTCGAGAGAAGAACCACGCGTAAGCGACCTGGTACTGTAGGGCTTGCTGCCGCAATCCAGCATAGATACGGAATTCCGGTGGTCCCACACCTTATCTGTGGAGGACAAACCAGTGAACAGTTGGAGGATCAACTTGTCGAACTGAATTTTCTCGGAATAGAGAATGTCCTTGCTCTGCGTGGAGATCCCCCGCATGGAGAACGGCGTTTTATAGCTGCAAAAGGGGGATATGACCATACAGATGGCATGGTAAGGCAGATTTCGGCTACTAACAGAGGAGAGTACCTCGACCCTACACTACGCGATCCTGTCCCCACCTCGTTCTGTATCGGTGTTGCCGGGTATCCAGAAAAACATGCAGAAGCGCCTAATTTGGAACATGATATCTCAATGTTGAAAAGAAAGATCGATGCGGGTGCCGAATACATAGTCACGCAGATGTTCTTCAACAACGATGTATTCTTCCGCTTCGTCGATCGCTGTCACCGAGAGGGAATCACTGTTCCGATCATCCCTGGGATCAAGCCGATTCAGCGGAGACGCGATATCGAACTACTCCCGCAGACATTCCATGTGGATCTTCCCGATTCGTTGGTGCGGGCACTGGAGGAGAGTTCCACGGTTGCGGAGATTCGTAAGATCGGAGAAGACTTCTGCATTGAGCAAGTATCCCAGCTGGTACAGGCACGAGTTCCTGGGGTCCATTTCTACACCCAGGGGAGAGCGGAGCCGATAGCTAGGATCGTGGAGGCTACGTTCGGCCGACCTTCTACATAATCGCGATCAGTGCGCGCCGTCGCTAGCGTGATCGCTCGACACCTCTTCGGTCACACTGTGCTACGACCGGACAGATTGAACAGCGGGGGCTCACCGGTGTACATATCCGTTGACCGAATGAGACAAGCAACTCGTTCAAGGGAATCCAGAATCGTTGTGGCATGACCAATTCGAGTGCCTTTTCCGACTGTTCGGGAGTTTTTGTGTCTATCCAACCCATTCTATTGGCAATACGGTGCACATGGGTGTCTACACAGATAGCGTCTATCGAGTATCCAAGGTTCAACGTGAGGTTTGCAGTCTTTACCCCAACTCCCGGAAGAGCGAGCAGATCCTCTCTATTGGAAGGAACCATACCTGCATGACGATCCATCAGCAGCTGAGATATCCGAAGTATGTTCGCTGCTTTCGTCCGGTAGAAGCCGGCAGGGAAGATAGCCCGCTCAATCCGCTCCTGTGTGAGTCCAAGTATCTTCTGTGGAGTGTCGGCTAGGGCAAACAGACGCCGCGATGCGGCTATGGTGACTGCATCTTTGGTGCGAAGCGATATGAGTGTGGAGATCAGCACACGAAATGGGTCGTTGGACTCCTCGGCGATGGCCGAAACCGAGGGGAGCACCGGAGCCTCTTTTCGTACTGCCTGTTCTATACTGAAGAACAACTTATCCCATTGCATGTCTATGTTTTCCTTGTCCATGGTCTTCTCCCAAGCGATATTCGGTTATGGTAGCCAGAGATGTAGGGGAAAGACAACTGCCTCGATCGGCTGAGCTTGACAGTACTAGGTAAAAGATTTAGCTTTCTCCTACCATGATCATCATACTAAAACAACATATAACAGATACGCAGAAGAGTGCGATAAAAGATTTTCTCAGGGGCCGAGGATTCAAGGTCAAGGAGATTGTCGGCCAGGAGGAGACGGTTCTCGGGGCTGTAGGCACGAATCGAATCGACATACGCGAAGTCTCGCTGCTTGAAGGGGTTGCCGATGTCATTCCGATATCGAAACCATTCAAGCTCGCCTCTCGGGAACTGAAGAAAAGTGATTCGATCGTAAGTGTCGGAAAGGTGAAGGTCGGCGGACAGCGAATTGTAGTGATGGCAGGTCCCTGTGCCATAGAGAGCCGTGATCAGATCATGGAGATTGCTCGCCAGGTACGAGATGCCGGAGCAGTCGTTCTTCGAGGTGGAGCGTTCAAGCCTCGGACCAGTCCGTATGCTTTCCAGGGGCTCGGTGAAGAGGGTCTTCGCTATCTGAGAGAGGCAGGCGATGCATACGATATGCCTGTTGCAACCGAAATTGTCAGTCCGCGCGATGTCGACATGATGGCCACCTACATCGATATGTTCCAGATCGGTGCTCGCAATATGCAGAACTTCGAACTTCTGAAAGAGGTTGGCCGCACCGGTATGCCTGTTCTATTGAAGCGTGGTCTTTCTGCCACCATAGAGGAGTGGCTCATGGCTGCAGAATACCTTATGGCGTCCGGGACCGACCAAGTGATCCTCTGTGAACGGGGAATACGGACGTATGAACGGGCTACACGAAACACCTTGGATATCAGTGCCATTCCGGTGATCCAGAAGCTGACTCACCTTCCCATCATAGCCGATCCGAGCCACGCTACCGGCATGCGTGACATGGTGGCTCCCATGTCGCTCTCGATCGTCGCCGCGGGTGCCAGTGGTCTCATTGTCGAGGTTCACAACAACCCCGACAAGGCCCTCTCCGACGGACCGCAGTCGCTCTATCCAGAACAGTTCGAGAAGCTCATGCGCGATATACAGGCGCTGTGTCCTGTGGTGGGAAAGTCGCTTGAGCGTATTCCTCGATTGAACGGTCTAGAAAGAAAACCCGAGAAACCGCAGCCAACTGTGTCCTCAGAGCAATTGAGAGTTGCATTTCAGGGGGAACCGGGAGCATATAGTGAGCAGGCGATTCAGATGGTATTCGACGAGTCGACCGAGACGCTTCCTCGCAGAAGCTTTGCCGATGTTTTCGAGACCGTTCTTGCCGGTGATGCGAAATACGGTATGGTTCCAGTTGAGAACACGCTCGGAGGCACCATCAACGAGACTCTCGACTTGCTCAACAGTTACCCGGATCTCACGGTGGTGGGAGAGAAACAGATTCGAATACGACACAACCTGATAGGAGTTCCCGGAACCTCCCTCAAGGAGATAACGAGGGTGTTCAGTCATCCGCAAGGACTCGCTCAATGTACCGATTTCCTTGAGAGGGAACTTGGACACGCTGAGGCTGTCCCCTTCTTCGACACAGCTGGAGCAGTAGCCCATATCGCGAAGCTGCATGATCGCTCCTGTGCGGCGATAGCCAGTTCAACAGCAGCAAATTACCATCATATGGAAATCCTGCACGATTCAATTGAGACTGATAGCAGCAACTTCACCCGATTCTATGTGATCTGCAGGGAGGAGCTGGCGCAAGTGTTCAGAAGCACCATGCCGGTAGATCGAGTAGCTATGGTTTTTTCCGTACACGATCGTCCCGGATCCCTCTTCGAGGCACTCCAAGTGCTCTCTGCTTATGGGTTGAATATGAAGAAACTCGAGTCGAGACCCATTCCCGGAAAACCATGGGAGTATGCCTTCTTCGTCGAGTCCGAATTGATCGAAGAGAAGAAGTTCGCACGGGCCACAGAGGAACTCATGGCGACCTGCGCATCATTCAGGATTCTCGGCACCTTCCATGGTGACAGGAGGTGACTTCCTATGGGGTGTATCCGTTCATTCACTCCAGTACAACTGATCGTTGGTGTGCTCTCGGTCAGTCCCGATTTTCACGGACGACTTATTTCTCGTATGGAGCACTCCTTCGGCTCTGTGAAGATGGTGACCGATCCCGTTCCATTCACCTTCACCCACTACTACGATAGCGAAATGGGTGCGACCCCGCAGCGATTCTTTATCGTGTTCGAGTCGCTGATCGATCCCGAGAGGCTTGCTCAATGCAAGCTCGAAACAAATCGTATCGAAACGGAGTTCCTGCATGATGGCGGCGGTCGTTCAATCAATCTTGACCCGGGAATCCTCTCTTCTGAGAACTTCATTCTCGCTACCACGAAGCACCGGGGGCACAGAATTCCGCTCTCCGAGGGAATCTATGGAGAGATCACCCTAATCTATAGAGACCACTCATTCAGAAGCCTCCCTTGGACCTATGCTGACTACGCTAGTAGCGATTTCATTCTCCTGTTCAACAAGCTGCGAGAACAGTATCGCAATGAGGTGAAGTAGAAACCGCTTAGCCGACGTCTTTCAGATATGCATGAAGGAGTTTTACACCGTATTATCTCGGTTGCAATCTGCATTCTGGCGCTCTGGCTCTGTCTCTCCTGTGATGTTTCACGGTCGATTGAGGTAACTCTTGCCGAGGACCACCCCTGGGAAATCGTTTCCGGAAGACGGTTTTGGTACACGATCATCTATGCCGATGCTAGCGGTGTGCATAAACAGCAACTGCCAATCGGATCGAGATCGTTCACGATCGATTCCCTTCGATCTGGTACTACGATCATTGCCGCCTATCCACTCGGATCCGGCATTCCTTTGGGAGGGGCTCATCACGCAGGTGTAGATGGACAGTCGATCGAGCTTACCTTCGTGAACGGTCCTTTGGCTCGAAATCTCATCCAAGTCGCTCAACGGTGGCCGAAACCGGTATCGCAGGCCAATTTCACTTATCTTGCCAACGAGATCTCTTATATCGATCCGAGGGGGCTGTGTATCGATTGGACACGGCTCTCTCGAGATGTCGTGGAGGGACGAGTGGACACGAACTCGTTCATATCTGGTTCTGCTGTGGATGTCGCAGTCAGTGATATTCCGCCAGGGCGCTGGGTTTCCGAAGCCGTCACAGTAGATTCGTTTTATGCGTTCTTTTCCACAGAGACGACCATACAAGGTCTGACTCCAGGTGTGCATCGCTTCTTGAATCTGGATCATATGCTGGAGTTGCGAATCGTCATACCAGACGATCCTCAGGAAGATGCCTTTTGGCATGCAGTTCCTGTTGAAACCCTTCTGAGAGTGAGTGACTCGACCTATCAGGAGCTGCTTGAAGGGGGTGGATGACTTCCCATTCCATAAGGAAATCGGTAGAGTACTCTCATGGAATCTATCAGAGAACTTTATAGGATCGGCTATGGTCCATCAAGCAGTCATACCATGGGTCCCAGATATGCGGCACAACGGTTTCTTACCGAGTGTTCAGGAGCTGATCATATCGAAGCGGATCTCTACGGAAGCCTTGCGGCAACTGGAAAAGGACACCTCACCGATGACGCTCTGCGGGAGGTCTTCGGTGGTGCAGGCAAGGAGCTTGTCATCCACTGGTTTCCTGAGGATTTCAAGAGTTTTCATCCGAATGCTCTCGCTCTCCGTGCCTACACGGCCGAGCATACCCTGATCACCGAAAAAGTCTACTACAGTGTAGGTGGTGGGAAAGTACTCGAAGATGGCGATCTCGATACACCAAAGAAGGACCTGTATCCTGCATACCTGACCAAGATGAACCATATCCTTGCCTATTGTAGGAAAGAGGGGATGCAGCTCTGGGAGCTCGTGGTGAAATATGAAGGGCGGGAGATTCTCGATTTCGCCGAGGAGATCTGGGATGTCATGACCGATTCCATCTCCCGAGGTCTTGAGCAGGAGGGGGTGCTTCCCGGAGGGTTGAAGCTTCCTCGGAAGGCTTCTCAGTACTTCGCACAGGCGAAGGACATGGCAGGACCTGTGGCGACACCTGCTCGGGCAATCAGTTACGCCCTGGCCGTCTCAGAGGAGAATGCAGGAGGGGGCAAGATCGTCACTGCACCCACATGTGGCTCCTGTGGAGTGCTCCCCGGGGTACTGTTCTATGTTCGAAACCAATATAAATTGCCCAAGGTCAAGATACTGAGAGCCTTGCTCACCGCAGGACTCATCGGGAACCTCGTGAAGAAGAACGGATCCATCTCGGGCGCCGAAGTAGGGTGTCAGGGAGAGGTGGGTGTCGCCTGTGCTATGGCTTCTGGTGCCGTTGCGCAGCTCCTCGGGGGATCGATTCATCAAATCGAATATGCTGCCGAGATGGGCTTGGAGCACCACCTCGGCCTCACGTGCGACCCAATGATGGGTCTGGTTCAGATTCCGTGCATTGAGCGCAATGCCCTCGGTGCAATGCGGGCCTTGGACCATGCAAGCTATGCGCTCCTCTCCGATGGTCGACACAAGGTTTCGTTCGACTCTGTTGTCGATGTCATGATGGAAACAGGGCAGGCGCTACCATCGCTCTACCGGGAGACTTCGTTGGGAGGCCTCGGTAGGATACGGGATTGAATCCCGCTCCCTTCACCCCTTCACCACGATATTCACTAGTTTGTCTGGGACCACGATGGTCTTCACAATGGTCTTGCCCTGCGTGAGTTCGATGATACGCTCTTGCTCCATGGCCATCTGTTGCAGAACACCTTTCTGAAGCCCCTTCTCCACATGCATTTTAGCTCGAAGTTTTCCATTGACCTGAACCACTACCTCAACTTCGTCATCTACCGTGAGCTCCTCTTTGTAGGCAGGCCATTGCTCGTTTGCGATCGATGGTTCATGTCCGGCAAGGGTCCACAGTTCCTCGGATAGGTGGGGTACGTATGGGGCTAGCAGAAGTATGAGAGTCTCCCAAACCATGCGAGGAACTTCATCTACCTTGTACAGTTCGTTCACCAGAATCATCATCTGAGAGATTGCTGTATTGAAATTGAGACTCTGCGTGTCATTGGTGACCTTCTTGATCGTTTTATGCAGGGTTTTGAGCAGCTCAGTAGGGGGCTCTGCATCGGAAATCGGCCGGTCGGTCAGGCGCCAGACTCGGTCGAGGAAACGATACACACCGGAAAGCCCCGTCGTTGCCCACGGTTTTGAAACTTCGAGCGGTCCCATGAACATCTCGTACATCCGCATGGCATCTGCACCATAGTCATGAATGATCTCATCCGGGTTTATGACATTCTTGAGGCTCTTGGACATTTTTGCGATGACTCGTTCGAGTTTCTCGCCGGTTGCCTTCTCAACGTAGGTCTCCGAACTCGTCTCTTCGACTTCATCCACCGCCACCAGTGTCTTGTCTGAACGTTGATACGCGAATGAGGTGATCATACCCTGATTCACCAGGCGCTGAAATGGTTCAACCGTATTTACGACGCCCAAATCGTAGAGGACCTTGTGCCAGAATCGTGCATACAAAAGATGTAGCACGGCGTGCTCCGCTCCACCAACGTAGAGATCGACCGGCATCCAATAGTCTATCGACTCCTTCGATGCAAGTGCCTCCCGATTGTTCGGATCGAGATACCTGAGATAGTACCAACAGGAACCGGCCCACTGCGGCATGGTGTTTGTCTCTCGACGAGCTGGAGCTTTACAGTTGGGACACGTGGTGTTCACCCATTCCGGAATCGTTGCCAAGGGGCTCTCTCCATTTCCCGACGGAGCATAGGTCTCCACTTCGGGAAGGGTGAGCGGTAACTGATCCTCGGGGACCGGTACTGTTCCACACTGTTTGCAGTGTACAAGAGGAATCGGTTCTCCCCAATATCGCTGTCTGCTGAATATCCAATCTCTCAGCTTGTAGTTGATTGTCTTCTTCCCGATGCCGTTCTCCTCCAACCATGCATTCATGGTGGCAATGGCATCGTCCTTGTTCATTCCATCGATGAAGTCGGAGTTCACATGGATACCATCTTCGGTCCAGGCTTGCTCTTGTACGTCGACTTCGCTTTTCAGCACTTCGACGATCGGTAGTCCGAATTTCTTTGCGAACTCCCAGTCTCGAGTATCGTGAGCAGGTACAGCCATGATCGCACCGGTCCCATACGAGACGAGTACGTAGTCGGCGACCCATACGGGAATCTTCTTTCCGTTCACCGGGTTTATTGCGTAACTACCACTGAAGACTCCAGTCTTCTCCTTGGCCAGTTCGGTTCGCTCCAGATCGGACTTGTGACTCGCTTCGTGCACATAGGTTTCCACAGCCTCTTTCTGATCTTCTGTGGTCAACTTCGCTACGAGCGGATGTTCGGGGGAGACCACCATGTAGGTAGCGCCGAACAGCGTGTCACTTCTTGTCGTGTAGACCTCGATCACATCGTCGGAGAGCTCGAGTTTGAACCGAACCGTTGCGCCTTCGCTTCTTCCGATCCAATTGCTCTGCATCGATTTGATGGAATCTGACCAGTCAAGGAGTTCGAGATCGTTGAGTAATCGATCAGCATAGGCTGTGATCTTCAGGATCCACTGTCGAATATTCTTTCTGGTTACGAGCGCTCCACACCGCTCACACTTGCCCTCTTTCACCTCTTCGTTGGAGAGTCCGGTGAGACAACTGGGGCACCAGTTGATCGGTGTCTCGGCCTCGTAGGCAAGACCCTTCTTGTAGAGTTGGAGGAATATCCACTGGGTCCACCGGTAATACTGTTCTGTATGCGTGGAAACCTCTCTACTCCAGTCGTAGCAGAATCCAAGGCTCTTGATCTGCTTTCTGAAGTTTTCGATATTCCTCTCGGTGGTCGCCCTGGGGTGAGTGCCTGTCTTTATTGCATAGTTCTCGGCTGGAAGGCCGAATGAATCGAACCCCATGGGGTGGAGCACATTGTACCCGTTCATACGGAGAAACCGGCAATAGATATCGGTTGCGGTGTATCCTTCGGGGTGTCCTACATGCAACCCTGCACCCGATGGGTAGGGGAACATGTCCAATACGTAGGTTCGTTTCTCTGGTGGAAAGGAGGGATCCTCAATCACCTTGAATGTCTGGTTCTTCTCCCAGAATTTCTGCCATTTCTTTTCTATCTCGTTAAAAGGGTACCTGCTCATGCGCGCATCATACAACCGAGAGAAAAGGGTGTCAATGGAACCCGTTATTCCGCTGCGGTTCCTCTTCTGGTACACTAGGCAGAAGACGGGCAGATTCAATGCGCTTTCCCTTCATCGATACTATGGTAAATACACCGAAAGGAAATGCGATCTCCTCACCTACGATCGGAATGGTTCCGAGGTGTTCTATGAGGAAAGCAGCGAGGGTACATGAGAGATCGGTACGATCGATCTCCAAGTCGAGCTCATCTCTGACCTGTTGCATCGATGTATCGGCTTTGATCAGGTAGGTTCCCGTCTCCTCGCTCCGAATGCGTAACAGTTCCCCGGTCTCATGTTCATCGTAGATCTCACCGAACAACTGTTCCACGATGTCCTCCATGGAGACTATTCCTGATAGTCCGCCATATTCATCGAGCACGACCGCAAGCTGGAGTTTTCCTCGTTGAAACTGGAACAGCATGTCATCCACTTTTCTTGTCTCTGGAACGAATATGGGCGTGTGGGTAAATTGTGATACCGGTTCATCAATACGACCGTCGACCTCTGCTGCGAGGGCATCGCGGACGAGAAGTATTCCTGTTATATTCTCAGGACTCTCATGATACACCGGAATTCGAGAGAACCCATTGGCAACGATCTGTTTGAATGCCTCACGGAGGGATATCGTGTCTGGTATGCTGAAGACCTCGGTTCTATGTGTCATGATGGATTTGACCGGAGCTTCACTGAAGTGGAGAACTCGCTGTACAAGATTGGTCTCGTACTCGTCCACGATTCCTTCATTCTCTGCGACATCTACCACATGCATGAGGCTTTCGAGGGAGAGCGATGCTTTCTCCTCCTTAGCGAACAATCTAGTGATGAGTGAGCTCAGCCAGCGAACGACGATGATCAACGGGTAGAGCACGATGCTCATAATGCGAATGGGAAATGCAGAGAATCGTGCCATAGCCGTATTGTAGGTGATCGAGAGGTGTTTCGGTGTGATCTCACCAAAGATCAGAATGAGGAAGGTGAGTACTCCGGTCGCTATGCTGATGGCAGTGTTGCCCCAGAGCGATATTGCCAATGTGGTGGTGAGTGCCGAAGCAGTGAGGTTCACGATATTGTTGCCGATGAGAATCGTGGTCAACAGCAAATCTGGAGTTTTTGCCAGATATGCCGCTGTTCTACTCGTTCTCCGCTTATCCATCTCAAGTTCCCGAATCTGGAGAAACGAGAGCGAGGTATAGGCGGTTTCGGAACCACTGAAAAAGGCCGAAAGGAGTAGCAGGACGATGATTGCACCTATGTGGAGGCTCATGCTGACCTCCTGCGCCACAGGTCATGCGTCGAGCCTGTACTCTCAGGCTCCGAACAGTCTGTACTAGGTAAAGGATCTTCCATAGGGAACAACTATACCCGAAACATGTCGGGTAATGCAAGATATGAGAACGACATAAGAATCTATTAATCATGCGGTCACCTCAGGCAATCAGGTAAGAAATCTACTGCTATTTCGTGTATGCTGTGGTATGGTATCTGAACCAAAAGGAGAAGGAAGCAGGTGATACAGAAGGAACGGGTGCTACGTCTGAACGATCGTCCGATCCAATCCGAACGACGGTACGTGCTGTACTGGATGCAGGCCTCTCAACGGGTAGAGGAGAATCCAGCACTCTCCTATGCGGTACAGGAGGCGAACGCACTGAGAAAACCCCTTGTGGTCGTATTCGGTATCATTGAGAACTTTCCCGAAGCTGGACAGCGGCACTACGCGTTCATGCTCGAAGGTTTGCAGGATGTCGCCGCGAGTCTTCAAGAACGGAACATTCGATTCGTGGTCACGCTGGATGGTCCTGTCTATGGTACCGTAGCGCTCGCCAAGGAGGCGGCCGAAGTGATCACAGACCGCGCCTACGGGGCAGTAGAACGGAGTTGGAGGGCAGAGGTCTCTGCACAGGTGCCCTGCCGACTCGTGCAGGTAGAGTCGAATGTGGTCGTTCCCGTTGAACAAGTCAGCAACAAGGATGAGTATTCGGCCGCGACGTTGAGGCGAAAGATCGAACCTATGATAGCCTACTATGCGCAAGAGACCACACTGGAAGATATCGCTATCCGTTCTGATGACCTTGAAGTACCGATTTCTGAGATCGGAATGGACTCCATAGATACAGCACTGGATCGTATCGGAGCAGATCCGACCATCTCGCGATGTGATACGGTTCGTGGGGGAGCGTTGGAGGCGAATCGAAGACTCGATACATTTCTGGAAAGACATCTAGATGGATATGCAGAGAGGCACAACGATCCTGCAGATCCATACGACTCCGGTCTCAGTCCCTATCTCCATTTTGGACAGATCTCCCCGGTTACCATCTACCATAGAGTCTTCGAGCGGGCCGCTCCCGATGCTTCTGACTTTCTAGAGCAGTTGATCGTAAGAAGAGAGTTGGCTATGAACTTCGTCCAATTCAATCCACTGTACGATCGATACGATGGCCTTCCAGACTGGGCTAGAAAGACACTGGAGGCCCACGAGACCGATGTGAGACCAATCAGATACGATTCTGCGACCTTGGTGGCGGCAGAGACTCACGACCCCTATTGGAACGCAGCTCAGAAGGAGCTTGTGCATCTTGGCACGATGCATGGGTACATGCGCATGTATTGGGGAAAGAAAATACTCGAGTGGAGTGCGTCGCCGAGGAGCGCCTATGAGCTGGCATTGTCCATGAATAACCGCTACCAGCTCGATGGAAGGGATCCAAACGGATTTGCTGGAGTCGCATGGTGTTTCGGTAAGCACGACCGACCTTGGGTTGAACGACCGATCTTTGGAAATGTCCGGTACATGAACGACCGAGGTCTCGAGAGGAAGTTCGAGATTTCTGCATATGTGACGCGTATTGAAAGAGCGGTGGAGGCGTTATGAACAGGCTCCATCTGATGATTCTGATCGTTTCGACGATGCTGTTCACCTCTTGTCTGCTCCCGTATGCATTCTCCGTCTCCGTGGAGGAGCCGTTGCCTGTGATTCCCTACGCAAACTCCCACATAGAGACCATACAGGAGATAGATCTCCACTATCAGCTCTATGGTCCGATCTCAGGCGATGATCCCCTCGTTCTCCTTGTCCATGGTCTAGGAGCTTCGTCCACCTCGTTTTCCAGCACCGCCGAGTTTCTCCAAGAGCATGGATACACCGTTGTCGCAGTGGATCTTCCCGGTTTTGGCTACAGCAGTCGATCCACGAAGTTCGATCACAGCCAGGAGAATCGAGCGCGGTTTCTCTGGAGTCTTGCCGATGAGATTGGTGGAACGGATCGTGTATGGCATGTGGTTGGACATAGTATGGGGGGAGGAGCCGTTGCAGCTATGGCGGTGTTGGATCCCGATCGCGTCGTGAGTGTCATGTTGATAGCAGGTGCTCTTGAGGATGAAAACCGGATTGCCGGACACCTGCTGAGGTTCCCCTCCATCGCACGATGGACTCAACTCTTCCTGGAGCGTTCACTCGTAACCGAAGAAGAGGTTGCCAAGATTCTTGAAACTGCCTACGGCAGACCTGCCGAATCTCACGAGGTGTCTTCATATCTCAAACCACTACAGCTTCCCGGCACAGCGAGAAGTCTGACCCGAATGGTTTCTCGTGCCAAATCGATGCCGTTTTCGTTCCTTGAAGAGCTATCCATGCCGATTGGTGCGATCTGGGGAGATGAGGATACTATCGTACCCATGGAAAAGGCTTATGAGATACATGAGCATATCAATCATCTCATGCTCTATACCATAGAAGGAGCTGCCCACATTCCCATGGAGACCCATCCTACAGTCATACACCCGATGCTCCTCGACTTCATGCAGTATGCTGAAACAAGGGTACAATAGTACACATCTCTTTCCAATCGTGTATAAAGCGTATATAATTAGGACCCATGGCAAAGAAGAAATCCGCTGCGGGCCCGGCTGTGGCCTACGACGAGAGCAAGATTCAGACATTAAGCGCTCTTGAACACATCAGGTTGCGCCCAGGTATGTATATCGGAAGGCTGGGCGATGGCTCCCACTTCGAAGATGGTATATATGTTCTACTCAAGGAGGTCATCGACAATAGTGTCGATGAGTTCATTATGGACCATGGTGCGCGCATCACCATCCGGCTTGAGCAGGATATGGTCTCTGTTCGCGACTATGGTCGGGGGATACCTCTCGGAAAGGTGATCGACTGTGTCTCCATCATAAACACCGGGGGAAAGTTTAACAACGAGGTCTTCCAGTTCTCTGTTGGCTTGAATGGAGTGGGGACCAAGGCGGTGAATGCCCTCTCCTCCTATTTTCGAGTGGTCTCATACCGCGATGGCAACACGTTCGAAGCGGTGTTTACCAAAGGAGAGCTCTCCAGCAGCAGCAAGGGAAGGACGAAAGAGCCGAACGGGACACTCATCGAATTCATTCCCGATCGTGATCCGTCGATTTTCGGCAACTACACATTCACCGATGAATTCATTGAGGAGCGACTCTGGAATTATGCCTATCTGAATACCGGCCTCTCGATCGATTTCAATAAGAAGATCTTCTCGAGCAGAAACGGTTTGCTTGACCTCCTCGACAAGCAGGTGGGCACAGAGGGGCTCTACACAACCGTGCACCATCGTACAGATCGTATCGAGTTTGCCTTCACCCATACGCAAAACTATGGCGAGAACTACTTCTCATATGTAAACGGTCAGCATACGAGCGATGGAGGTACCCACTTGTGGGCTTTCAAAGAGGGGATTCTCAAAGGGATCAATGAATACTACAAGAAATCCTACACCGCCCCCGATGTCCGAGATGGATTGACCGGTGCTATTTCGATAAAGTTACAGGATCCTGTTTTTGAGAGCCAGACGAAGAACAAGCTTGGGAATACCGAGGTTCGTGGATGGATCGCTCAGGAGGTTCGAGAGGCAATCGTCGACTTTCTCATGAAGCATCCGGAGGATGCCGGAAAGCTCTCGGAGAAGATCGCGAGCAACGAGAAGCTCAGAAAGGAGCTTGCAGCGGTGAAAGGCGCAGCACGAGATGCTGCCAAGAAGGTCTCGCTCAATATACCCAAACTGAAGGATTGCAAGTACCATCTGAATCAGCATGGAGAACGGGGAGAACGGACTATGATCTTCCTCACCGAGGGAGACTCGGCTTCCGGATCAATGGTGAGTGTACGCGACGTCTACACCCAGGCAATATTCAGCCTACGGGGTAAGGTGCTCAATGTATTCGACAGGAAGCGAACCGAAATCTACAAGAACGAAGAGCTGTATAATCTCATGGTTGCCCTCGGTATTGAGAACGGAGTAGAAGGGCTCAGGTACGGCAAGGTGATAATCGCGACCGATGCCGATACCGATGGGTTCCATATCCGAAATCTCCTCATGACCTATTTTCTCACCTATTTCGAGGACCTGGTTCTCGCAGGGAGACTGTTCATCCTCGAAACGCCACTGTTTAGAGTGAGAAACAAGAAGGAGACCGTCTACTGTTTCAACGAGGTCGAAATGCAGGATGCGGTGTCCCGAATAAAGGGTGCCGAGATCACCCGGTTCAAGGGCCTCGGAGAGATCAACCCCGCAGAGTTCAGACAATTCATCGGTGAGGAGATACGACTTATCCCCGTCTCCATCGCCTCGTCCCGGGAAATGCACCGAACCATGAAGTTCTACATGGGAGACAACACTCCCGAGCGTCGTGATTTCATCATGGAGAATCTTATATAATGGCACACGCTGAATCCGTTTTCAAAGATAACTTTCTCGAGTATGCCTCGTACGTAATCAAGGATCGGGCTATCCCGGATATTGTCGATGGACTTAAACCGGTTCAACGAAGAATTCTCCATTCACTGTTTGAGATGGACGATGGCAAGTTCCATAAAGTAGCGAATGTGGTGGGACACTGCATGAAGTACCATCCGCATGGAGACTCCTCGATCGGCGATGCACTCGTCCATCTGGCGAATATGAATCTTTTTATAGATCGACAGGGAAACTTCGGCAACGTGATGACCGGAGATCCTGCAGCTGCTCCTCGATACATCGAGTGTCGAGCGCTTCCCTTTGCCAAACGAGTTTTGTATAACCCGGAACTGACCGAATTCATCGACTCCTATGATGGAAGGAATAAAGAACCGGTCGCTTTTCCGGCAAAACTCCCAGTCGTACTGATTCAAGGTGCGGAGGGGATAGCTGTGGGAATGTCGACACGAATCTTGCCCCACAACCTGATTGAAGTGCTCGATGCAGTCGCATCGGTGCTCAAAGGGGAATCATTTGAGCTCTACCCCGATTTTGCCACAGGGGGGCTCATGGACGTCTCCTCCTACGATGAGGGGGCGGGGAAAGTACTCGTTCGAGCAAAATTGAATACCAAAGATGCGAAACGGATCATCATAGAGGAGCTCCCATTCGGAGTGACTACTGAGAAGATGATTCGATCGGTCGAAGATGCAGCGAAGAAGGGGAAATTGAAGATTGCGAGCATAAACGATTTTACCACAGACATGGTGAACATTGAGATTGTGCTTGCACGAAATACTTACTCCGATGATGTGGTCGATGCATTGTATGCGTTCACGGCATGTGAACAGTCGATCTCGGTGAATCCGTTGGTCATTTGCGAAGGGATGCCTCGAATCATGCCGGTGTCGGAAATCATCCATTACCATGCAAAATCCTTGGTATCGGTGTTGGAACGAGAGCTGAAGCTAGAAGAGGGGCATCTGCTTGATCGGTTGCATGCTCGCACACTTGAGCGAATTTTCGTCGAGGAGCGCATCTACAAGAAGATCGAACAGAAACGATCTCAGGAGGCTATCGAAAAAGCGGTCATAGAGGGATTCAAACCGTTCTCTGATCAGATTTCGAGGCCCGTGACACCGGAAGATGTCGACCGGCTGCTCAAAATACCGATTCGTCGAATAAGCCTCTTCGATATAGAAAAAAACAAGGGAGAGATCGAGGAGATCAACGAGAGACTCAAGCAGATTGCGTGGCATCTCGATCATATCGTTACCTATGCCATCGATTTTCTAAGCGAGTTACGAGCGAGTGCGGATCCGGAAACCCGGAAGCGAAAGACCGTTATCGGATCGTTCAAGAAGGTCGATGCTCGAGAAGTTGCGAATCGGGACCTTGCACTCAAATATGACAGCGCTACCGGCTATCTGGGGTATGGCTTGAAAAGTGGCTCTACACAGTGTCTTGTTTCCCCATTTGACCGAGTGCTGGTCGTGCAGAAGGAGGGATCCTACTTCGTCACCGATGCTCCAGAAAAACTGTTCGTCGGAAAAGGGCTCAGATACTGCGCCTTAGCGGACAAGGAAGAGCTCGAGAAGATAGTCTTTACTATTATCTATCAGGAGAAGTCGCTGAAATACCTCTTCATCAAACGGTGCCAGATCACACAGTTCATCCTGAACCGGACCTATGAACTGTTGCCGAAGGGAAACTTCAAGCTCTATACCCTCTCCACTTTGGATGATGCAAGGGTCACCATCGTGTTCAAGAAGGGTAAGGGGTATCGGAATCTCGAAGATCGCACCTATTTCTCCCGTTTTTTGGTTAAAGGGGTACGTGCGAATGGGGTGAGGCTCTCCACGAAGGAGGCTCAGACCATCAGAATCAAGCACGAAGAGGATCCCCATGCGGGAGAGGATGCAGAGCCATCGCTGTTCAAGGATATCGATCCCTTCGAAGACGGTCCGGTAGAGGAATAATCATATGCATGCATTGAAATCGAGGGTGTTGTACGAAGACAATCACCTCATTATAGTTAACAAGTTGCCTGGAGAGCTCGTTCAGGGAGATAAAACCGGTGATCCCACGCTTGCAGACACGGTACAGGAGTATCTCAAAGAGACATACAGAAAGCCGGGGAATGTATTCATTGGCATTCCTCACAGGATCGATCGCCCTACGAGTGGGATCGTGGTGTATGCGAAGACCGAGAAGGCTCTGGTTCGTATGAATGCGCTCTTTCGTGATAACGAAGCGGTCAAGAAGACCTATTGGGCTGTAGTGGATAAACTCCCGGCTGTCGATGAGGGTGAGGTAGTTCACTACCTGACTCGGGATACGGTAAAGAACAAGTCAGTTGCGACAGAGAGGAAGCGGAACAAGAGTCAAGAAGCTCGTATGACCTATCGGGTCGTGGCAGCCTCCAAATCTTTCTATCTTTTAGAGATCGGACTTCTCACCGGAAGGCATCACCAGATTCGGGCACAGCTTGCAGCTTTGAAAATTCATATCAAAGGTGACTTGAAGTACGGCGCACAGCGGTCGAACGAACATGGTGGAATCCATCTGCATGCAAGGAGGATCTCCTTCGTTCATCCAGTCAAGAAGCAGACCCTGACGGTGCTCGCTCCTCCACCGAAGGATGTCGTATGGGATTATCTTGCCTCCGTAGCATCCGATGCAGATGAGACACTCTGGACTCTGGCCGATTGAGGCGAATCTAACGTTTGGTTGTCACCACACCGAGACGGCTTCTCCCATCGGCTTTCACGATGAGCGGTTCAGCCGATCTCACGTGCATGAAATGACGAGTCTCTCCGATGTTTTCGAGTCGGTCGAGTTCTTCGAATGCCAGTCTTCCATCGTTGTGGGATGGGTTTACCGTGAAGTAGATCGTCCCAAGCGAGGTGATGTTTTGAAAGAAATGGGTCCCCTGACTCGGTTCCACCTGGAATCCGGGGAGACTGGTCTCAATGATCACCGCAGCATTGCTGATCTGAGACCATACCACGGGGATTCCCAGCCAAGGATCACTCGAGCCAAGCCGTCCGGCCACCACTAAGACGTACTCTGTATCATTTCGGATGAACTCTGCGTTGATCGCATCGAGTTCAAGCACCATGTCCGCTGTCTTTGCCGGATTGAATGCATCTGCTTTTATATAGACGATATCGGTAAGTTTTTCGTTGTGTCCATTACCCATGACATGTCGCGAGACGATATAAGCACGTTCGAGCTCATCGTTTGTGACCTGAAGCGTCTCCGATTCCAGTCCAGAGACTATGGGGCGAATCTGGAGTAGGCTGAATTCCGGTTTCTTCCACTTTGGTTTGTTCAGGTTGCAGGCGAATTCGATTTCAATCGGGGTTCCCATGACCCGCTCCCCGAAGGTCAGCAAGTCCTTGATGATCGCGGCAATGGGAAACGAGTTGTATTTTAGAATGCTGTTGAAGGTGATGACCTTTTGCCCTTTGGCACTCAGTTGATCGACCAACACCCCTCTCGATGAATCGAATGTGGATGCGATATGACGAAGGCTGTCAGGATGTTTCTCCGCTTCGCTCAGGGGAAGGGATACCAGGTTCTCCGGATTCCCCTCCGGAGTATATGGTTTGGTCATGTCGAGACCATAGAAGTCGGTCTGGGAACTCGACTCCATGCCGCCGAGGTACTGGAGATTTCTCTTTGGATATGTAGGCGAGAACCGGAACGCCATGCCATTGTCCACAACCGTTTTGCCGAATCCGAAACAGAGCATGCCCACTCCATCCTCTGCCTTCTCGGTTCCAATCGGGTAGAAGTTGAGCGATCGGGCCACCCCGGCAAAGTTCGGATACCAGAAGTCTCCGTGTGAACTACCGATCACCTGTTGAATGATGACTGCCATGCGCTCCTCTTCGACCATATGGTTCGTGGCGCGCAAATACTCTTTGCTCTTGTTGTAGTAGGTAGATGCATAGACACACACGATCGCCTCTGCGAGCGACTTCAGGCGTTCTTCGTTGGTTCCTATATTCGGGAGCATGCACGTCTCGTAGACCCCTGCGAACGGTTGGTAGTGAGAGTCTTCCAGCATGCTCGATGATCGGACTGCGAGGGGGACCTTGAGGATGTTGATAATAGCCTCGAGATCAAGCATCAACTCTTTCGGTAACGGTTTCGAGAGGAAGATTCTCCGCAATGTTTCATCTGGTAGTGATGCAGCGACCACATCGTACAGATTGTTATCCTCCATGTACTGTGTGAACAGATCGGTTGCAATGACAATCGTTCTCGGAATGGAGAGGTACATTGAAGGGTATGTATCGATGATATCACTTTGGCGAAGCTTGAAGTCGATGAATGCGAGACCGCGTCCTTTCCCTCCGAGTGATCCAGAACCGATACGACTGAAGAACGAGAGCTCGTCGAAGCTGTTTCTGTTGAACTGTGCTATGACACCCTTGCCCCGGTTGACCCGGAACTCTCTGATCATGGTGACCATGTGCTCTCGCATCTCTTCAGGGCTCGTGAAGTCCTTCACAGCATACGGCCTGAACAGATTCGCCAATACATACAGGCTTCGTGCCTTGAGCCAACGTGAGAAATCATTTCTGTTCGAGTGCCAGATGAACGAATCTATCGGGACAGTCGGGAGTGTGTGCTGCATCTCTCGCAGATTTTCGGCTCGAGCAATCTCCTCTCGTGTCTCGGCATCTCTGAAGATGAATGGGCCGAACCCATAGTTGTCGAACACATACTGTTTGAGATCGGTCAATAGTGAAGGGCTGAGCTTCCAGATGAACGATGAGTGTTCGCTCTTTGCCTGTTCTGCATAATCGTCTTTTGTGGACTGCAACAGAATAGGGAGGTCCGGATTCTGCTCTCTGACATAGTGGCAGAACTGCAGCCCCGCTTCGCTGTCGGCAACTCCCCCTCGATCGAAGGAGATGTCGGTAATGATTCCAAGTAGGTGTTTCTGGTATGTCTGGTATAGATCGATAGCCTCTTCGTAGTTTTGTGCAAGGAGGATCTTCGGTCTTCCACGCATTCTCAATGCGGTCGCCCAGGTATTTAACCCTTCACTCATACTTACTCGCGTCTGCTGGATTATGGCTGTGTAGAGGATTGGGAGGTAAGATGAATAGAAGCGTACCGAGTTTTCCACAAGTATGATCACCGGAACTTCAGCAGCAGACTGGGCGTCGTGCAGTGCGTTCATCTTATCTTCGAGCAGTTTTACCATGGCAAGGAAAATGTTCGCATTGCCCTGCCAGTAGTAGAGGTAGTCGACTGCAGCTGTCTGGTGTTTCTTCACATCTTCGTTCACCCGATGTGATGGCGAGGGAGAGAGGGCGACTATTGGGATCTGCGGATATTGATTCTTGATTGCCTGGGCAAGTTCGATCACTGTGGCATTTCCCAGTTCCATCATGGTGACAACCAGATCGAACTTGTTCGTAGCGAGGAGCATGAACACGTCATCGATGGTTCGTGCATAGGTGATTTTCGGTGGATTGCTCAGTCCGAGTTGCGTATACTCTCTGAATAGCTCCTCCTCGACTCTTCCGTCCTCTTCAATGAGGAACTGGTCGTATTCGCTGCAGAACAGCACGACTTTGTAGATGTGTCGCGCCATGAGTTCGCCGAAAGGGTCGCTGGCCGTCATTAATTTTCTCATAGTGATATATCGTATCATGAAAAGTTTCTCATACCTAGAGTTTCGTGTTCGGAGATTCCTGCGTTGTACAGCTAGTATAAAGCGTGGTATTGATCAAATTGTAAAAGATTGGCCCATTTTCTACCGGATACACAAATATATAATTAATATTTTTGTTGACAACCAAATAATGGTGATTTACACTGTACCTGAAGTTGTCCGTACGGGAGCATTGCTCCTGTGCTGTGTCATGTTTCTAGGAAGGGAGGAATTTCCATGTATAAATTAGAAGAGTTCATGGCAGATCTGGAGCGCCGGAATCCTGCAGAGCCAGAGTTCATTCAGGCTGCCGAAGAAGTTGTAGAGTCGATCATCGATGTTGTCAATGACAATCCAGCCTATGTGAATGCAAAGATTCTCGAACGAATCACCGAGCCAGACCGAGTCTTCAGCTTCAAGGTGGAGTGGGAGGATGACAATGGCGATGTACAGGTGAACCGTGGGTATCGGGTACAGTTCAACAATGCTCTCGGTCCTTACAAAGGCGGTATTCGCTTCCACCCGAGCGTCACACTGGGTTCCTTGAAGTTCCTTGGGTTCGAACAGACGTTCAAGAACAGCCTCACCACACTTCCCATGGGCGGTGGTAAAGGTGGATCGGACTTCAATCCTCGCGGCAAGTCGAACAATGAGATTCTCCGCTTCTGTCGATCGTTCATGACTGAACTTCAGAAGTATATCGGCCCGAACACTGATGTTCCTGCTGGTGATATTGGTGTCGGTGGTCGTGAAGTCGGGTACATGTATGGTCAGTACAAGCGTCTTCGCGACGAGAACACAGGAGTGCTTACTGGTAAGGGGCGCAACTGGGGAGGGTCGGTCATTCGTCCCGAAGCCACCGGATTCGGTTCTATGTACTTCGCCAACGAGATGGTGAAGGCTCATGGCGATACAATGGAAGGCAAGCGAATCAGTGTGTCTGGTTTCGGTAACGTTGCTTGGGGTGCCGTCATGAAAGCCTCCGAGCTTGGAGCAAAGGTGGTTACCATCAGTGGTCCGGATGGATACATTTATGATGAAGATGGTGTGAATACCCCCGAGAAGTGGGAGTATATGGTTCAGCTCCGTGCGTCTAACAACGACGTGGTCGCTCCCTATGCAGCGAAATTCGGCGCGAAGTTCATTGCTAACAAGAAGCCTTGGGAAGTCCCTGTCGATATGGCTTTCCCTTGTGCCATTCAGAATGAGTTGTCACTCGAAGATGCGAAAACACTCGTTGCAAATGGCGTGAAGTATATTGTAGAGACTTCAAACATGGGGTGCAAGGCAGATGCCATGGCATACTTCATTGAGAAGAAGATTCCTTTCGGTCCTGGAAAGGCAGCGAACGCCGGTGGTGTCGCAGTCTCCGGTCTCGAGATGTCACAGAACGCCATGAAGCTCAGCTGGGATGCCGCAGAGGTAGATGAAAAACTCAAGGGTATCATGCAGAACATTCATGCCGCCTGTATCGCTCATGGCACTGGTTCAGATGGATACGTCAACTATGTGAAGGGGGCGAATATCGCAGGCTTCAAGAAAGTTGCCGACGCCATGTTGGATCTCGGCTATTAATCTGGTTCCCACATCCTTGCAAAAGGGTAGGTTATGTATCGAGGCCGTTCTCTTGTAGAGAGAGCGGCCTTCTAGTATAATCGGCTCATGAAATCAGATACAGTTGCATTGATCAAGGAACTTGTCTGCGTTGCAGGCCCAAGTGGGTATGAGCAGGCAGTGGGTGAAATCATTCAGCGAGAAGTGTCCTCGTTCGGAGAGGTCACGACCGATGCGATAGGCAATATCGTGTGCGAGATTCCCGGAACTCGGGAAGACGGGAAACGTACGTTGTTCGCAGCCCATCAAGATGAGATCGGGTTCATGATATCCGGGATCTTGGAGAACGGTTTCCTCCGATTTGTTCCCATCGGCGGATGGAATCCACGGACGCTCCCCTCATCTACAGTCGATATCATTACAGCGGAGGGAGCTGTTGTGGTCGGCACCATCGGTCAGATTCCACCACATTTTTTGAAACAAGGGGCGGATGAGAAGCCCGAAATCGATAGCATGTCACTGGACATCGGTGCAGAGAGTGCACGAGATGTCAAAGAAGTCTTTGGTGTCGAGATCGGGAATGTCGCTGTGCCATCTTCCACTTTCAGGTACGATGAACGAAACGGGACCCTCATGGCAAAGGCCTTCGATGACAGAATCGGCGTGGTTGCACTCATCGAACTTGGCAGGCGTGTACACGAGAAGCCCGTTTCGGGAACTGTCGTGCTTGCGTTCACCACTCAGGAGGAGGTCGGTCTCCGTGGAGCCACGGTACTCTCCAGAAATGTCACAGCAGATGCAGCATGGATTGTGGAGGGTGCTCCTGCAGACGATATGCCGGGAGGACCAGAGATACCACAGACCTGCGTGGGGAAAGGGGCCCATGTCCGCATATTCGATCCAACCCATATTGGAAACTTGGGGTTGTTGAAGCTTGCACGCAGCGTTGCCCGAACCCGTGGAATCCAAATCCAAGAGACGGTGAGGAGAGGCGGTGGTACCGATGCGGCAGTGATCGCGCTGGCAGGTAAGGGAATTCCGACACTAGTTTCCGGTGTGCCGGTCCGTTATGCACACAGTCATGTGGGCGTGGCCTCTTTGAAGGACTATTTGTCTCTCGTCGATCTATTGTATGCTGTAGTGGAAGATAGTGAGTGAAACCTGACAACTCTATGACAGGTATTCCGGTATTGAAGTGACATGGAAGTTATATATATACACTATATATGGTGTAGTTTATAGTTAATTAACACAGAATATCACTATTTTAACTTGCTCCCATTTTGCATTTGTGCTATCGTGAAAGACGCCCGAATGGGCAGAAAATCAAAGACAGTGGGGGTTGGTATCGTGGCCATGGCTAAAAACTCACTTGCGCCTTTGGGGCGCAAGATATTTCTCGATAGATACGCATTGAAAGATGGAAAGAAAGAGTCTCTTCATGTAGGAGATCTAGTGGTTGCAGTAAGCAATCCGCAAACCGGACAGCGAGAGATCGGTAAAATCGCCTCCATCGATGGAGATGCGGTGACCGTGAAACTCGAAGACGGTACAGAGATCAACTCTACCCGGGAGAATGTCGACAAACCGATCGAAACTGAACCTTCTGAAATGCTCGCCCGAGTTGCTCGAGGAATCTCTGCACAGGAGAAGAAAGAGAAGCGGGGGCACTGGGAGAAAGAGTTCAATTGGTTGCTCGAGGAGTGGAAATTCGTTCCGGGCGGCAGAATCCTCACTGGTGCCGGAACTGAGCAGAACCTCACCTACTTCAACTGTTATGTGATCCCGTCTCCTAAGGATAGCCGAGGGGGGATCATCACCTCGCTTGGTCAGATGACGGAAATCATGAGTCGCGGAGGGGGTGTTGGGATGAACCTCTCCTCTCTGAGACCTAGACATGCCTATGTGAAGGGCGTGAATGGTCGATCAAGTGGTTCCGTCTCCTGGGGAGCACTTTTCAGTTTCGTCACAGGGCTCATTGAGCAGGGTGGTTCCCGACGTGGGGCTCTCATGCTCATTCTCAATGTATGGCATCCTGATATCCTCGATTTCATCAACAGCAAACGGGAGATGGACAAGATCGTGAATGCGAACATCAGTGTCGGCATCACCGATGCGTTCATGGATGCAGTCCGTGCAGACAAAGAGTGGACAACCTATTTCCCTGATACATCGGATCCGGAATACAACGAATTGTGGGACGGAGATATTGATCGGTGGAAATCTCTCGGTAAACGGGTGATCCCCTATCAGTCCATGAAGGCGAAGGAGATCTGGAATGCTATCATCGAGAGCGCCTGGGCTTCGGCCGAGCCCGGAGTATTCTTCGTTGATCGGTACAATCAGATGTCCAACTCCTGGTACTATACCAGTATTCAGTGCACTAACCCGTGTGGTGAACAGGGGTTGCCTCCCTGGGGAGTCTGCAACCTCGGATCGATCAATCTCTCGAAGTTCGTGAAGAAGAAAGCTGTCCAATGGGACGATCTCGGACGTACTGTGCGAGGAGCCATTCGGTTCCTTGACGATGTGATCGATGATACGCCCTACTTCTACGAGGAGAACAAGGAGCGACAACAGTCTGAGCGCCGAGTCGGTCTGGGAACCATGGGGTTGGCCGATATGTTGATAAAGATGGAGTTACCCTATGGTAGCGAAGCATCGATAGCGTTCATCGACGAGCTGTATAAGTTTATCTGCGTGGAAGCCTACAAAGAGAGCGCCGAGCTTGCCGAGGAGAAGGGTTCCTTCCCTCTCTTCGATGCAGAGAAGTTCCTACAGAGCGGGTTCATGAAGCAGATGCCGGAAGAGGTTAGGGAGCTGGTTGCGAAAAAGGGTATCAGAAATGTCACGCTCCTCACTCAGGCTCCCACCGGAACCACCGGAACCATGGTCGGTACCAGCACCGGCATTGAGCCCTACTACTTCTGGGAATGGGAACGGGTTGGACGGATGGGTTCGAATCTTGAACGTGTAGCGGTGTATGACGAATGGGTGAAGGCTAACCCAGGCAAGGAGAAGCCGGACTTCTTCGTCTCTGCCATGGACCTCCCCCCTGAAGGGCATGTCCGAGTACAGGCTGCCATTCAACGTTGGGTCGATTCGAGCATTTCCAAAACGGGGAACACCCCTGCAGAGTATACAGTGGAGCAGACTGCCAATCTCTATGAATTGCTCTACGATCTCGGATGCAAGGGCGGCACTACCTATCGTGATGGTTCCCGGGATACGCAGGTACTCATAGCAAAGGCAAAGAAGCAGGAGCAGGAGCAGGAGAAAGAGCTCGAGGCGCTTAAGATGGTAGTCGAAGAGCCAAAGTCCCGTATTAGGTCAAAGGTGCTCCATGGAACTACCTATCGAAAAGCTACCCCAATCGGAACAGCCTATATCACGGTCAATTCCGATGGAGGTCCATACGGAGAACCGTTCGAGGTCTTCATCAATGTGGCGAAAGTCGGTTCGGATGTGTCTGCAGACGCCGAAGGGCTCGGTCGACTCATCAGTCTGATTCTCCGCATGCCGAGTCCTCTGACTCCGAAACAACGGGCTCAGTCGGTAATCGCTCAGCTTCGAGGCATCGGTTCGGGACGACCTATGGGTTTTGGGAAGAATCGGGTCATGAGTCTCCCAGATGCCGTTGCACAGGTTCTGGAAGAACATATCGGGGTCGAGTCGAATGAAGGAGCCTATCCTCCTCTTCCCGACGAGGACGATGCGGACATCGCTGCAAAACAGTTCGATCTCGGGCTTGCAGCTGAGGTAGCTCCGAGTGTAACTCCCGATATCTGTCCGGTATGCGGTAATGTCACATTCGTGAATATCGAGGGGTGCAAAAAGTGCTTCTCGTGTGGACATAGCGAGTGTTAGACAGTTTCGATCGGAACATACATCATCTCGATTTATCAGCCTCCCGTCAGACGACGGGAGAATTTTTGAAAACCATTGAAGATTTCCCTTGTGGAGCCTCTTCCTGCAACCGCAAAGGTTGCAAACACCCCTGTATTGCGGTATAGTCTAAGCGTAAGAGCCCTGTAGTTATTACAGGGTTGTATTGTGCGCAAATGGTTGTGTCCACAAGAGTGGTCACAGGTAAATATTATTTCAAATGGAGTGTCAATATGGGTAACAAGAAAATGGTTACTATCGACGGTAACAGTGCTGCTTCGCATGTAGCGTATGCATTCAGCGATGTTGCCGCGATCTATCCCATCACACCTTCCTCACCTATGGGGGAGTATGCCGATTCATGGGCGAGCACCGGTAGGGAGAATCTGTTCGGTGAGAAAGTAGATATCATGGAGATGCAGTCTGAGGCTGGAGCTGCAGGAGCAGTACACGGTTCTCTTTCGGCTGGAGCTCTCACGACAACCTTCACCGCCAGTCAGGGATTGTTGCTGATGATTCCGAACATGCACAAGATCGCAGGTGAAATGCTGCCGACAGTGTTTCATGTCTCGGCCCGTTCTCTTGCTGCCCAGTCACTCTCCATTTTCGGAGACCACTCGGACGTCATGTCCTGCCGAAACACCGGTTTTGCAATGACTGCAGCATCGAGCATTCAGGAGACCATGGATCTTGCTCTCGTTGCTCACCTGGCAACACTCAAGACGCAGGTTCCTTTCCTCTCCTTCTTCGATGGTTTCAGAACCTCGCACGAGGTGCAGAAAGTCGAGGAGATCTCCTACGATGAGATGCAGGGTCTGGTGGAGCCCGAGTACATCGAGCAATTCCGCTCACGTGCACAGCGTCCAGAACAGCCACGCCTCAAGGTTGCAGCCCAGAACGAAGATGTCTACTTCCAGGGACGTGAGACGGTGAACAAGTACTACGATGCAGTTCCCGCAATCGTTCAGGAGTACATGGACAAGGTTGCGAAGGTCACCGGAAGACAGTACCACATCTTCGACTATGTGGGAGCTCCCGATGCCGATCGTATCGTCATTGCCATGGGTAGTGCTCTCGATACATTCGAATGGGCAGCCGACTACCTCAATAAGAAGGGTGAAAAAGTCGGTGTGTTGAAGGTCAGACTGTATCGTCCGTTCTCTGCAAAGGATTTTGTTGCAGCTATTCCCGAGTCGGTGAAGAAGATTGCGGTGCTCGACCGTACCAAGGAGCCCGGTTCCATTGGTGAGCCACTCTACCTCGACGTAGTGACAGCTCTTGCGCAAATGGGCAGAAGTGGTCTTTCGGTCATTGGTGGTCGTTACGGACTCTCCAGCAAGGATTTCACTCCCAGTCATGCCAAGGCAGTTTTCGATCACATGAACGAAGGCAACTGGCACAACTTTACTGTGGGAATCACGGACGATGTGACCAAGCTCAGCATTCCTGTGAAGGATAAGATCGATGTGTCGCCCGAGGGTGTCGTATCCTGCATGTTCTGGGGTCTCGGCTCCGACGGTACTGTTGGTGCGAACAAGGACTCGATCAAGATCATCGGTGGAAATACCGACATGAATGCGCAGGCCTATTTCTCATACGACTCGAAGAAGTCCGGCGGTATCACCATAAGTCACCTCCGTTTCGGAAAGAGTTCGGTGAATATGCCTTGGCTGATCGACAATGCCGATTTCGTAGCTTGTCACAATCCTGCCTATATCGGTCGATACGATATGCTTGCTCCGCTGAAAGATGGAGGCGTGTTCCTCTTGAACTCGCAAGTTCCCACCGATGAAGTGTTCGAGCACCTCACCGCGAAAGAACAGCAGCAGATCATCGACAAGAAGATTCGATTCTATAACATCAACGCACTCAAGATTGCCGAGAAAGTTGGTCTTGGAACACGAATCAATACTGTCATGCAGGCTGCATTCTTCAAGATTTCCGGAATCTTCCCTGAGAAGGAGGCTATCGATCTCATCAAGAATGCTATCAAGAAGACCTTCGGACGGAAGGGTGAAGATATCGTCAAGATGAACTGGGCTGCTGTCGATGGCGCCTCCGATGCACTCGAAGAGGTTAAGATTCCCGCACAAGCAGGAAAGGCTTATGAGCCCAAGCGACTCATCGGTGAAGATGCCGATGATTTCGCGAAGGAGATCATCGAGCCGATCATGCATCTGAAGGGGAACGATATTCCAGTTTCCAAGATGTCTTTCGACGGCACGCTACCTACCAATACCGCCAGACTGGAGAAGCGCGGAGTTGCGCCGTTCATTCCGCATTGGATCAGTGAGAACTGTATCCAGTGTAACCAGTGTGTGCAGTCCTGTCCTCACGCAGCGATTCGTGGAAAACAGATCGATCCGAAGGACCTTGAGCATGCACCTGAAGGGTTCACCACACTCAAGTCCAACACCAAGAATGACCGTGAACTTCAGTTCAAGATTCAGATCTATCCCGAAGATTGCCAGGGATGTGGCGTCTGTATCGAAACCTGTCCTTCAAAGGAGAAGTCGCTCAAGTTCAGCCCGATCGACGTTGAACGTGAAGCCGGCGAGACCACGAATGCCGAGTTCTTCGATGCTCTTCCCGATGATGTCGTTGACGGAATCTCCGTTAGCACAGTCAAGGGTATGCAGTTCAAGAAGCCTCTGTTCGAGTTCTCCGGCGCCTGTGCCGGTTGTGGTGAGACCCCTTATATCAAGTTGGCCTCTCAGATTTGTGGAGAACGGATGATTGTGGCGAATGCCACCGGCTGTTCTTCGATCTACGGAGGAACGTTCCCGACCACCCCCTATGCACAGCGTAGAGATGGACGTGGACCAGCTTGGGGTAATTCGTTGTTCGAAGACAATGCAGAGTATGGTCTGGGTATGCGACTTGCTGTTGAAGCAAACCGCAGACAGCTGAAAGCCAATGTGGAGAGATTGCTCGCCGCAGGTACCACAGATGACCTTGCTTCGGCTCTCGCGAAGAACATCGAGCTCTGGGACGACAAGACCGAAGCATCTATCGATGCACAGAAGGCCACTCAGGCTCTGCTTGACGATGCCGTGAAGGCAGCGAAGAGCGATGAAGCTAAGGCGGCATTGAGAAAGATCGTCGAACTCAAAGATTACTTCTCGGAGAAGGATGTCTGGATTTTCGGTGGTGACGGATGGGCATACGATATCGGATACGGTGGTGTGGACCACGTAGTTGCATCGGGCAAGAATGTGAATATTCTGGTACTCGATACTGAAGTATATTCGAATACCGGTGGTCAGGCTTCCAAGGCTACTCCGATTGCCGCTGTTGCCAAGTTTGCAAACGCTGGAAAGCAGATGGGCAAGAAGAACATGGGTATCATGATGATGAGCTATGGCCACGTCTATGTTGCCTCGATCGCTCTCGGTTCGAACCGGTTGCATGCTCAGAAGGCGCTTCAGGAGGCTGTCGCCTATGATGGTCCTTCCATTGTCTTCTGCTACGCTCCCTGTATCAACCATGGTATCAACATGATGAAGAGCCAGGTGATCGAAAAAGAGGCTGTCGATGCCGGTTACTGGCCCCTGTTCAGATACAACCCGACACTCGAAGACGGAAAGCGCTTCTCTTGGGATACCAAGGAGCCGAAGGGTGACTATCAGGAGTTTATCAAGAATGAGAGACGATACACCTCTCTTCTCAAGACAAACCCTGACAAAGCAGAGGAGTTGTTCAAACTCGCTGAGGAGGATGCAAAGCGACGGCTTCAGCTCTACAAGAATGTTGGAGAAGTCATGTAACACTCCCAGTTTTTCGGTATACAACGAGCCGCCCGATATTCGGGCGGCTTGTCTTTGAGATACTTCTGGAGTGTTCTGGATTAGGCAAGCCAGTGGTCTATGATGGCTTGAGATGAACGGTTCATCTCCTCCATGAAATCGCTTGTGTGTTTTTTGAAGTAGTAGTAGTCCGAGATAGTTCCGGTATTTTCGAATGGAAGAATACCTTGCTTTTTAAGCCTCTGCTCCTGAAGGCCGAAAGCTCTTTCGAGGTCGCTCAGATGCGCTTCTGTATAGCTGTTCTCCATGAAGATGGAATCGATGGGGCAACGGACTGCCGGATATGCCAATGGCGCCGGATTTTTCGGATAACCAAAGATGACCAAGGTCGCAACAGCGGTATATTGTGGAAGTTCGAAAAGTTCCACAATCTGTTCATGCTGTTCCAGAATGTCACCGATATAACACGATCCTATACCGAGAGATTCTGCTGCAATCACAGCAGTCTGTGCTGCAATCAACGCATCACTCATAGCTAACAACAGGTCTCCGGCACCTGGAGCTCGCCAAGGTATGTTCTGTGATTCCCCTTTTTCAACCGATCCAGACTCCTTGTAGTAGTTTACCCATTTTCGGACATCCGAAAGGAAGAGCCATACAAGAGGAGCAGTAGCTATCATGCCTTGGTTGTCACAGAGAAGTGCGAGCTTATCCAATTTTTGTTGATCGGTCACTTCAATGACTGAATAGAACATCATGTTTCCTGCCGTGGGGGCTCGCAAGGTTGCTTTCTGCATGAGTTCTCGATGTTCGGCTCGTATAGGCTCTTTCTTGAAGGATCTGTGCGTTCGACGGTTCATCAATAGGTCAATGGTGTGGTTCATAGGTGACTCCTTTCGATTGTTCGAGGCTGTTACTACCGTCTGTACCAATCAACGGCATTGGTATAGTATACAAAGTAGAAGGTCGTTATGAAAAGTGTTCGTGTGTATCCATACCGCTGGGTTGTCCTCAGTGCCCTCATGGCGGTGATATTGGCCTCCGAAATGCAATGGTTGGTGCTTGCCCCCATATCCCGGGCTGCAGGCAGTTTCTATGGTGGTCAAATTCCGCCGGACTCTCTTATAGGTCCGGACATCCTGACCCTCATACACTTGGTTGCTTTTGTCTTCCTGAGCATTCCTTCCACACTAATAATAGATAGAGTCGGACTGAAATGGACTCTTCGTCTCAGTGCCGTCCTCATAGCTGTATTCAGCCTATTGAAGGGATTCGGTGCCCGTAATTTCTATGTAGTGGTCGCATCGCAGATTGGACTCTCGGTAGCCCACGCACTGATCATGAACAACGTCACCCTTGTCGCAGCTCGTTGGTTTCCGCTCAGAGAACGGGGATTCGCGACTGGATTGGTTTCGTTCGCACAATATCTTGGCTTGCTGCTCATTATGATCATAAGTCCGCGATTGGTGGTCACGAACCCGAGGATGGAAGGGTATGGTTCGGGAATTCCCTCCTTGCTGTTCTGGCTCGGAATAATCACAGCTGTTGGAGCTGTAGCTGTTCTGTTTCTGTTCAAGGAGAAGCCACCCACACCAGCGTCGCGTGAGCCCATAGAGATAGAGAGTTACCTCACTTCATTCAAGATCCTTCTGAAGAAAAAGCATATGGGTGGGTTTATAGCGATTTTCGGCTTGGTATGGGGGCTGTTCAATGTATTCATCGCAAAGATAGACAGCATAACCGCCTTCATCGGTATACAGAATTCCAATGGTATCGTTGGTGTTTTGCTACTACTTGGGGGAATGGTCGGCTCTGTGGTGATTCCGATTCTCTCAGACTACACCCGAAAACGGAAGGTGTTCTTCCTCATCTGTATGATAGGTATTGCAGCAGGAGTCTTGGTATTCGCAGTCACTCCTCTCCTCTCCAAATACTTCTCATCTTCAGTGGGGGCTGGCTTTGCTGCTGCTATCATTTTGGGATTCTTTTTTCAAAGTGCCATCCCACTCGGGTATCAGTATGCCTCTGAGCTGAGCTATCCGGCTAAAGAGGCTTCAAGTCAGGGTGTACTCCTATTGTATGGGCACTTCGTCGGGGTAGTTTTTCTGGTTTTCATGAACTTGCAAGGGGGAGCGTTTCTCGAGCATACGTTAATCGCAAGCGTCATTCTCCTGTTTGTTTCCGTTTTGGGGATACTGTTCATCAAGGAATCCCCCATCATTGTGACTGAGGATGAGAGGCTCCGAGAGGCGGTAGGCAAAGAGTCGGTACATCAGAGCTGAACCCCTTTGTCTTCTCATGTCGGAAGAAAACAATGGACCGCCCCATGGCGGTCCTTCAGCTTAGAGGCTGACTGATTAATCTTCTGGTGAGAAGTCGGTCTTTGCTGCTCCACAGAGTGGGCAGACCCAGTCTTCGGGAAGATCTTCAAACGCAGTTCCGGGCTGGACACCGTTGTCCGGATCGCCCTCTGCTGGATCATAAACATAACCACACAAATCGCAAACATACTTTTTCATGTTCGTTCCTCCATTTGGAATCTTATGGGAAGGATAGCGTGCAATAGTGAAAAATGCAATAAAAAATGCCTATCATTCTCCCTCTCATGCATGCTCCTCGGGATACAACGCCAGAATCTTCTGTAAAAGTTTCCTGAATTTCTTCTTAAACGAATCGGGGCCGAGAATTTCGACCGAATCGACACATTGGATGATCCTCAGATACAGATCGATTGAATTTTCCACATCTATGTGGCAGATGGTCTCTCCCTGTGCTCCCAATTCGAATCGAGGCTCCTTATGATTTATATGCCGAAACGAGTTCAATGCAGACTGTTCCTTCACCTTCAGTACGAGTGGAACAAAGTCGATGCTGTCATAGGGTTGTTCGTCGTGCTGCTTGTGAAAAGGTTTGAGATTATCTGGAATCGTATAGGTCTCATCGAGTATTTCAGCCGCTGTTATCGTTCCGATATCGATGGTAGTAATCGCCGCAGTATGTCGAAGACGTCCCGTTACACTGATAGGATTTCGACCATCGTCTTCTTCCCTGAATCCGATGAAGTAGGGGGCGAATTCGGTCTCCTGCATGGTTCCCTCTACCATATGTTGGATATGGACGATCTTCCCCGAGACCCAGCTGTCTATGAGGACCTCCAATACCGAATTGAACTGACCTGCCTGCTCTCTCTTTCGGTGTACTTCCTGGTCGATTGATTCGGCAAGACCAATGATATTATCCGAGATGGTGGGGGCATAGGAGCGCATGTTCCTGGCGATCTTCCTAAGCCCACTTGCCAAGTGTGGATTCTGGAACTCACTGTTCGTTGCAAGAATTTCTGCCGAAAGATTGAATGCCAGTGATTCATAGACACTGAGGGAGATGTTTTCGTCTCCCTCCTTCGGATGGATCTTGATGAGATTGTTGTCTTCGTAGATATCGATGTAGTCCTTCAATTCATCGATATAGCGGCTAATGGTAGAACGGTGAACCCCCAGCCTTCTCGCGATTTCCGATCTTCTCAACCCCTCGGGATGTGAGTGTAGGAGGAGATCCAGCTGTGCAACACGTTCACCTTTCATACCATTACCACCTTGTTGTTATGCACCAAAATGCAACAAATATAGATAAGTATATCACGTATCAGGGGTAAGACAAGCACAATTCTGTTGCAATATTCGTTGCATATCCCGACTGAATGTTGATAGAATGTTGTATGGATGACAGATTAACCGTCGTTGAGACGAAACTCGCCTATCTTGAGGATATGGTCTTTGCTCTGAATGATCTTGTTGCACAGCAGCAACGTGATCTGGATGCCTTGCGCGCAACAAAGGAGCGTCTGGAGGCACGGTTGGCTGAACTCATCCAGTCTTCCGGCGATGTCCCGCAACAGAGACCGCCACACTATTGATCTAGACTCTCGGTATCCATCGTGTGACTGCAACACAGACCGGCTTTTCTCCATCTTGTGATAGGGAAGAGACCTCATGGGTCATTTCGAGACCGGAATCCGAGATGCCGGTTCGAACGATGATGCGATCATCACGATAGGTCTGAGCAAGATAGGCAATGTCCACCTTCGAAATGAGATGAGCATCTCTGAATGTGTGAGGCAATGAGTCGAGCATCCACTCCAGATAGGCGACATTGTTCACATGCTGGTTCAGATCGCAGTCTGCGTAACGAATGGATGGTTCATAGGTGATTGTCTTCGTATACTCCGTTGGGGAGAATGTTGGCCTACGTCCAAGATTCGGTTCCACGAAGGTCTTTGCTTCCACAGTGCCGAATCGATCCGCAATCGTTTGTGGCTTAACCGGTCGACCCGTGCATGTATCCATGACCACCCAGTGGCTCAACGACTGGAACAACCGGGTTCCCGATCCATCATACAGCCGGCACACCCGGGGAAAGTAGAGCTTCCACGGCTCTTGAGGCCATGTCTCGACACGAAGGGTAGCAGGCCACTGTGCATAGTGGTCGATATCCATGACCGTACGGGTGACTACCCAGGTTCTCTGCTCTTCCTGCAGATGAGGAATGCTCACTTTCCTGTGGTAGGAGTGCGAGCCTGCCGCCTCCTGCATAATCCTGAAGTAGTATGGGGTCTGTACGTGATAGAATGGATCCACCTCGTAGCTGTTCAGCGCGAAAGTATCGTTGTAGATGCCATCAATGATCTGCATGTTCTGCCTTCTCCTCGTCACTTTCCCGGTAGAATCGAACGAGGGAACGTCCATATACTCTTTCATCTGTCCAAGTGAGTGACCCGATATGATCAGCCCACTGTTTCTGTTCCTCTGCAGGATAGTGGATGATGAATAGTCCTCCCGGATTAAGCGTATGATGTTTTGCCACAAGCTCGGCGATTTTCGTTTTATTCTTCATGGGAAAGGGGGGGTCTGCGTAGATAATGTCGTACGTCCGTTTTGCCTGAGGAATAAATCGAAGCACATTTGCCATGAATAGTTGAATCTCCGATTCGACGAAACTGATGTTCTTCAGAATGGTGGTCCGTTTCCCCTTATCCAGCTCGACGAGGTGAACCGGAGACGCGCCTCGAGAGGCTGCCTCGATTCCCACCAGGCCACTTCCGGAGAAGAGATCCAGAAATGAATCTCCCGACAGGTCTTGCAGGATGGAAAAGAGTGATTCTCGCATCCGGTCCATAGCTGGGCGAATCTCGCCTGGAGGACAGGTGATCACCCTGCCACGATAGAGGCCTCCCGTTATTCTCATGCACATACCATACGGTGAACAATGAAAAATTGCAATGGAGCAACTCAATTGTCGATACGCTGTT
>CAYYOL010000004.1:0-76833 GCA_964473245.1 uncultured Spirochaetaceae bacterium
GAACCCACGACCTGCGCATTACGAGTGCGCTGCTCTACCCCTGAGCCATTTTGGCGTGAAACTAGGACCGGTACACAGTAGCCGATTTTGGCCTAAAATGCAAGTATTTGCGGGATATTGGAGAGAACACCGCCTCTTGACCAAACAGACAATACCCACTACCTTATACCGACGAAGCAAGGCTTCGATTGGAGTGTATTCTGAATAAAAAATATCCACGGCACATGCCCAATTCCTCGGTACCTGAAGAACGAGTGGTAGCAATCAAGATCAAAGCGGATCGCAGTGTTCGTGTTGGGTTGTCTTGGTCGCCTGAAGTTGCCGATTTTTATATGGAACTCTACCCCGATCTGTTGGAGTATGGGTTTTCATTGCAGGAGATATCCATGCTTGGTCAGGGAGCGTTTTGGGAATGAAGGTCCTGGGTATAGAAACCTCTTGCGATGAGTGTTCTGTAGCCGTCGTGGAGAATGGCAAGAATATTCTGAGCAATATGGTTGCCACACAGATTGCATTGCATACTCCCTATCAGGGCGTGGTTCCCGAGATTGCATCACGTTTACATACCGAATGGATCTCTCAGGTAGTTGCATCTGCCCTTGAACAGGCACAGATGCAAGTGGAGGATGTCGATGCTGTCGCTGTCACCAACAGACCCGGTCTGCTTGGATCGCTCTTGGTGGGAGTCAACTTCGCCAAAGCATTTGCTGCGACGCTTGGTGTCCCGGTCATTGGAATCGATCATATTAGGGCCCATCTCTATGCCTCACAAATCGAGCAGCCATTGGCTTATCCCTATCTCGGTGTACTGGTATCGGGTGGACACACAGTAATCTGCACAGTCAAAGGCTACGACGATATCGAAGTACTCGGAACGACCATAGACGATGCCATAGGCGAAGCATTCGATAAAGTGGCAAAACACCACGGCTTCGGATATCCCGGTGGCGTGGTGATCGATCGACTCGCGCAAAGTGGTGATCCGCATGCATTCCTATTTCCCGGACCAGCGCTACAGAAAGGAAATCACCCCTACGATGTCTCCTATTCGGGACTTAAAACAGCAGTGATCAATCAGCTGGACCAGTTCTGGAACGGTACATCGGAGAAGTCTCCCGAGAATATTGCCGCCTCTTTCCAGAGAACCGCAGTAGGCATCCTCATGAAACGAGTCCGAAAGGCTTTGGATGAGACAGGCTTGACCCGTCTGGCTGCCGGTGGAGGCGTAGCTGCCAATAGTCTTCTGAGAAGCGAATTGAAGGCACTCAGAGGTGTTGAAGTTGCATTTCCGAGCATGAAGCTCTGTACCGATAATGGGGCAATGATTGCTGGTCTCGCATACCAGTACCTTGCCGATGGAATCGAGTCTCCACTTGATATGACAGCCTCGGCTCGAGTTACCGCGTTCAAAAAAACATACCCGTAGGAGGAATTATGAGTACTACCTATGATCTAGATTCGGCTATTAGAAAGGTCCACGATTTTCCCAGAGCAGGAATCCTATTTTACGATGTGACAAGTATTCTTACCAATCCTGACGCGTTTCGCTACTGTATAGATGCGATGGATGACCTGTATGACAATGAGTCGATAGACGCAGTTGCCTGTATTGAAGCCAGAGGTTTCGTATTTGCTGCTCCCTATGCATACAAACGAGGCATTCCTCTAGTTCTTATTCGTAAACGGGGGAAGTTGCCTGGTAAGACTCTCGAGCGGAAGTACAATCTCGAATATGGGCAGGATTATGTCACCGTGCATGAAACCGACATTCGAGCAGGGCAGAACATATTGATTGTGGATGACCTGATCGCTACCGGCGGAACCATCGAGGCAGCAGGTAATTTGATCGAGGATATGGGTGCCTCGGTCGCAGGTGTGTTTGGTGTCATTGGTCTGCCATTTCTCGATTACGAAAAGAAGCTTGATAAGTACGAAGTCAGGACGCTGATCAACTACGACAGCGAATGAATACCTGGGAAGGGTTGACAAACCCTTCAAATTTTTATAGATTCAAGCAGAATTCAAACGTTGGGATGTAGTGTAATGGTAACACTGCAGATTCTGGTTCTGCCTTTAGGGGTTCGAATCCCTTCATCCCAGTCCAACAAATGGTCCCTTCGTCTATCGGCTAGGACGGGAGATTCTCAGTCTTCAAAGAGGGGTTCGATTCCCCTAGGGACTAACTTGATGCCAGCTCTCAACGGGCTGGCATTTTTCTGCGATAGCAAGTACTATTTGCTCAGAAAAGGATTATTCATGATAACTGCTTCAAACATTTCGCTCTCCTTCGGAACACAAGTGCTGTTCAAGGAGGTAAACATCAAATTCACACCAGGAAACTGCTATGGAGTCATAGGAGCCAATGGTGCTGGTAAATCAACTTTTCTCAAAATTCTCTCCGGAGAAATCGAGGCCGACACTGGAGATATCATTGTCACTCCGGGTGAACGAATTGCTGTACTTAAACAGGACCACTTTGCATTCAACGACTACACCGTACTGGAAACGGTGATCATGGGCTATCAGAGACTCTATCAGGTCATGGTAGAACGGGATGCAGTCTATGCGAAGGAGGACTTCACCGAGGAAGACGGGATCAAGGCGGCAGAACTCGAGGGTGAATTCGCCGAACTTGGTGGATGGGAAGCCGAAGCCGAAGCCGGGGTGCTCCTTTCCGGTCTTGGTATCCCCGATACGCTGTTAGAAAGTAAAATGCGAGAGGTCGAAGATAATATCAAGGTGAGAATTCTTCTTGCTCAGGCACTGTTCGGAAACCCGGATATCCTGTTGTTGGATGAGCCGACAAACCACCTCGATCTAGAATCGATTCATTGGCTTGAGCAATTTCTCGACAACTTCACCAATACAGTCATCGTGGTTTCGCACGATAGGCACTTCCTCAACTCTGTGTGTACTCATGTCGCAGATATCGACTACGGGAAAGTACAGTTATACGTGGGGAACTATGACTTCTGGTATCATTCGAGTCAGCTTGCAGCAAAGCAGATGAAGGATGAAAAACGGAGACGTGAAGACAAGATAGCCGAACTCAAGGAGTTCATCCAGCGATTCAGTTCAAACCTCTCCAAGGCTCGTCAGGCTACGAGCAGAAAGAAATTAATCGACAAGTTGACTATTGATGACATCAAGCCATCTTCCAGAAGATTCCCTTATGTAGCCTTCAAACCAGAGAGAGAACCAGGAAAGAATATCCTCGAAGTTAAGAATCTGACTAAGGTGATTGATGGAGAGACGGTGTTGGACAACTTCTCCCTCATGGTGAACAATGGCGACAAGATCGCATTTGTGGGACCGAATCACTATGCAAAGACAATCTTCTTCGAGATCATCGCCGGACGTATGGAACCTGATAGTGGCAGTTTCGATTGGGGAGTTACTACCAAGCAGAGCTATTTTCCCAAGGACAATTCGAGCTACTTCTCCGAACATATGAGTATTACCGACTGGCTGCGACAGTTCTCGGAAGAGAAAGATGATACGTTCATCCGATCCTTTCTCGGTCGCATGCTGTTCAGTGGCGATGAGTCGCTGAAAGACTGTACTGTGCTTAGTGGGGGGGAGAAGGTCCGTTGTGTGCTTGCGAGAATCATGCTCGAACAGGGTAATGTGTTGATTCTCGATGAACCGACAAGCCATCTCGATCTTGAGGCTATCACCAGTTTGAACGACGGCCTTATCGATTTCTCGGGTGTGCTCCTGTTTAACAGCCATGATCATCAGTTCGTCGACACGATCGCAAACAGAATTGTCGAATTTGCGCCGGATGGCAAGGTGATCGACAGGATGATGGGGCTTGAAGAGTATCTGGCAAATAACGATGTTCGCACGCTTCGTGATTCCTACTATCATGGTCATAATGGAGTCACCATCTGATCTTTCAAAACAAGCGGATTGCTGCTGATACCATCGGGAGCATGGTCGAACGATTGCTGTGAACATCGAGCTTGTTGGCGTTCACGAAAGGACTCCTTTCGGAGCCAATGCTCGATCTGGGGCAAGGTTCCCCGAACATGGAGGATACTGATATGTTGCTGGTTGTGGATATTGGAAATACCAATGTGGTCATGGCGCTCCATGATGGAGCAAAATGGGTCGCAGACTGGCGTATCTATAGCGATCAGAAAAAGACTAGCGATGAATATTTCGTGATAGTGGAGCGGATGATCAGTCATGCTGGATTCGGTTATGATGACATTGACCAATCAATCGTGAGCTCCGTCGTCCCTAATCTCACCCGTTCTTTTCAGAAGGTAATCAGGTCGCTCGGAAAAAGTGAGCCGATTATGGTCTCACACGATTCAGCTGTGTCATTGAACCGTTTCAGCATTCCTGTAGAACTCGGTAACGACCTGCTTGCGAATGCAGTTGCAGCACACAATCTGTTTCCCAATGATCTCTGCATGATTCTCGATTTTGGAACTGCTTTGACATTGACCACTGTCACTTCCACCGGCGATGTCCTTGGCGCTGCGATCGCTCCGGGCCTTGTCACTGCAGTGAACTCGCTATTCCATAACACTGCCCAGATTCCTCAAGTTCAGCTTAAGGTACCCAATAGAGCCATAGGACGCAACTCCGATGAGTCGATTCGAAGTGGTATCATGTACGGGTACGCCGGTCTAGTGAAAGAGCTGGTGAAACGATCCGAAGAAGAGCTTGGCATGACCGCGAAAGTACTGGCTACTGGAGGACTTTCGCGAACCATTGCCCCGCTTATCGGTCGAATCGACCAGATCGAACCGCTGTTGACACTGGAAGGGCTTCGAATCATGGCCGAAGCCCATCGTTGAGTCTCAATTACAGAACGAATTTCCCATTATCCATGATCGTCACTCGATCACCATCTCTTGTTATCGCATCAATGTGCATATCTGCTGAGCCTACCATGAAATCGGTGTGAACAAGCGATCGATTGCATCCTGCTGACAGTAGCTTCTCATCGGAGTTTAACTCCGCTGCATTGGCTAGACAGCTCGGGTATCCGGCACCCAGAGCCAGGTGACAGGAGGCATTCTCATCGAAGAGGATGGAGTGGAATATGTGGTTCGACTGTGCTATGGGGGAATCTTCGTCCACCAGTGCGACTTCGCCAAGATACCGTGCTCCCTCATCTGTGTCCAAAAATCGGTCCATAACCGCTTGTCCCTTTTTCGCAGTGCAGGAGATTACTTTTCCACCAGCAAATTCCAGTGTGACCCCCTCTACTAGGCTATCCATGACCGAAACAGGTCTGGTCGTAGTTACATAACCCTCCGCAGTGAGTCGATCAGGTGTGGTGAAAACCTCTTCGGTGGGAATGTTTGCAATGAACCATCCTCCGCTGGGAAGGGGGTCTCCTCCTCCCATCCACACATGCTTGTCGGTGAATCCAATCGTGAGATCGGTAAAGCTGTTCGTGAAATGGAGCTTGGCTATGTGAAGATCATCGAGTTTTTTGCACCGCTTCAGCAGCATGTCTGAGTGATCCTTCCATGCCTGTATGGGATCTGGAGTATCCAGTCTGAGAATCGGTGCTAGGACATCCCAGAACTCCTCGACGGTAGCATCGGGACCGAGAACCGCTTTTGCCCATTCAGGCCCAGGGGCACAGACGACACACCAAGGATGTTCGTTTCTCATGCGACTTATCTGATAGAACTTTCCAGATTCCGCCATGCCCGATTTATATGCAGAAAGCTTTGCTGCATCGGCGTGCTCCAGCCAATGCCGATCCTCTGTATTGTCAATTCTCACGTAGGCCCAGTCCTTTACCATCATTTCGAAATCGATCTGCCGGTTGAAGTCCGGTACGTAGGAGAGCTCTTTTTCGGTCTGCACTTCGGCACGCTTGCCAATCAGTTTCAGATCCTCGGTCTCGATACGTACCAGCTGAGCTCCCGATTCATATGCAGCGAGGGCAATCTCCTGGGCGAACCAGTAGGTATCAGGTCCACTCTTGATCTGAAGACATTGTCCAGGGTAGAGCGAGACACCCGATGTCACAATCAGGTTAGCGTATGTCCGTATGAGCGATTGCATGTCTTTATTCATCTATTCCTCCAAGAAATGGTTTATCTATTTTTCTGAATGCAGAAAATCATGTCAAAAACTTGCCATTTTGCATAATAGTAGTGTTCGATCCATCGACGAGGTACGCGATCACCGAGAGATTCTCATCTCCGATCGGCAATCTGAATCGTAGATTGCTGACATTGCAACCGGTTTTATCCTGTAACTCCATTTCATCGGTGTACATATCCAAAGCCTCAAGATGAAAAGCCTCTCCCATACCGAGTACAAGTGAACTCATGCTATTCTCATCGAATCCTTTATAACCGAATGTGTCTGCCAATTGGGAGAGCGTGCTCCCGTGTTCAACGAGCGAGAACTCACTCAGACGGTTGATTCCTTCATCGACCTGCAGCGCCGCTGCTAGCAGTTCTTCCCCTGCATCGGCGGAGAACGAGGAGACTGCTCCTTGGGTAAACTCGATCTTGGCCCCTTTGACCACCCCTCCGAGGAGAGGGAAAGGGCGAGAGGCGTGCACGACTCCTTCGGTGAAGGTCCGGTCGGCGAGCATACTTACACGATCAGGGGGAAGTTGTGGGATGAATGCACGACCTGTGCCGAGTTTTCTGACTCCTCCACGCCACCGGGACTCAACCACAGGTGAAATACGCACGCTGGTGCCAGTACCACTACGTATTTCATAGTAGTCTACATCCAAACGATTCAGAGTCGCCAACCGATAGTCAATCAGAGAGACGTGTTCCTTCCATGCCTGTTGGGGATCGGTCTGATTGAGCATGAGCACATCGGCGAGTCGTTCGTACAGATCCTGTTCCGTTGCATGCTCACCAAGCAATCGTCTTGCCCAGACTGGGCCTGGGACTGGAACAATGGACCAGGGAGCCACTTGTCTGTCCAACTGTGGAGGAGCGAGGTTGCCGGTACGCTGAAGCAGTGCGGGCTCTTTGACCACAACCTGCGGGTCTGCAGAGAAATCCCATTGGCGGTCTTCGGTATCGTCTATTCTCAGAAGGGCTCCTTGGATGGCCGGTTTTGATAGAAGTTCGTTCAAAATAGGCTTCACTTCGAGCACATCCCCCGGTTTCCCCTCGGTAACTACCACGACGTTCACTGGCTGAAGGGTGGTCTCTGCGGCCAGTTGTGCAAGATCTCGAGCAAAATCGAGATGTCCCGGATTGGTGTTTATGGAGAGTGATTCACCCTCCTGAATATTGATTGCGACCCTGAGCAGGATCTCCATGTAGATGCTTCTATAATCCATAATGGACGATAATACTACAGAAGCGTCCAAAGACCAAGGTGCAGGTGAATCCATGGATGAAATTCGCTCGGGACCCTTGACCATCCTCAAAGATTCAGATATACATAAAACCCATAAGAAACGATGCGTGCGCCTGTGGTATAGTGGTATTACCTCAGCCTTCCAAGCTGAAGAGGCGGGTTCGATTCCCGTCGGGCGCTTAGTTGGAGAGCCTGGCACCGCCAGGTTTTTTCGTGTCCGATGGTCGGCCCATGCCACCTGGCCGACACAGAAAGAGGTGTAATATGGGAGTGCGAGGAGAAGTTTTTTCAACACGTTTGGTCACGAAGGATAGAACCTACTTTTTCAATGTGAAAGAGAATGTCTACGGTGATCTGTTTCTCAACATTGTCGAGAGCAAAGGGACCGAAGGTGGTTCGGGAAAATTCATCAGACAATCGATTCTAGTGTATCAGGAAGACCTTGGCGAATTCGTCAAGGAGTTCCAGAAGTCGCTTGACTTCATCAAGCAGCAGGTGAAGGGTTGAAGCGTACGCTTCTCCACTAGAATCTGAATGACATGCGGTGTATCGGACTCGGTCCGTGCACTTTGCATGCCTGCCTATGCGCGGCAGTGGGGTAACCCTTATGGCCGGCGAACCCCCACAGAGGATATCGCTCATCCATGAGTATCATAAGGCGATCCCGCGCCTCCTTTGCCAATATCGAAGCAGCCATGATCTCGAACACCATATCGTCGCCTCGAACAACTGCCTGACATCGAACAGGTAGTTGTGGAGAACGATTCCCATCGACCAGCACAAGATCCACCGATAGACCACTTCGCTCGATTTTCCCATAGGCTCTCGTCATGGCATTGAGTGTCGCCTGCAGAATATTCACTCGATCGATTTCGGCCCTGCTCGACCATGCAACGGCCCATGCAAGTGCATGAGTTTTAATCATCGATTCGGCAACAGCTCGCTTGTTCGGTGTGAGTCTTTTCGAATCGGCGAGTACCTCGAACGGGAATGACTTCGGCAATACGACTGCTGCTGCGCAGACCGGACCAGCGATCGGGCCGCGACCCGCTTCATCGATACCACAAATATGCATCATGATCAGATGGTAGATTTCTCGTTGCTCTTTGTCAATTCCAGGTGATTATGCTATACTTTTTCGGTGGACTGGGGGTTTCTCGCTCTCGTTCGGGAGTCTCCAGCCGCAATTTGTGTAGTGAGCTTGTATTGGAGATTCCGTTGTTCCTTAAAAGTGTCGAATTGTATGGCTTTAAATCTTTTGCCGATAGAACCCGTCTGGAATTTGCCGACGGGACTACTTCGTTGCTCGGTCCGAACGGTTGTGGAAAGAGCAATATCGTAGATGCGATTAAATGGGTACTTGGCGAGCAGTCGACGAAAACGCTTCGTGCTGGACGGATGGAAGATGTCATCTTCAACGGAACCGAGACGAGAAAACCGCTGAATGTCGCCGAGGTCACGCTCGTAATCAATAATGAGACCAAGGTCCTTCCCTCCGAACATACTGAAGTGGAAATCAAGCGTAGACTCTTTCGAACAGGAGAGAGTGAGTTCTTCATCAATCGAAACCAGGTTCGTCTCAAGGATATCCGAGAACTCTTTTTCGATACCGGCGTAGGAAAATCCGCCTATTCAATACTTGAGCAAGGGAAAATCGATCAGATACTCAGCCATAAACCGGAAGATCGCAGATATATCTTTGAAGAGGCCGCTGGGATCACACGATACAAGTTGCGGAGTATCGAGGCTGCGAGGAAACTTGAGCGTACCGAGGAGAACATCGAACAGGTGGAGACATTGCTCGGTGAGATCAAGCGTCAGTACGATTCGAGAAAATCCCAGGCAACGAAGGCTGCCCGATACCGGGAACTTGAACGGGAACAGACCACCCTGGAAGTCGATGTCCAGCTCTCCACGGTGAAGAGTTTTCTCCTCCTGCGCGATACTCGAGCCGAACAGTTGGAGAAAGCCCGAGCCGAGTACGAAGATATCAAGGATGAGATTGCCCTGCAGAGTGAGCATATCGAGAGTGAACAGAGCGAGGTCCGTCGCCATGCCGAGACTCGTGTTGCAATCCAGACACGGTTGCAGCGACTTGAGGAGCAGGCGATTGCAAAGAAAGATCAGCTCAATCTCCTGCAACAGCGATATCACGATTTTCTCCGGAGCAAACAGGAAGCCGACGCTCGTGCCGAACAGATACTTGAGCGGATAGAGCGGGATGAGTTCGAACTGGAAGACCAAAGAGATTCAGTCCAGATCATAGCAGACAAAATCGACGAACTAGAGAAGAGTATCGAAGCCCATGAGCAGAGCATGAGCTCAACGAGAGATCTGATAGAGAAGCATACCAGCGAGATCGAAGAGCGGGAATGGTCAATTGAGGAGGAAACAGGCAAGCAACAGACTCTCAGCGTAAAACTCCAGGAGCTGACCGATCTCATCGTAGTCGAATTGGATAAGAAACTACGCGAGAGCGGATATTCCATCAAGACTCGCAAGAGGGCCCAGCAGGCTTTTCTCGATCGGTTGAACAGAATTCAGGACTCGATTCATGAGCGCGTCGATTTCACCGGAAAAACCGCGCCGCTCATGGGAGATAAGAAGAGTATCTCTACCTCTGTGTTTGATGAATGGAGCACATTTCTTACCGATCTCGAGCAATCTGTTGGTACGCTCTCGGAGCTGTTTTCAGATTATGATCGAACTATTCCGAGTTTTATCGACGATCTGCTCGCTCCGGAAGGCATTATCACGAAAAAGCACGAAATCGACCAGAATCTCGAGGAATCACGTGCTAGGGCTGTACTCCATCGACAGGCTATTCAGACACTGAGAGAGGAGAACCGTGGCTTAGGTGAGTTGCTTGAACAGTATAGGGAACAACTGACTCAGCTAAAAGTCTCTCTCAGTGAGCATCTTGCTCGTCAAGCAAGTACCAAATCGTTAGTTGAGAGTCTGGAAAAGCGGATAACCGAACAACGATATCTTCATTCAGATGCTGAGCGCGATGCGCAAGTTGCTGCCGAACGGGTAGAAGAAGCGATAGAACAGATGGCTGTCGTTCGCGATGACCAGAGCAGGATCGAAGAAGAGAAAGAGTCTCTCGAGGGTCAGCTAGCCGAGATCATTTCGGTGATAGAGCGGGAGAACGAGCGACTGAGTGGAGAACGGCAGAAGATCAATCAACGGTATAATGACCTGAGTGAACTTCGAACCGGCATCGATAAGTACACCTTCCACATCGAATCGATCCAGGAGCAGATACAAGGCGTATACAGAACATTCTTCGATACCTATGGAAAGAGTCTCAAAGAGTTTGAGGATCGGTTGGATGAGGATCTCGGCGATGTCTCGGGACTGCGAGAGCGTCTTGCAACACTGAAAAAACAGATTCAGGGGATGGGTTATATAAACCATATGGCCGAGGAGGAGTTCGCGGAGATAAAGGAGCGGTACGACTTCCTCACGCAGCAGATGGACGATCTTGTGAAAGCGAAGAACGATCTCACTCGAGTGATCGATGAGATTCGACGTCGGTCCGAGGAGCTGTTTCTCGACTCGTATCATAAGATTCGCATCAATTTCCAGGAGATGTTCCACAGAATGTTCGGCGGAGGACGTGCCGAGCTACGACTCATAGACCCTGAACAGGTGCTTGAGACTGGGATAGATATCCTTGCACAACCTCCCGGGAAGAAGCTGGATCGACTCGCCCCGTTGTCGGGAGGGGAGAAATCTCTCACTGCTGTAGCATTGCTGTTTGCAACCTACAAGGTGAAGCCTTCACCATTCTGTATTCTAGACGAGATCGACGCAGCGCTTGATGATCGTAATATTGGATATTTTCTCAATGTCCTGGAGGACTTCGCCGAATCGTCCCAATTCATCATCATCACCCACAACAAGCATACGGTCATGGGTTCGAGGACGCTGCTTGGTGTCACCATGCAGGAGCGGGGAGTGTCGAAGGCAATAAGCTATCGGATGGGGTGGGATGCCGGCGAGGATGTAATTCACGACGTGCAGGTTGACACTTCAGGCGATAATGAAGTATAAGTCTTTACTGTAACGCAGATAGATTTGGGTGGATAATGTTTGATTCAATAAGCGAGAAGTTCACTGGTATTGTCAGGTCGTTTTCCGGCAAGGCAAAAATCACCGAGAAAAATATTCAGGACGCCGTCGAGGAGATCAAGATTGCGCTGCTTGAAGCAGACGTAAATCTTCGTGTGGTCAGACGTTTTGTCAATAAGACCATGGAAGAGGCTACCGGCGAGAAGGTGCTCAAGTCGATCGATCCGGGGCAGCAGTTCATCAAAATCGTATACGATAGGATGGTTCAGCTGCTCGGAGACGAAGAGAATCAGCATATACAACTCAAAGGGCCGGACACTACCAGCGTCATACTGATGATGGGACTTCAGGGGTCTGGAAAAACTACCACTGCTGCCAAGCTGGCCGCCCGATTCAAGAAACAGGGTCGACGTCCCATGCTTGTCGCTGCTGACCTAGTCCGTCCCGCAGCCGTTCTGCAGTTGCAGGTTCTCGGAGAGAAGATCGGTGTCCCCGTCTATGCAGAGGAATCCAAGGACCCCGTCTCGGTCGCTAAACATGCGCTGGCTCAGGCCAAACGTGATCAGTACGATATCCTCATAGTCGACACCTCAGGTAGAATGCACCTCGATGAGACGATGATGCGCGAAATAACGCAGATTCACAAGACAGTCAATCCGGATGAGACGCTGTTCGTCGCAGATGCGATGACCGGGCAGAATGCCGTAACCATAGCCCAGGAATTCGAGGAGAAGGTGGGGATCACAGGTGTCGTGCTGAGTAAGTTCGATTCCGATACCCGTGGTGGTGCCGCCCTTTCGCTCAGATCGATAGTAGGTAAACCGATCAAGTTCATCGGAGTAGGTGAGAAGATCGAGGACCTCGATCCATTCTACCCTGATCGAATGGCTTCACGTATTCTCGGAATGGGAGATGTCGTCTCCCTCGTAGAGAAGGCGCAGGAGACGATAGATCAGGACGAAGCCCAGCGTATGCAGGAGAAGATGAGCAAGAACACCTTCGATCTGCAGGACTATCTCGATCAGCTGGATCGGATGAATCAGATGGGCTCGATCGATAAACTCATCGACATGATTCCCGGTGCAAAGGGAAATGTGAGTGAAGATGACATCGACACCGAAGAAATGCGCAGAGAGAAGGCCATCATCCAATCCATGACCTATGCGGAACGGACAAATTACCGTATACTGGGTCCGGCTAGACGGAAGAGAGTAGCACGAGGAAGTGGCACATCGGTGTACGATGTGAACCGACTGATAAAGAAATTTGAAAAAATGCGGCTTACCATGAAGAAGTTCGCAAAAAATAAAAAATACCAAGCTTCAATGTTGAAACACATGGGCATGTAGTTGCGTTGAGCAGGAGGAAGTTGTGAGTACGAGTATTAGATTGAAGAGATTCGGATCGAAGCAGAGACCATACTATCGTTTGGTTGTCATCGATTCCCACGCTGCAAGAGACAGCCGTTCGATCGAAGAGGTTGGTCAGTACCACCCGATCGAGGCTGAAGACAAGCAGGTTGTCCTCAATGAGGATCGAATCAGGGAGTGGCTTGCCAAAGGCGCACAGCCGTCGGCAACTGTGAAGAAGATTCTCAACAAGCACCAAATCACAGTCAGCAGAACTCCTCAAGAATAGTCGGAGGATTGTGCCGTGGAAAAGGATCTTGTTGAATACATTGCCAAATCACTTGTTGACCAGCCAGACGAAGTTTCGGTCAACCTGATCGAGGGTGAACAGTCTACCATTCTCGAATTGAAGGTTGCCGCCGACGATGTCGGAAAAGTCATTGGGAAGCAGGGACGCATTGCCAATGCGGTACGCGTTATTCTGAGTGCCTCAGCGGCAAAGAGTGGCAAACACGTGCAGTTGGAAATCTTGGACTGATGGACTATCTTGCAACCGGGGTCCTCAAGGGACCCCACGGCATTCAAGGAAGTATCAAGCTTCACTCGTTCTCAAGTGAGTACGATCATCTCAGGAATCTGAGAGACGTGCAGTTGCGGAAGGACGGCAAGGAGATTGAGATCAGGATTGAGCACATTCGCCCATCAGGAAAGGAGCTTCTTGTCAAATTCGAGGGTGTCGACACACCTGAGAAGGCGAGAACCTACAATGGATGGGAGATATGGGTTCCCCGATCAGCTGCAGCAACGCTCGATGAAGGGGAAGTCTACGTGGCCGATCTTGCCGAATGCACACTGCAGGTGAACGGTGAAACCGCAGGCTCGGTTGTCGGTGTGATAGATGGACCGCAGGCTCTACTGTTGGAAGTCGAATCTCTCGTTGACGGCAAACGGTATCTTATCCCATTCATGCGTCAGTTCGTAGGTAGAGTCGATCTTGAAAAGAAGGAGTTGGAACTACTGGTTCCAGAGTTACTCTCATGAATTTCGATATCGTGACACTCTTTCCAGAGATTGTCGAATCGTTCTTTACGAATTCTATCATGGCTAGGAGCGTGCAAGGCGGCACTATCTCCTACAACTTGGTGAATTTCAGAGACTGGGCGACCGACAAGCACAAGACTTGTGATGATGCTCCCTACGGGGGTGGAGCCGGCATGGTGATCAAGCCAGAGCCGTTGGGCAGCGCCCTTGAAGCCATAGGAGCGAAGGATAAGCGGGTTATCTATCCCACACCGGGAGGAAAACCGTTCACTCAGCGATATGCCGAGGAACTCAGCAAGGAACAGGACCTGGTGATCATCTGCGGTAGATACGAGGGTATTGACCAAAGAATCATTGACCTGTATGTTGATGACGAGATTTGTATTGGTGATTATGTGATTTCGTCGGGAGAGGTTGCGGCTCTCGTTATAGTGGACGCCGTCTATAGACTGCTCGATGGGGTAATTAGCGGAGAGTCACTGGTTGAGGAGAGTTTCACCAACGGTTTGTTGGAATATCCTCACTATACAAGGCCCGAGACCTATTGCGGAATTACTGTTCCTGAGATATTATTGTCGGGTCATCACGCACGCATTGACCAGTGGCGCTTGCGGAAACGGTTGGAGAAGACCCTTCTGAACCGTCCTGAGTTGTTGGAAAATGCCGAGTTGCATGAGAGTGCGAAACACATGGTAGCTGAATTGAAAACATATGTTGCGAAGGGGACTGAAGAAGATGGATGTAATCAGAGCGATTGAGTCAGAACAGATGAAAGATAACGTGGACCACTTTCACGTTGGAGATACAGTGAAGGTTCACTTCACTATCAAGGAAGGCGACAAGGAGCGTATTCAGGTCTATGAAGGCTTGGTCATAGCGTTCAAGAATGGTGGAATCCGAAAGACCTTCACGGTGAGAAAGAACTCATACGGTGTCGGTGTTGAGCGTGTATTCCCAGTCCATTCTCCCAGAGTGGTGAAGGTGGATGTCGTCCGCCGTGGTCGGGTACGAAGAGCAAAACTCTACTATATCCGGTCCAAGATTGGTAAGGCGGCTAAGGTGCCTGAACTGATCATCAAGAAGAGATAATCGGATCATAGTGTCTCGTACACTTAAGAGGACGGAAGCTTGTAGCGACCGTCCTTTTATGCGTGTACAAAGTCGAAGTGTATACACATTTCTCTTGTTGGCAGGATCGTAGTGAAACGGCGTAACACTACTGTCGAGAAGGGGAGAGTCGGGGAACAGCTGGCTGCAACACTGTTGGCGCGTACAGGATATCACATCCTCGAGCGTAATTATCGTAGCCCAGGAAGCGAGCTGGACATCGTTGCCTTGCATAAGAAGTCGAGAACACTCGTCTGTGTAGAGGTTAAGCGATGGGTCAAAGCGTACTATCCGGTGGATGATATTCGCTATGCAGTTCCGATGACCAAGATGTTCAGACTCCGCAAAGGATTGTCTCACTTCATTGCAACTCATCCGCGATTGGAGTATGATGCTATGCGTATCGATGTGATTCTATTGTACGGAAATCGACTCATACACATGAAAGGGGAGCAGTAATGGCACAAGAACAGCATCGTACTGACAGCCAGAACGGCAGTAATGGTGCGAAACGTCCCGCAAAGAGAAATGAGGGGAGACGGAAACGACGTCGTAGAGGCGGAAAGCAGGTACAGAAAAGTACTGGCAGTGGGAATCAGCAACCTTCGCAAGAGAAGAAGCGACGCCCCGAGCACTCCCATGCCCCCATCATCGTACCGAAAGTACAAGAGCCGGTTCCCGAATGTGCTTTTTGTGAAAAACCAATCGAAGCGATTGCTCAAGCCATTAGCGGTGCCGAACCCGGCATCTTCTACCATTTCGACTGTGTTCTGAGAAAGATCGCAGAGGATGAGAAACTCGCTCCGACTCAGAAAGTGTCCTATATCGGTAAAGGTGTATTCGCGGTAGTGGATACCGATACCGATGGTAAGTTCATCATAGTGAAAAGAATTCCGTTCGAAAGTCCGGAGAATTTCGCTGCGATGAAACAGTTTGTAGAGGAGCAGAAACGATGACGAACAAGCGAAGAGGTTGTGTGAAGGCTATGCTCCCAGGAACGTTCGATCCTCCTACGAACGGACATTTGAATCTTATTGAACGGTCCTCTCAGCTTTTCGAGACGCTCGATGTGGTTGTCGCAGATAATGTCAGCAAGAAGTGTCTCTTTAGTGCAGAAGAGCGGATGGCTATGTTGAAAGATATGTTGGCACCGTATCCGAATGTTCGAGTCGTCTCTTATGGGGGGCTTGTGGTCGACTATGCACGGAGAGAGCAGATTGCGGTGATGATTCGTGGCGTACGTGCGTTGGTAGATTTCGGTTATGAGTTCGAGCTTGCTATGACGAACAAGCAGTTATACCCGGAACTTGAAGTTCTATTCATGCCTACCGATCCCAACTATTTTGTGCTCAGATCGTCGGCAATCAAAGAGATGGCTGCATTCGGAGCCGATATCAGTACTATGGTCCCGAAGGCGGTCGCGGAAAAGCTGAGAAGCAAGATCAAGTTGTTGACATAAATACGGGTTTTCGTTATTCTCACAAGAGCATATTTTGAATGAAGAGGTTAACATATGGCGGTACCAAAACATAAGAGTTCTAAGGCAAGAGCAGCCTCCAGAAAAGCGGCGAACATGCGCCTTGCCACTCCCACGCTCACTGTGTGCGGAACCTGCGGAAACATGGTGGTCCCCCATCGTGTATGTCCGAAATGCGGTTTTTACCGTGGTAAGCAGGTAATCGACCAGGAGCAAATGGCTTAAGCACCGGATTGGTCCGGAACCAGGAGGAAGAAAAGATGGATTCACAAGCTGTATTCGAGAAAGTGAAGAGTTTGATTGCAGAGAAGTTGGAGATTGAAGATAGTAAGATTACACTTGATTCTTCGTTCCGAAAAGACCTTGGTGCCGATAGTCTCGACACCTACGAATTGGTTTACGCAATCGAAGAAGAGTTGGGCGTCTCCATTCCCGACGAAAAGGCTAACGAGTTTGAGACTGTTCGGGATGCTGTCGATTTTCTTGCCAAAATGATAAAATAGACAGATTACGCATATGTCTCCAAAGGCACAATCTTATGGTAAAGCTCCTGGAATCTCTTCCGAGAGAAAGCGGGAGCTTTCCTTGTTTCAAAAACAAGCTGAAATTAAGTTCAAGAATCTCGAACTGCTGAATCTCGCATTCTGTCACCGTTCGTATGCGAATGAGAGCAACGACGATATCGATAACAATGAGCGTCTCGAGTTTCTTGGTGACAGCGTGCTGGGCCTGATCGTAGCCAATTGGCTATTTGTTCACCTGCCGAATCTCGATGAGGGAGATTTTTCCCGAATCAAGTCATTTGTGGTAAGTGAAGAGAGTCTTGCTGTTGTTGCCAAGCGTTTGCGGGTCGATAATTTCATTCTTATTGGGAAGGGAGAGGAGTTTTCAGGAGGCCGAAACAAAAAAGCACTCCTTGCAGATTGCATGGAGGCGATATTCGGTGCCTACTTCCTCGATTCCGGATTCAAAGCGGCCACAGAGTTGGTGCAGCACCTTCTGGTTCCGGAAATCCAGATCGTTCTTGCGAACAAGCATAGAAAAGACTACAAGACACTTCTGCAGGAGTATGTGCAGAAACGGTACAAGACCTATCCGAAATACGAGGTGGTCAAGAAAACCGGTCCTGAACACGATAATACATTCTGGGTGAGGGTAGTCGTGCAGAAGAAGGTCTTCGGTCCTGCTGCGGGAAATAATAAGAAAGAGGGAGAACAAGCTGCAGCGAAGCTTGCCTACGATCAACTTGTGGGCGATCGGTGATCCTGCGGCCCCTTGATTCGCTGTTCGTAGTAGTTTCGTGCGATTTCGATGAGCTTCTCGTACTCGTTCTCTGACGGATCGTCCAGAACCGTTTCAAGCAATTGCTTTAACACAATTCCCATCACAGGACCTTTCGGTATTCCGATCAGAGCCAGATCGTTTCCGTTTACGGCAAGGTCGTGTATCGAGAGTGCCGAACTACTATCTAGCACTCGATAGATTCGCTTCTCTAGTTCTATGATGTCTTCAGGTCTCGGCTTGCCATGGATCGCGTCTTGATCTGCTAGCCTGAGAGTGAACAGATCATCCAGCGAATCGGCTCCAACCCGTTTGACGAAACGCCGTACCGCTCCATCGCTCCAGTCGGGGGTATAGTGAAACATATGGTTTCGAATCAGATTCACCACCGTGGATCGCTCATCGTTGGAACACCGTAAGCGGTTCATGATTCGCTTTGCCATCTTTGCCGAATGTTCCTCGTGACGATAAAACGTGATTTCACCGTCTGAAGTGATTCTCTTCGCCTGAACTTTCCCAATGTCATGCAATAATGCTGCAAGTCTGACCAGCGGTTTGTTTCTCGTAACTGCATCGCACGCAGCGATACCATGGTACATGATATCGTAGGCATGGGCACTTTTCTGTGTCACGTTCTCTCCGGCAGCAAGTTCCGGGAGTAGCACCTCAAGAGCACCGCATGCGTGCATAGCAAGCAATCCTCTGCTCGGAATGGGAGATTCGAGAATCTTGAAGAGTTCACTTTTAACCCGCTCTCCAGAGATATGCACGAGATTCCCACTCAGTTTCTTCATGGCATCCATCGTACGCTCTTCGATAGAGAAGTCCAGTTGGGCGGCAAAGCGGCAGGCACGGAGGATTCTCAGAGCATCCTCTGAGAACCGGCTCTCTGGATCCCCAATTGCCCGAATGAGTCTGTTCTGCAGATCTTCTCTTCCACCGTGGAGATCGACGAGAACTCCTGAATCGGCATGAACAGCAAGCGCATTCATGGTAAAATCTCTCCGTTTCAGATCCTCCTCAAGTGACCGAACGAACACAACCTCATCGGGATGACGATGATCCTGGTATTCTCGTTCGATCCTGAATGTGGTCACCTCATAGGAGTGTCCTTTGAAGAGAACGGTTACCGTTCCATGCTTTATACCGGTAGGTATCACCGCATGGAAGAGTCCCATTACTTCATTCGGCTGTGCATCGGTAGCGAAATCGAAGTCGTGTGTTGCTCGTCGCAACAAGTGATCGCGCACTGCGCCCCCTACGATGTACAGGGAGTGTCCCGCATCGGAAAAGTGTGTTGCGAATTGACGAACAGTACGAGGAATGGGAAAATCAGCCATGCGCCTATGCTACCTATCCCCCGATACTATTGTCAATACAGATTGAATATAACGCGTAAAATGTCTATAGTTGACCCTATGGTTTGTCACGAGTGCCTCGTGAGTTACTATATTCACATTCGATGAGGAGTTCCAGCAATGTTTAATCCGGTTGATCCGAAAGTAGATTTTCCCAAGATGGAAGAGAACATCCAGAAATTCTGGGAGGAGCACGATATCTATCAGAAGTCTGTGGAAAACAGAAGCGCAGACAACGAGTATGTCTTTTATGACGGTCCTCCCTTCGCTACAGGTCTTCCTCATTTCGGACACCTGGTACCAGGAACCATCAAGGATCTCTATCCTCGTTACCAGACAATGAAAGGCAAGAGGGTGAATAGACGGTTCGGATGGGACTGTCATGGCCTGCCTGTCGAATATGAGATAGAGAAATCGTTGAATATCACCGGACACAAGGCTGTAATGGAGTATGGAGTTGCAAAATTCAATGAGCAGTGTCGGTCAATCGTGTTGCGATACACTTCCGAGTGGAAGGCCACCATTAACCGAATGGGCCGCTGGGTCGATTTCGAAAATGGATATCGCACCATGGATACCGACTACATGGAGAGTATCTGGTGGGTATTCAAGACGCTCCATGAAAAGGGGCTGATCTATGAAGGCTACAACATTCTCCCCTATAGTCCTGCACTCGCTACTCCGCTGTCAAATTTCGAAGTCAATCTTGGAGGGTACCAAGATGTAGTCGATCCAGCTGTCACGGTCCGATTCAAGATAGACGGTGAACAGGATACCTACTTTCTCGCATGGACCACTACACCATGGACCCTCCCGTCGAACCTTGCGCTCGCACTCGGACCGGATATCGATTATGTGAAGGTCAAAGATGTGAAAGATGAGGTCTTCTATATTCTTGGGGAGGGGCGACTCGATCACTACTACAAAGATCCTTCGGACTACGAGATCGTACAGCGATACAAGGGTAAGGAGCTTGCCGGCTTGCGCTATGAGCCGCTGTTTCCCTTCTTCGCTCACTTGAAACAGGATGGCGCATTCCTTGCTGTGCTCGGAGACTACGTTAGTGTCGAAGACGGTAGTGGTATCGTCCATACAGCTCCGGGTTTCGGAGAAGACGATTACCAGGTACTGAAGGGAACCGGGATTCCTGTGGTCTGTCCTATAGATGATGATTGTAAATTCACTGAAGAGGTCCCTCTCTGGGAAGGCGTGTTCGTCAAAGATGCCGACTCTTCGATCGTGAAATGGCTTAAAGAGAATGGAAAACTGGTGAAGCGAGAGAACTATCTGCATAGTTATCCCTTCTGCTACCGAACACACAAACCCCTGATCTACCGAGCAATGGCCTGTTGGTATGTCGATGTGACTAAGTTAAAGAGCTCTATGCTGAACGCCAACGATCAGATCACCTGGATGCCTGCACACTTGAAACACGGTCGCTTTGGTAAATGGCTCGAAGGTGCTAGAGATTGGGCTATCAGTCGGAACCGGTTCTGGGGAAATCCCATTCCCGTGTGGAAAAGCGATAGCTCAGATCATGTGGAAGTGATCGGATCAATCGATGAACTTGAGGAGAAAAGTGGTGTGAGAGTCACCGATCTGCACAAGCATTTCGTGGACGACATCACCTGGCCGAGTCCAGACGGGAAGGGTACTATGAGGCGAATTCCCGATGTGCTCGACTGCTGGTTTGAATCTGGTTCCATGCCCTATGCGCAGAATCACTATCCGTTCGAACATAAGGAGTTTGTTGAGGAGCATTTCCCTGCAGATTTTATCTGTGAAGGATTGGACCAGACACGAGGTTGGTTCTATACACTGGTGATCATCGGAGCAGCGCTGTTTGATAAGCCGGCATTCTTGAACTGTGTGACTAACGGGATTGTACTTACCGCCGATGGGAAGAAGATGTCCAAATCGTTGAAGAACTACTCCGATCCCATGGATCTCGTTGGTCAGTATGGCGCCGATGCACTCCGCTTCGCTCTCATGAACAGTGCTGTGACCCGTGCAGAGGATCTCAAGTTCTCTGAAGATGGGGTAAAAGAGGTACTCAAGACACTAATCATCCCGTTGTGGAATGCCTACTCCTTCTTTGTGACATATGCGAACATCGATGGGTATGAACCGTCTGTTTCTTCATTCGAACAGCTGACCAACCCTATGGATCGATGGATCGTATCTGCCAGCGAAGCACTCGCTCAGGAGGTTGGAGATGCGTGGGATCACTATGAGACCCAACGTGGTTGCACCGCGATTGTCTCCTTTTTGGACTCATTGAACAATTGGTACATCAGACGGAGTCGACGTCGTTTTTGGCGGTCAGAAAACGATTCTGACAAAAAACAAGCCTATGATACGCTCTACCGCGTGCTCATGACGGTCATCCATGCCGCAGCACCGGTCATTCCGTTCACTACCGATGAGATTTTCCTCAATCTGAAGACCGATACAATGTGTGAATCGATTCACCTAAGTGATTTTCCGACATACGACGAGAATCAGCGCGATTTCCTGCTTGAACGGAAGATGGAACTGACCAGACAGGCTATCACCATGGGCCGATCGTTGAGAAGCATACACAATATCAAGATCAGACAACCGCTGAAACAGCTCTACTTGGTTACCCGCGATCCTGAAGAGCGCGAAATACTGAGCACCATGCAGGATATCATCGAAGAGGAGCTGAACATCAAACAGATCACCATTCAAGCCGATGAGAGTGGTCTCGTCTCCTATCAGGCAAAGGCAAACTTCAAGGTACTTGGTAAGCAGCTGGGTAAGCATATGAAAGAAGTCGCAGCCCTCATTCAAGAGATGGAGAGCGACACTATCGCTTCGATTCTCGATGGGGGATCGGTCTCGTTGTCCTATGCAGGAGGGGAGATCGAAATCGGCCTCGATGATATCATCGTTCAGCGGTTCGAGAAGGAGCATCTGAAGGTGATCAACGAGGGGCAACTCACGGTCGGTTTCGATACCGAGATCACCCAGGACCTCCTCCTTGAGGGTATTGCTCGAGATATCGTGCGAGCGGTACAGAATCTCCGAAAGGAACAAGGATTCGATGTCTCTGACCGAATTGCACTCTCTGTATATGGAGAGGCTGTCGTCCAGGAGGCTTTCACTGCATTCAACGCATATATCACTAGGGAAACGCTTGCGGACGAGTCGAAATTCTCCGATGAACCACAAGCGGTTGAGATTCCCTGTGGCGATACCACGGCAAAGATCGCCGCAGTGAAACGGTAACGGGGCGGGCGGACGATGCGCACGAAGCGGACCGGTATTGTTACGTGCACCATCTGTGCAATCGTGCTTCTATCGCTCGTTTCGTGTGTCCATAGACCCTTTGCCGATGAGTATTATTTCCAAGCCATGGGAGAGCCGCAGGATATTGTGGTCACCATGGATATGCAGCGAATCGATAGACTTCCCGGAGCTTCTGCTCTTACGCACTCGGAGGACCCCTCGTTCGCTCAACTTTTATCTCGAATCGATCGACTCTCGGTCACGCTCTACAATCCTGCAGCATTGGAACTTACCGATGATGTGATCGACATGCAAGATATCGACTCATACGAGTTCTATGGTGGAGTGGAGGGGAATATCCCTGCATTTCTCACCAACAGTATGCTTTTGTGGAACGATGATTGGGAGAAAGTCGAAGAGGGGCGTGTACGCTATTACCGGAACGATTGGTTGGGCTTGGATGTCTACGCGCCGCAACGAGGCTTGCTTCTGTTTGCCAGTGACAACTACATGAAAGTCTATCAGGATACCTACAAGCACCGGGTCACCCGGATACAGCGAGGACTCGCCGATCGGATGGCGAATGCCCTGTTCGGTTTCTATATCGCCAGCCCGCAGGCTATGATCGATGTAGGACTCGCCATACCCCAGACGGTGCTTGCTCAGATGGAATCCATGGTCCTGGTGATCGAGGAACACGATGATCAGACGCTCTCACTCGGTGGAGTCCTTACCATGCATACCCCGAAGTTAGCCAACTCTCTTTCCATTCTCCTGAAAAGTTCGTATATTTCAGAGAAGCGAAGAAATCGGGAACCACTCGGAGATTTGACGAATCTGTTCATTCTTGAAGAGGCTGCTGTTCACATAAACGGCATGTCCCTTTCAGAGGAGCAATACGCCACATTCTCAGAGCTGTTCGGCTCGCTCACTACCATAACTACAGGAGAAAAAAGATAATATGCCCACCTATGAGTACGCATGTGATTCTTGCAATCATCAGTTCGAGGCTATGCAAAGCATGTCAGATGAGCCACTTACGGAGTGTCCCCAGTGTTCCGGCAAAGTCCGTCGTATGTTTGGATTGAGCTCAGTGATATTCAAAGGGAGCGGGTTCTACTGCACAGACACGAAGAAGAGCGATCCGGGAAAAGAGTCTTCGTGTGCCAACTGTCCAGGGTCAAACAGTTAATATCTCGGTAGCCGCAACAGCCTGATCAAGCACTTCCTCAATACCCATGGCATTATAGTTTGCTGTGATACGTTCGAGATGTGGCCGTACCAGCGGGTGTTTTGGGCTGAATATCGTACAACAGTCCTCATACGGTAGAATGGATGTCTCGTACGTGCCGATCTCCCTACTGGTCTCCACTATTTCGCCCTTGTCCATCCCGATCAGCGGTCTGAAGATGGGTAGCTGTGACATGCTGTTGGTGAACGCGAGACTCTCTAGCGTCTGCGATGCCACCTGACTCAGAGACTCTCCCGTAACGATAGCTAAGCAGTCACGCTTGTTGGCTAGCAGGTTCGCGATTCGCACCATGCATGCTCGCATGAGCAGGGTGTTCTCCTCAGCATTGCTGTGCGTCTTGATATGAAGCTGGACATCGGTGAATGGGACAATATGGAGTGTGATACCACTACAGTAGGGGCTGAGAATTCGTGCAAGCTCCACCACTTTCTCTTTCGCTTCATCCGATGTATAGGGATACGCATGGAAATAGACTGCTTCCTGTCTCAAACCACGCTTCGCCATGCGATAGGCGGCTACTGGACTATCTATACCACCAGAAAGCATGAGCATGCCACGACCGGCTGTTCCCACCGGAAGACCTCCAGGACCGGGTTCCAAAGACGCGTACAGATATGCCTTATCTCTGATCTCGACATAGAGTGTTTTATCGGGGTGGTGTACATCTACCGACAGATCTGGTTGAGCAGTGAGTATCTGGTGGCCCAGATCCCCCGAAATCTCATACGAGGTGAGTGAGAATTTCTTGTCGGCTCGAACAGTCTCGACCTTGAAGGTTTTGGTGTTCTTAAGGAAATGATCGCTCGCTGCGATCGCGACCGCTGCTTCTCTGATATCTTCCATATCTTTCTTGCAGGTGGTGGCTTTCGAGTAGCCTACCACGCCGAACGATGTCGCCAGAGCTCTCCTGACTAGATCTTCCGGAGCTGCCGCTTCCACCTCGATATAGAGTCTTCCCTTCTGCTTCTTGAAGAAGTTCTTAAACGGGCGGAGCTTGTACTTAATATTATCCTTGAGCTTCTTCTCAAAGAAACTGCGATTTTGTCCTTTGAGGCTGATCTCTCCCAGCCGTACCAAATAGAGTGTCATTTCCATGTTATCGTTTCCTCATGAGGGAGGACATCTTTCGAGCCTCCCGAATCATTGTCTCAGCTAGTAGTCTGATCTGGTGTTCGTCGGTATCTGCACCGAACGAGATTCGAACTGCCGACCCGGCGTCGGTAGATGCAATACCTGCACCGGTCAAAAGATCATTGGACCCTTTCGAGGCATTGTTCGAACATGCCGAACCACTCGAAATGCAGAATCCTTTGTCATACATGATGCGCGTGAACACCTCCGAAGGGATATGCGGTACGACACAGGTGAATATGAATGGCGTGCACTGGTGAAAAGAAGTAAATGGTGGACTGATCAATTTCACCAGCGATCCTTCTTCAGCGATAGATTTCTCGAAGAGCCTCCGTAGCAAGGCACCTTGTTCCAGCGACTCCCCCTCTGTCAGCACTGCCTCCTCTAGGGCTATGTTCATTGCTACAATGGCGGCGAGATGTTCGGTTCCTGGCCGTATACCCCGTTCCTGCCCACCTCCTCGGGAGAGTGGTTCCCAAGATTCGCTTCGGAGGTAGAGGAAGCCTGTCCCCTTCGGCCCCTGAAATTTATGTGCACTGAACGAGGCTGAATCGACACCGAGCGAGCCTAGGTTGAAGGGGATCTTTCCTGGAGCCTGCACTGCGTCGCAGTGAACATGAACTCTCCTTCCATACCTTTGTTCGTGATTTCGAATCACTCGAGTCAGCTCACTCATATCCTGAACAGTTCCCAGGACGTTGTTCACGAGCATGATGCATACCATCTGAGTCGTTTCATTCAGTGCTTGTGCTAGGGACTCTGGATCCACATAGCCACCAGGAGCTCGCACTAGCTCGACTTCGTAGCCATGTGATTCCAGTATGCGTCTGTACTGGAGCACCGAGTCGTGTTCTATAGCACTGAGAACGACTCGGCCTGGATTCGGTCGCCACAGAAGAGACTGCAGTATGATCGCATTGCTCTCTGTCGCTCCAGAGGTGTATATGATCTCTTTCGGCGATACTTTGAGCAGTCGAGCTGTCCGCTCGCGTTCCGCATGAAGGGCCTTCGCTGCCGCAACGCCATCCTTGTGGAGGGCACTGGGGTTTCCCCGGTAGTTTCTCGCTGTCTCTACATATGCCTGGATGGACCGCTCACTCATCGGTGAGGTTGCTGCCCAATCGAAGTAGTATGGAATCATGGTTGTATCATGGTCCAAATCGATACCTTTTGCAATAACTTGCCTTGTCTCTCCCCCTGTTTCGGAGTATAACGAGGTATGCAGAAACTCTATTCATGCAACCTTGGTACCAGGAATTCCGATGTCTATACCGTTGATTCATTGGATACACTCGATGCACGGTATGAGGAACGCAACCCAGCGATACTTTGGGTAGCAGATCGTAATACACAACACTTGGTTCCAAAAGGGGCTGTGAGTGTTGTTCTAGAGGCCGGGGAGTCGGAGAAGGGGTGGTCGAGTATAGAGAGGATCGTTCGTGCGGCACAAAGACATGCTATTGCACGAGATGGTCGCCTTATCGCCCTCGGTGGAGGCGTCGTGTGTGATATGACGGCATTCGCCGCTTCGATCTATATGCGTGGTTGTGCTCTGACATTGATCCCCACCACGCTGCTCGCGATGGTAGATGCCTCGCTCGGTGGAAAAACTGCGATAGACTTGTTGGGAATGAAGAATCTCGTAGGAACGTTCTACCCTGCAGATGAGATTATGATCTATCCTGATGCCCTGCAAACCCTTCATGCACATGAGTTCACCAATGGGCTTGGAGAGGTGCTCAAGCATGCTATTCTCGCTCCGGACACCACGCTCACGCAAATGCTCTCAGAGAGAAGAGAGCTCGTGATCGGTCGTGAACAGCGTGCACTTGAACAGATCATTGCACTCTCATTAGATGTTAAGCGGAGCTATATTGAGCGAGATCCCACCGAGAAGCTTGGAATCCGAGATGCATTGAATCTCGGTCATACCTTTGCACATGCACTGGAATCGGTGGGGAACATGAGCACCTGGTCACACGGAGAGGCTGTTGCTTGGGGTGTTATCAGAGCTCTCGATGCAGGGGTCGCCATGGGTATCACAGACGCCTCGTTCGCCGAAACGTATCGTCGCCTGTTTGTCGAGTACGGTTTCGACACCACGGTACGCCTTTCCGATATTGAATTGTTCCTCGAAGCACTTGCGAGTGACAAGAAGCGGAGGCAGGGGCACGTACGCTTCGTGCTCATGGAGGGGCAGGGACGCTACCGTTTGCAGAGACTTGAGGAGTCTCTGATCAGACAGGTCATAGCATAGTCCCTGTGGTGACCGCGATCGTACTCGCAGCGAGATCAATCGTCGAAGAGTCTCAGATAGTGTTCGAATGCTTTCTTAGCCAGTCTTAACTCCTGACTGAAGGTACTTCCATCGACCTCATCGACCAGTTGACCGAGCGCATACAAGGAAGAATCGAGTGCTTCAAAACCATTTCTCGTACTGCTGAAACGATACACTCCGTTACCCTGTGCATTGAATTGCACGAACCCGAGCTGTCGTTGCTTCTTTTTCAGTTTGCAGAGTGCAAGAATCCACATGAGATTATCGATAAGCGGACGTGGATCTCCTGCGGTGAATGTGCCAGATGGAGGAGATTCCAAAATTCCCTTCGATGGATCGATCTTTCCGTTCAGTTCGAGAATTTGGAAGAACTTGTCTCCAAAATGGATATACTGATTATGGTACAGGATCGCTGCAGGGAAGTTCTTCGGTCGTTTCGATGCTCCTTTGTTCGCAATCGCCAAATAGGAGAGATCTTCGTAGGGGATCACCACGACTCTCCGTTTTCCCTTCGAAGCATGCACCATGGGGTACTCACGTTTGTATAGGGTAACCATGTTGCGAGAACCCTCCTGCGCGATCCGTTCCGACTTCTCCCTTCTCACCTGTTTCCCAGATTTCCGTTCCTCTTCCCGCAATCCGAGTAAGCGGGAGCCCAATCCAGGGGAGATAGTCTCGAGCCACTCCTTCTTGAGCGGAGAGACCGTACGCGCATACATTCTGCTTGTCTGAACGATCTCTCCTGCAAGCAAAAACTGAGGCATCTCCTTGAACCAAGCAGATCCAGGGTGGATATAGATCTGATCGGCAGTAAGACTTTTGTACATACTCCGTTTCGCTCTGACGCAGACAAACTGCAATAGCCCGGCAGCAAGACAACAAAGATAGTCCTTCGTGGAACCTCCGGAACCGATCGGCACACCGATATCGCTTACGATGCTCGCCAATTGCTCAGCTACATGATGTATTTCTGCCATCGAGGGGTAGTCCAGATATTTCTTCTTGCAATAGGCCTCTCGAGCCTCATTCGACGGTAACGCTCTCATGTGCTTGTACAGGTGAAGATAGGAGATAAAGTCTCCCTGCTCCGAGTTGAAAGACTGGTGAGCCTTTCGTGCCTCGTCCTCGAATCCGGGAGGGAAGATGAAGGGCGTCTTCGATGAGAGGAACGCAATGGCGATAAGTACTTCCTGCATCACGTTCGGATAGTGGAGCATGGCTTCAACCACCACACGGGCATGTCGTGGTAGCAGAGGAAACCGCACCATATGTTCACCGATAGTCGTGAGTTGTCGCTTGTCATCGATTGCCTCGATGAATCGCAGTGTCTGCTCTGCACTAGAAATCGCACTTGCCTTTGGACGAGTAATAAAGGGGAAATATTCATAGTCGAAAATCCCCAGTTCGCTCATCCTCAAGACGACCTCGGAGAGGTCCGTGCGAAGAATCTCTTCAAGCCCGAACTGTTCTCGTACTATGAAATCACGTCTCTCATAGAGACGAATACAGACGCCTGGAGCGGTTCTTCCCGCTCTGCCGGCACGCTGTTCACACGAACTTCGGCTTATGGGCAAACTCACCAGTGAGGAAGTGAAATTCTTCTGATTATAATAGTTTATCTTTGCAATTCCAGAATCGATCACTGTCGTAATGCCGTCGATCGTGACACTGGTTTCCGCAATATTCGTAGCAACGACCACCTTCGTCTTTCCTTTCGGAGTGGGGATGAACACTCGCTCTTGCTCCTCTTTCGAAAGGCGTCCAAAGAGGGGGAGAATATGGAGCTTTCGACTGAATGAACTCGATTGAAGATGTTGCATGCAAGTCTTGATATCGAACTCACCTGGAAGGAAGATCAGGATATCACCATCGGATTCTTGCATCCGCTTCTCCACCGTCGAGACGATCGTGGTGAACAACTCTTCCGGGTTCTCCGTGCGTTTGATTGGACTGTACCGAACCTCGACCGGATGGATTCTGGCATCTATGCTGATAATCGGAGCATGGTCGAAGAAGTCACTGAAAATCTTCGTATTGATCGTGGCAGAGGAGACGATCACCTTGAAGTCGGGTCGCTCTTTCAGCACTCGTTTGAGTAGACCCAGAACGAAGTCGATATTGAGACTTCTTTCGTGAGCCTCGTCGACCAACATCACCGAATAGTGCGATAAGAGTGGGTCGGCTTTCAGCTCCATGAGGAGTATGCCATCGGTCATGACCTTGATCTTCGTGTTTCGTTCGGTAGTGTCGCTGAAGCGCATCTTGTAACCGACATATCCCTGCTCTGCATCGAGCTGACGGGTAATGAATTCGGATACGGAGAGCGTAGCGATCCTTCTTGGTTGTGTAACACCGACAATAGCGTTCTTTGTGTATCCCGCTTCGTTCAGAATCAGTGGCAGTTGTGTGGTCTTCCCGGAGCCTGTGGGACTTTCGACGACAATCACTTGATTGTTCGCTAGGGCTTCGAGAATCTCCTTCCGGTGTTGATACACCGGTAGATGTGTCATGGTAAGCACAGATTAGTTCCTTTTGATGAGTTCCACTACCTCTGTGATGTTCAACCCGCGGTAATCGGTCCGAGTTGCTAGGTGTCGTACGGTGCAGCGTTGCTGTTCGACTTCCTGTTCGGAAAAAAGTATGGCAAACGGTATATGATTCTGTTCAGCATACTTGAACTGGGCACCCATCTTCCTATCGGCTAGATACATGTCACAGCGAAGACCGGATTTGCGCAATTGAGCGGCGAATTTGTGGTAGTGGGGACGAAGTTTTTCGTCCTGATTGAGAATGATGACATCGCTGGAGGCGGTATCTTTGATCAGTGGGCTGCCAAGCTCCTCGAGTGCTGCAAGGAGACGATCGAGTCCTATCGAGGAGCCGACTCCTGGAAGGTGCTCTTTGGTGTACAGCGTCGCTAGATCGTTGTATCGGCCTCCTGAACAGACTGAGCCGATCGAGGGGAGATCGTCGAGAAATGTCTCATAGACTACTCCAGTATAGTAGTCGAGTCCTCGTGTGATGGACGGATCCAGACAGAAGGAATCACCGATACCCAACTCATCGAGCAGCCCGAAAATGGTTCGCATGCGATCCGTATGTTCGGTCTCACCCCCTGCGAGGAGAGAGAGTTGGTCGAGTACGGAGTCGTACGATCCCGAGGCATCGGTATTGATATAAGCGAGGATGCTGTTTGCTGCAGCGCGATCCTTCGTTATATCTGAAAGTTGTGCAACGACAGCCTCTTCACCGATCTTTCTGAGTTTGTCGACGGTTCGGAGGATTTCAACTGAATTGTCCAGCACTCCTATATGGGAGAGAAATGCGTTAAACAACCCCCTGTGTGCAACGCGAATGGTGAAATGCGTGAGACCAAGAGCAGAGAGAGCGCTGTGCATCATACTGAGAATTTCTACATCTGCGTGTGCAGAATCGATACCGACTATGTCGAAATCGCACTGGTAGAACTCTCTGAACCGACCTCGTTGCGGATTCTCTCCTCTCCAGACCTTAGCTATATGGAATCGTTTGAAGGGGAGGGCCAGCTCATGCAGGTGCCCCGCCATGAACCGCGCGAACGGGACGGTGAGGTCGAATCTGAGTGCGACATCTCTTCCCCCGTTGTCAGCGAAATGGAAAATCTGTTTATCGGTCTCACCACCACCTTTTCCAAGAAGCACCTCTGTATACTCGAGTACAGGTGTATCGATGGGAACGAAACCATGCAACGAAAAGTCATGTTCGAGGGTCGCGATCACCTGTTTTCTCGTGATTTCCTGTGATGGGGTCGAATCTCTGAAGCCTTTCAGAACTTTAGGTTGAATCATGCGAAACAGCTCCTGTTGCATTTTTGGATGAGATGGTATACACCATAGAGTGTAAACAAATCCTCAGGAAACTGCAATAAGCCAAAGTGGTACGCTACACATGTTCATACGCTACAAGAAAGAGAAGAATGGGTCGAATGTCCCGGTCGCCGAGATCTACACGGAGAAGGAGCATGGAATCGATTCGAAAAATATCGACCTCGATGCAGTCTGGACTGTACGGAAACTCAAACAGTCGGGAGCTGAGGCATATATCGTAGGTGGTGCTGTTCGAGATCTGCTTTTGGGAAGAAAGCCGAAAGATTTCGATATCGCCACTTCGGCGTCGCCGAGGCAGGTTCAGAAACTCTTCTGGAATGCACGCATCATAGGGAAGCGCTTCAAACTCGTACACCTTACATTCAAAGACAAGATCCTTGAGATTTCGACCTTTCGTTCTGGCGATGATGGAACCGAAGGAACTTCGATCTATGGTACGGTGGAACAGGATGCGAAACGACGCGACTATACGGTGAATGCCCTCTACTACGATCCGACAGACGGCCAATTGGTTGATTTTAACCGCTCCATGCAGGATTTCAAGCGAAAACGAATTCGATCCGTACTTCCCCTCTCATCTTCATTTATTGAAGATCCGGTGAGAATGATTCGAGCGATCAAGTATTCTGTCACTACCGGATTCTCGCTCCAGTTCGACGTGCGGCGGGCGATACGGAAGCATGCGACCGAATTGGCGCGGGTCTCCAGTTCCCGGTTGACTGAAGAGGCATCGAAGATTCTCTGTTCGGGCGACTCGGCACAGATATTCGCAGAGTTGCAACGATACAAGCTACTGGTGTACTTGCTCCCTTGTGTAAGTGTGTTCAACCGCCTTCCGGAAGTGTACGAATCGTTATCTGTCATCGATCGAAAGATAGCCGATCTGAAAAAACGAGATGAGACAGCCGACGAACATCTGAAAGGTGAGTTATTCGCTGCGCTGGTGAAGCCCATCGTTTCGAAGGGACAACCCGATACACCGCCTGAAGACATTTTCAAGGAGATGTATAGTCAGGTGAAGACTCTGATCAGTCCCTTGACTCCACCTAATTACGATGTGGAGCGGGCTACAGTGACTATTCTGGAATCGGAAGGTGTTTCGGTTCCCAAGAATTGTCTCAAGGCACGTAGGCCGATACGTCAACCGGGAGCCATAGGATTCAAGCAGCGGGGAACGAGAAAGGCTGGCTCTCCAAGAAAGCGGAGAAAAAGTCCCTACCCGAAAAAAAGTGGCACCCAGAAGAGTGCCTCCAAGAAAGAGAGCTGAGTGCAGGGTAGGATTACGCCCACTCCTCGATTTCGATATTCACACCAGAGACGAAAATCCCCCCATATTTTTCCAGAGAATCGGCTATATATTCCTGTAACTCTGCAAGCGTGGTGGATATCTGGTGTTTCATGGGGACTCGCAGTTTGACGGTCAGGTTGTACCCCTCCGGTTCGATCTTCATACCGACCTTCTTCACCTTGATCATATTGTCGAATTCGTCAAGGCAATGAATGACCATCTGAGTTAGTGCAGCTTCACTCATGGTGATCTTCCCATATTTGCTGAATTCAGGGCGGACTATGGTCTTCTCATAGGCTCGTTGTCTCGCCCAGGGTAGTTTTGCTTTGTTCTTGAAGAATACGCGCATGGAATCGTAGACGATCTGGGGATAGTTTCGCGTGATCTCAATCGATGGAACCGGGATCACATGCTTTCCCTCGGAGAATCGGATACGCATAGCCATCTCGATCTCCTCCTTGCTAGCGATATCCTCGATTCGGAAGATCCGTTCCGGTTCGGGTAGCTTCAACCTTGCAGCGATCTTATGAACCATCTTCTCAGAGGTGCCTATGATCAGAAGCCTATGGTACTTCTCTTTCTGCAGAGCGACCATCGTTTCACGTTGATGCTCATCGTCGTCGAATAGTGCAGTTCTCACCGCTGTGAGAAAGTTCTGTTCACGCTTCGCCGAACGTCCGGCAATAATCCGTTCGTCTCGTATCAATAGTCCATCATCTATTATCAAATCGATGTTATGCTTCTCGGCAACTAGTTTTGAGCGGAAACTCTTGCCTGTGCCGCTTCTTCCGACCAGTGCGTAGACCTTCACCCCTTTTAATTTCCAAAAAGCATAACGGAATATGCGGTTCATATTTACTGTTATACAGTTTTTCCTGTAAGATATGAAGACGTTTGAACGAGAACCTTGCATTTCCCTTTCGAGAGGGAGGGTTTTATCGTGTCTTGAACACACAAAGGAGTAACACGGCATGGAGAGAATACCTACGTTCAGAAAGGGAGGGGTGCATCCCAACGATAAGAAGGTATTGAGCAACGGTCAGGCAATCGAACAGTTGCCGATGCCATCAGAGTTATTGGTCCCACTTTCACAGCACTTGGGAGCACCGGCATCACCGTTGAAACAGAAAGGAGACGTGGTTGCAGCGGGAGAGAAGATCGGAGAGGCTTCAAGCTTCATTTCAGCCGATATACACTCCCCGGTAAACGGTACCATCGCTGATATTAAAAAGGTCACACTTGCAAACAGTGTGGTTACCGATGCATTCGTCATTACTGTCGATCCGGAACACCAGGTGGGAACCTGGAAAGAACAACCATACGATGATCTCTCACCGAAGCAACTACTCGATATCGTAAAGGATATGGGCGTTGTTGGAACTGGAGGGGCTACGTTCCCCACGCATGTGAAGCTATCTGTCCCTAAGGGAAAGCATGTGAATGCCCTAGTGGTCAATGGTGTCGAGTGCGAACCCTATCTTACTGCTGACCATCGACTCATGCTCGAACAGACCGATTTGGTCCTCAGAGGAGTCATGATCGCGGCTAAGATCACGAGTCCTGAGAAGATTATCATAGGTGTCGAGAACAACAAGAAAGACGCTATTCGTAAACTGAGAGAAGTCATTGCTGCAAATGGATACCCCATAGTGGTCACGCCGTTGAAGGTGAAATATCCCCAAGGCGATGAAAAACAGTTGCTCAAAGCAACGATAAAACGGGAGATTCCCTCTGGAAAACTTCCCTTGGATGTAGGTGCTGTAGTGGTGAACGTCGGCACTTCGTTCGCAATCTATGAGGCGGTTGCCCTGAGAAAGCCACTGATCGACCGTGTGGTCACCATAAGTGGCGAGGCAATGGCGACAAAGCGAAATCTTCGCGTACCGATAGGTGCGAAAGTAGCTGATCTGATTGCATTCGCTGGAGGACTCGACCATGAGCCGGATAAGTTCATCTCAGGTGGCCCTATGATGGGTTTCTCGTTCTTCGATGACCAGATTCCGGTTATCAAGGGGACAAGTGGAATCCTGGCACTGGACAAGGAGCCTACAGCGAAAGCGCCACAGACACCCTGTATCTCATGTGGAAGGTGTGTGGCAGCTTGTCCAATGGGTCTCCAACCGACGAAGCTCTATCGCCTTATAGACAATAGAATGTATGCAGAGGCCATGGCCATGAATCTCATGGACTGCAAGGAGTGTGGGTGTTGTTCCTACTCATGCCCGGCACATTTGCCTCTCGTACACGGAATGAAGCTTGGAAAACGATTGGGGAGGAAATAAATGGATTCACCGAAAACGATTGTTTCATCATCGCCACACTTGCATGCGCGGTCGAGTACCGCAAGCATCATGTGGGATGTCTCTATCGCACTGACCCCCGCGACACTCTGGGGTGTCTACGTGTTCGGATTCAGAGCACTGGCGATCGTACTGGTATCGATCGCAACAGCGGTACTGGTGGAGTTCCTCCTGCAGAGACTGAGCAAGGAGTCAACATTGGCCGACGGATCGGCTTTTCTCACCGGCCTGCTTGTCGGCATGAATATGCCTGCCGATGCAGCATTCATGGTTCCCATTCTCGCCTCTGCCTTCGCCATATTTGTGGTGAAATGGACATTTGGAGGGTTGGGGTCCAACTGGATCAATCCTGCTCTAGCTGGACGCGTGTTCGTGTTTTTCTCGTTCACCAGTCTCATGAATACCTATCGTATGCCAAGAACGCTCTCTTCGGTCGACGCAGTCGGATCTGCAACTATGCTTACGGAGCTCAAACTGGCAACCGGAGATGCCTTGGTTCCCGGACTCAGTTCAACAGGCATGCTTGCCGAGTTAGGGTATCCATTCACTCAGTTTGCCGGATCGGTGAGCTCGTGGTTCCAGCAGGTGCTTGGGATCGGCCTCTCTCCCTACACGGTGGATGCCTTTTTCGGGAATATGGCAGGATGTATCGGTGAAGTCTCTGCATTTCTTCTGTTGCTCGGTGCTGTCTATCTCTTCATAAAGAAGATTATCACCTGGCACACGCCGATTTCGTTTATTGTAACCTTCAGTCTTCTCTCCTGGGCTTTCGGTGGTCTGAGAAACGGCTTGGGAGTATTCCAGGGAGATTTCGTATTGCAGGTATTCTCCGGAGGCATGATGCTCGGGGCGTTCTTCATGGCAACCGATATGGTTACCAGTCCAACTACGGGCAAGGGGATGGTACTGTTTGGAGCCGGTATCGGGTTCTTCACATTCCTGTTCAGGTTCTTCGGTTCGCTTCCTGAGTCGGTCTCGTTAGCCATCATTCTTATGAACATTTTCGTTCCCACCATTGAACGGTACATACTCCCGAAGCGATTCGGTGAGGTGGTGAAGACTTCCAAGACCAAGAAGGAGGCCAACGCATGAGACAATTCGCACGTGTAGGTATCACCCTTTCACTTATAGCAGCTGTTGCGGCTACCGCACTCGCTCTGGTGAATGCGGTGACAGCTCCGAAGATTGCCGCTTATGAACTGCAGGTTATCCAGAACGCGCTGGTTGAAGTTTCGGGAGGATTCGAAATTGCAGATTCCCGCGAAGAGACGCAAGAGAGTGGGGTCTTAGAAGTACATACCCTTTTGGATCCGGATGGTGAAGTCGCAGGGTATATCTTGCAGCTGAACGGAGCCGGGTATGGAGGTGCCATGACAATCATGGCCGGGTATCGAGCTAATGGCGAGGTGATCGACGCAAGATTGCTTGCAAACTCCGAGACTCCTGGATTGGGAAAGAAGGCCGAATCGGCTTCGTACATGGAAAAATTTCAGGGAACGGGTGGCGACACACCGGTTCCGGTGAAACGGGATCAGTTGGAGAAATCCGATGCCGACAGCGTAAGTGGTTCCACCGTGACGTTCACCGGGGTGGCAAGAACCATTGCCCTCGGTTCAGATTATGTGAAACAGTTGGGAGGTGAATAATGGCGAATGAAAGAAAGCAGGTACTTACCAGAGGTATCTTCAAAGAGAATCCGGTGTTCATTCTCATGCTCGGACTCTGCCCAACCCTTGGTGTCACCACCCAGGTGATCAACGGGCTCGGTATGGGAGCTGCCGTTATTTTCGTATTGGTCTTCTCCAATATTTTCGTCTCTCTTTTAAAGAATATTATTCCCAACAGTGTACGAATTCCCTCCTATATTGTGATCATTGCCGCATTCGTAACTATCGTTGAGATGGTCATGCATGCATTCGCACCGGCAATATATGAGTCGTTGGGAATTTTTCTTCCTCTCATTGTTGTGAACTGCATTATTCTTGGTCGTGCTGAGGCTTTCGCTAATAAGAATTCACTTACCGACTCATTTCTCGATGCGATTGGCATGGGAGTAGGCTTCACCCTCGCGGTGACGCTCATCGCGCTCATACGAGAGGTATTCGGAGCGGGGACAATCACACTGATCCCGATGGGTAGTTTTAGTGGAGTCTTGGAGATACCATTGCTGTACACCTATCCAGTGAGAATTTTTTCGCTAGCAGCTGGAGCACTGTTGCTCATGGGATATCTCAAGGCGTTCTTCGAATGGACAGCCAATAGGAAAAGGGGGTAACGAATCATGGTGTATGTAGCACTTTTTATCACGTATATCTTTATCAACAACTTCATTCTCACCCAGTTCCTCGGTCTCTGCCCGTTCATCGGCGTATCGAAGAACAGTGAGTCAGCGATAGGGATGGGTATGGCGGTGACCTTCGTTATGGGGATTGCTTCCATTATCACATGGCTCGTCTACAATCTGTTGCTGGTTCCATTGAATCTGACCTATCTACAGACACTCTCGTTCATTCTGGTCATAGCTTCGCTGGTACAGTTCGTAGAGATGGTGATCCAGAAGAACTCTCCCGGTCTCTATCAGGCTCTCGGTATCTTCCTTCCGCTTATCACCACGAACTGTGCGGTTCTTGGTATCGCGGTCATGAATATCACCGAAGGGTATAATCTCATGGAGAGTTTCGTCGCAGGTATTGCTGCCGGTATCGGTTTCACCCTGGTACTCGTTCTCATGAGCAACATCCGTGAACGGATGGATCTGCACCCGGTGAGAAAGTCGTTCAGGGGTATCCCGATCGCCTTCATTTCGGGAGGACTCATGGCATTGGCTTTCATGGCCTTCGACAATTCGCTTCTGACAAATCTGCTGGGGTAATAGTGGTATGAATATTCTTTTTGCATTTCTCATAATCGCCGCTTTGGGCTTATTGCTCGGATTGGGTCTCGCTGTAGCAGCGAAGAAGTTCGCTGTAAAGAAGGATGAGCGAGCTGAACAGATTCTGGCAATACTACCTGGAGCGAACTGTGGAGCATGTGGGTATCCCGGGTGCTCAGGATATGCCGATGCGCTTTCTGCTGGGAAGGCACAGAACGGTCTCTGTTCTCCCGGTGGAGCAAAGACGACCGAACTCGTTGCCCGAATACTCGGCGTTGCTGCAGAGGCTCAGGAGAGGATGGTAGCTTTTGTCCACTGCAGAGGCAATCATGAAATCACGAAACGAGATTATCAGTATGAGGGGATCGAGGAGTGTTCGGCAGCTCACATGCTCTTCCAAGGCGACAATACCTGCAAATACGGCTGTCTCCATCTTGGATCTTGCATACGTGTATGTCCTACCGAAGCAATCCATCGCGATGAGAAAGGGAACGTGACCGTGGATCCCGACGCATGCATTGGATGCAGAAAGTGTACGCTGGTCTGTCCAACCAAGGTCATTCGTATGATTCCCGCAAAGGGCTCACACGCGATTGCCTGCAATAGTCGGGACAAGGGAGCGGTGGTACGGAAGATCTGTGAGGTCGGATGCATTGCCTGTAAGATCTGTGAGAAAAAATTCCCCGATTCGGGTTGCACCGTGGTGGACAACCTCTCTGAAATTGACTACACCAAACCCATGACGCAAATCGCGGACGCGGCGAAAGCTTGTCCTACCAAATGTATCGTTGAAGCAAGGTAATACATGCCTTTTATCGTAGGTGCGTACAGTCAACTTCCTCCCGGGACCCCGTTGCCAATTCTGGAGCGGGCACTCGCGGAGGTGTATAAACCGGTTCTCACCTATATCTACAAGCATCCGGAACTCAAGTTGCACTTCCATGTACCAGGAACCGTTCTCGAATGGTTCGAGCAGAATCACCCAGAGATGAATATGCTCATAGCCGATCTTGTGAAGAAGGATCAACTCGAACTCCTCTCTGGATCCTACCAGGAGCAGGTGCTTAGCATCCTTCCTGCGAAGGATCGCTCGAGCCAGCTGGAAACGACAACCACTTTTATCAGAAAGCGATTCGGAAAGAGACCGCGCACTGCGTGGTTCTTCAATCAGATATGGAATCCATCGTTTGTATCGACCATGGCAATGGGAGCTCTGGATAGGCTTGTCATCTCTTCGTACGATCGATTGCACGATTTACAGGTAGCCACCGATCCGTTCCTCATGCAAGACCTGGGAAAGAGTATTGAGGTGTTCCCTTCAGATGATAGGTTTGATCAACTGATCACCCAATTGAGTAGAAAAGAAATTGGTGTGAAAGAGTTCACAGAGGCTATTGCCAAACTCCGATTCGATCCAGCAGATCGATACCGGACGATCATGGTGAACCTCGATAGACTGCTACAGGCGACAGCCATTCACCAGGATGAAGCGAACCTTATCGACTTGTTCGTTACGGTGTTCGAGAGAATCAGCCGTTCATCGGATCCTGAGACTGTGCTCCTCTCCTCGATACCGCTTGGTTCGATTGAGCGCCGGGGCTATTTGCAAGCAGCTTGGTATGGACGTGACTCTAATTTGATCGATATCTCTTCTTTTAATGATATGTTCATTAAATACGAAGAATTGAATCATATGTACGGCCGTTTCCTATACCTAGTCAATCTCGCACGACTCTACCGGAAGAACAAGGATGTCAAGAAGCGGGTAGAGTCATTGCTGGTGAAATCAGGATCAGGTGGAGCCTATGTGCTGGATCCATCAGGCGGGTGTTACCGGAACAGCCTACGTAAGCAGGTCTATCGGTACCTAAATGAGGCTGAACGATTGCTGAGTGCAGGAGAGGAAATTCCCTATCCAAGAGAACTCGATATCGATTTCGATGGACACAATGAACTGGTATGGCTGGGAAAGAATATCGGCGTCGTTGTCGATACCGCCGGTGGCTCGCTTGCCGAGATCAACTACCTTCCTACAGGTTGGAACTATGGAGATACATTCACTGGGTATGCGAGCGAGGTCGATCGTGTGAGTTTTCCTGCAATCAGAGATGGTTCCTTTCAGCGATCATTCAATGATGTGTTTCTTCCGCACAATGCTCCTGTAGATCACTATGCCAAGCATGTAAAGAAACAGACCTTCGATGCAGGAGAACACCTCTATTCGCTGGAGATTTCGGAGAAGAATCAGAACGAGATCGTTGCGAGAAAAGGTTTTAAGGATCTTCCGTTCGGGGTAGGTTGTGTAGCGGTTACCAAGCGGTATCGGTTTCGGACCCATACGATTGTTGTCGAATTCACATTAGAGAACTGCGGCAAGCACCGTTCGCGTGGCATGTTCGGCAGTGAGCTGAATCTTTCACTCGGGATGAAGGATGATGAAGTTTCCCTCTATACGGTCGAGAAGAGCAGAAACCGGCCTCTGGCGAATGGGCGGGTCATTGCACCGAGCCTTAAGAATGTCAGAATACCCGATCCATTGAATAAAACCCTGTTATCTCTTGCTTCCGATATTCGGTTCACCTTGCATAAAGATGATTTTCTGGTAAAACTGGATACTGTGATGGGTCTTGAGATTCTTTATGAATATACGCAGATTCTTCCCCTGTGGGAATTCGACCTAGCCCCAGGAGAGCAGATGCAGTGGACCGTCGGTTTCAGAATCGAGAGACGAGCCAGAACAAAACAGAAAGATAAGGAGTAACCATGAATATTCATAATCAGAATACATTCGAGACAATCAAGGAAGAAGCCTACGACGTATGGAGGCGGCTTTGACCCCGATACACTGAAGTCGAAGATCAAGAAATTGGAGGATGAGTCGCTCGCTCCCGATTTTTGGGATGACAAGAGTCGGGCAGAGACACTTTTTTCCGAGATGACCGATCTCAAGAGTACATTGGAGCCGTGGCAGGATCTCATTCAGTCTATCGACGATGTCTCGGAACTACTTGAGCTCTATGCAGATGAAGATGATCAGTCCATCGGAGATGAAGTTGCACAACAGATAGCTCAGATCGAGAAGATGTATCACCCGCTTAGGCTGAAGACACTCCTCTCAGGAAAATACGACAAGAACGATTGCTTCCTTTCAGTTCATGCAGGAGCCGGTGGAACTGAAGCCTGTGACTGGGCTCAAATGCTTATGCGAATGTATGTGCGTTGGAGCGAGAAGAACGGATTCAAAGTGCAGATTGTCGACCTTCTGGAGGCAGAAGGTGGGGTGAAATCGGTCACCATGCAGATACAGGGCGCATACGCGTACGGATATCTGCAAAGTGAAGCAGGGGTGCACCGGTTGGTCAGAATCTCCCCGTTCGACTCGAACAAACGACGGCACACCTCCTTTACTTCGGTCTATGCATCTCCTGTAATAGAGGATGATGTTGAAGTGGATATCGATCCCTCCGAGCTACGTATCGACACCTATCGAGCTGGAGGTGCCGGCGGTCAGCATGTGAACAAGACCGATTCGGCTGTTCGCATTACCCACCTGAAGACAGGGATTGTCGTAGCATGTCAGAATGAGCGATCTCAACACATGAACAAAGCCCTAGCCATGAAGATTCTCACCAGTCGCCTCTACGAACACTATCGACAGGAACAGGAGCGGGAACAGGCTCAGTATGCTGCTGAGAAGAAGGATATAAGTTGGGGAAATCAAATTCGTTCCTATGTGTTCCAACCCTATACTATGGTGAAGGATCACCGGACAAACGAACAGATTGGAAATATTCAGGCTGTAATGGATGGAGATATCGATCAATTCATCGAATCGTATCTCAAATGGCACTCGGAGGTCTAACACATGAGACGAGGATGCAGATCGATACTCCTCCTCGTTCTTGTCGCCTTGTTGGGAACAGCTTGGCTGACCGCCAGTGAATCGGTACGCATCGGGTTGGTCCCGGTTCACACCACGGTGGGAAATCAATCGCTGCTTAGTGACCTTGATACCCATATACAGCGAGCACTGCAGCAACAGCCTTCGAGCGATTCGTATATGCCGCTCGTTACCACCCGTGTCGACAATCGAGTTCAGCGAGATCTTCTTAATCGAAAGCACACTGCTTGGGGTGGTTCTGGCCAGTTGCTCGACTCGGTGTTCAGTTCGAGTGAACAGATGCCGAAACCTGAATTCAAGCATCCGCTCCCGTATGTCTTCGAGCGTATCGAGCCCCCACCAGAGATAGCGCAAGCTCTCGCCGAACATGATGCAGTGGTTGCCGATTATCTTATGAGGAAGCACAGCTTGGATGCCCTTCTTGTACTGATTCTTGAGCCATTTGAAATGCTCTCCCGTCTTAGAGTATCGGAGTTCCGTTCCGATTCTACACGAACGACCATACATGAAGAGATCTCGCTACCGCAGGACTCCGACTCACTCCTCCAGGCTTCAGTACTGGCCATAGTTTCACACTACCGAGAAGATGAGCTCTCCATGGTCGTGTTCGCACCAACGGCTCCAGGTCTTGAGGTTCTGCTAGACGAAGAGCGGGTGGATCTCTTCGGTAACCTGCTCCTTACGACAGAAGGGGAGCATAATCTTGAAGCGCGTGCACTTGGTACCCAGTCGAAGCTTCTCTCTTTGGAACTCCAGCCTGGTAGCATTACCCATATCGATCTGGAACTCGAACCACAGAAGGGGAGACCGCTCCTTATAACCAGCAACTCTGGAACTGCCTTCGTTTCAATTCCCTCGCACGGAACCATGCAGTTGCCGAATGTAGTGGAATCGATCTCCACTCCGAATGTGCTCTATGGGAGAGCAGATGGAATGTCTCCCATGATCGTGCATATGATGGATTCGACTGATGAAATCTCATTTGCATTCCAGCCTCCTTGGTTGAGTCCGAAACTGGGCACAGCTCGTGAACAACGATCTCTGTATGCCTCATTGGGACGGAGCCTGCTCTTCGGAGGACTTGCGATTCTCGTAGACAGCATTTCGCGTTCTGTGGTTTCGGATCCTGCACAACTATCGGCATGGCAGCCAGTTCTCCTGGCATCCGCTGGAGCTTTTGCCGTATCGTTATTCGACACTGGTTCCAGATTATTTGCATATTACCAAAAAACGAAGTATAGTTCTCGATACTAGAGAAATGAGGTGCAACTACGATGAAGAAGACATTCGGCGCTCGGTTGAAAGCGCTTTTCGGTATACAGACGCTCGATGAACAGTTCTTTGAGGATCTCGAGGATATGCTCATAGAGGGGGATTTGGGAGCCAAGACTGCAATGGAGGTCTCCGATGCGGTGAGGAAGCTTGCAAAATCGGAGCGACGAACCACCCAGGAAGAGCTACAGCAGCTCATGAAAACCCTACTTAAGGAGAAGGTCTCTTCATACAAACCTAGGTTATGTGAAGCCGATACCAATATCTTTCTGATTCTTGGTGTGAATGGTGTGGGAAAGACGACAACCATAGCAAAATTGGCAAAGCACTTCCAGAGCCAGGGCAAGTCGGTCATCATGGCTGCAGCCGATACATTCAGAGCAGCGGCCATAGATCAGTTGGAATTGCACGCAGAACGGACCGGCTGCCGAATCATAAAGCAGTCACATGGCTCCGACCCGGGAGCGGTTATCTTCGATGCCATTCATAGTGCAAAAGCGAAGGGAGATCACCTTGTTCTTGCCGATACAGCGGGAAGAATGCACAACAAAGAGAATCTTCTTCGAGAATTGCAGAAAATCGATAAGGTGATACGTTCAAGGATTTCCGATGAGATGTGCTATCGACGTTTTTTGGTAATCGATGCAACCACTGGTCAGAATGGGTTGAGTCAAGCTCAGCTATTTCATCAAGCAATCGGAATCGATGCGCTCATTCTTACCAAATACGACTCCGCAGCGAAGGGAGGAGCCCTCGTTCAAATTGGAGACAAGTTGGGTATACCCATTGCTTACGTAGGCGTGGGAGAGCGATACGAGGATCTGCTCGAGTTCGATACAGATGAATTTCTCGATGCACTGGTGGGCATTTCGTCATGATTGGGAAACGGTTAGTCGTGCTGATGGCTTTGGGATTGGCTCTCTCGTCCCTGCCTCTGTTCAGCTCGCTATACCGTTCCAATAGTCTTGGTCAGCGACTCGAACTTCTTGAGTCTCTGCAAGCGGCTTCCGAGCACCGGTATGTATTGCAGGTAGAACCGCTGGAAGGGGGAGAGGAGCAGACACTTTTTGAATCCGGAGAGGTGGTGAAACGGATCCAGACGTTCAGCCCTGTGAATGGAGGAACGGTCCACAAAGTCGTAGAAACTTTCTATGCAGCCGATGGTGGAGTATCGATGGAAATCGAAACGACCTATGAGCACGGCCTTCCCCAGTTAATCCGGACAACTCGCCGAGACGACTCATTCGTCCTGCTTACGCATCATGCTTACAATGAAGGACAACTGTACGAGACGAAGGAGCTGATAGATGGTGAGCTGGAACGTCTCATAACATATTATCGTGGTGAAGATGGCGTGCTAGCCGGGTTACGAATTATCGATTTGGATGGAAGGGTAGGCAGCTCCTACTTTACCACGGACTCAAATCGAGCTGTATATGGTGAACAAGGTGCAGACTTTTTCACGAAATTAACCTTCTATCCCGATAATCTCATTGTCCAGGACATGTGGCTCGGTGATGAGATACAGGTGAAAAGCACGGTATCGTACGATGAAGCAGACCGACTGGTAATCGATGAAGTACGGGGTGGCATACCAGAGCGGAGAATCTACGGGCCTGACGGTCTCGTGGTACGGCTTGAAACTGTCACAGCAGATGGCTCCGATCGAACTGTTCGGTATCAGTACGACGCAGCAGGAGTACTTGACCAGAGTGTCGAGGTAATCGAGGGTGCTCAGACCACTCGGGTTGAAACGTGGTATCGAGATGGAAAAGTGGAGACTCGAACTGAATGGGTAGATGATATACCAGTGAGAGCGACTCGATTCGTGGCAGACGGAACATCTGTGGTCACACTATTCGAACAGGGAACACCCTACGCCGATATCACCTATGCTCCGGATGGAAAGCGCGTGTTGAGTCTGGAATATCGTAAGGAGCGTTGATGTTCACCGTACGATTGGCTTGGCGCTATGCATTTTCTCGGAGTAATCGACACAGGAGTGCTACATGGGTGATTCTTGCAGGAATCACCGTTGGAATGCTTGCTATCATTGTCATGCTTTCCCTGATGAACAGTTTACAAAGCGACCTGCTCGATCAGGTAAAATCCATCGAATCTTTTCATGTCCAAGTGACGTTCCCATCTGAGACTTCCTCTCAGATATCCGTAGATGAACTCATAGAGTCTCTCCAACAGGTTCCGCAAGTTTCCCAAGTATATGCGCATGTGAATACACAAGTATTGTTACAGAACCCGTCTTCTGATCGATCGACTACTGCGAGACTCAGAATTGTAGATTCTCGCATCTGGGATGATGAAAATCCATTCAGTGAACGTGCATCGCTCCTTCGTGGTTCGATTCCTGGTTCGTATGAGTTGGTTTCTGGCTCCTCTCTTGCCATGAAACTCGGTATGGGCTTGGGTGACTCGATCCGAATGACAGTACTGGCATCTGGTCGTGCCGTGGTACTGGCACCCTCGACATTGACTTTTGAACATACTGGAACTTTCAGGACAGGGCTCCCCGAATTCGACAATACAACGGTGATTGCAGATATTGATCCTCTGCTCGATGCGATTGGACCGAAACGTATCACCTATGGACTGTATCTGAACGATCGGTTCGTCGATCGTTCAGATGAGGTCGTTCGAGAAATCAACCAGCTCTATCCAGATGCTACGGTGAGAACGTGGCAACAGGTCAATAGCGCATTCTACTCTGCACTCACTTTGGAGAAGGTGCTCATGTACCTCTTTCTGTTTTTCATGTTTGTCATTCTCGGTGTGAATATGAAAAATGCCTCCTCTCGACTGCTCCATGTAAAGCAGAGAGAGTTGGCAGTGCTTCGCGCGGTAGGTTCACAACGGACGCTCGCAACAAAGGTGTTTCTCGGTCAAACGGTCATCGTCACGCTTCTCGGTGAAGCACTTGGCATTATTGCAGGAGTGGTCGCAGGTCGACACATCGGCACCATTTTTTCCTGGATGAATTCGGTGCAGTACCTGTTCACACGACGTAACAACATTCTACTTTCATACCCTTTTTCAACGCAGGTAAGGCCACTCGAGATTGCAGTGATCGCTTTCTCAGTGTTGGCACTTGCTTTGCTGTTCACCTATGCAGGCTGCAAACGTCTGTTCAAGCGTGAACCGATGGAGATGCTCTACCATGACTGAAGATCTGATGCAATTCAAACAAGTTTCTAAGACGTACCAATCGGGTGATACTCGGCTTCTCATACTAGAGGATCTCTCCTTTACCATTTCTCGTGGAGTGTCCATTGCTGTAACGGGAAAAAGTGGCTCTGGGAAAAGCACCCTGCTCAATATTGCAGGTGGGCTGGATCGGCCGACTACCGGTTCGGTCACGTTTCTCGGTGACACCTTGGGCGCAATGAACGATCGTGAGTTGAGTGAGTTCCGCAACAGACATATTGGTTTCGTGTTTCAGTCACACATTCTCCTCGACGACTTCTCCGCTCTCGAGAATGTCTATATTCCTGCACTTATCGGGGGATCTAAGAGAAAGGTTGCCGAGCATAGAGCGGTTGAACTGCTCGAACGGGTCGGTCTGGCTGACCGGATGCACCATAGACCGCAGAAACTCAGTGGAGGAGAACGGCAGAGGGTGGCAATCTGTAGAGCACTTATCAATGATCCCGATCTCATCATCGCAGACGAACCGACTGGCTCTCTCGATGAAGAGTCATCTACCGGTATCGAGAGGCTTCTTCTCGAACTGGTACAAGAAGAGCAGAAGACACTGCTTCTCGTAACGCATGATACACAACTGGCTCGACAGTGTTCGACTGTCTATCTACTCCACAATAGAACTATGAGGGAGCTCGCATGAAAAGGAGTTTTGGGTTCTGGCTCTGGAGAAATCTGCTGTTAGCCCGCGGAGAGTCAGCGTACGCGAGAACCCGACTGATTCGTTCCATGATTCTCGTTGCACTAGTCATGGTCCCGCTTGTGCTTGCCCTTATCTTCATGGATGGGATGATGCGGGGAATCACAGACAAGTATATTCTTTTGCAGGACGGTCACGTGCAGTTCTATGAGCGAGAGCCGCTCTTCGACGATCCGAACGAGTTTGCATCCATCGATGAGCGAATCGTCAGTGGTGATTATGTGGTCGCCGGATATGGGATCATCTATTCTCGTGAGAACACGGCAGAGGTGCGCGTAAAGGGTGTAGATAATTCGTATTTCAACGATGCGCGAAAAAAACAATTGTCTTTCGCAGGAGAACCGCTTGAGAAACAGGGAAATCTTGCTTCGGTTACCGTGAGCGAGACTCTTGCAAAAAGTCTCAACGTCTCACTAGGTGACCGTGTCGCATTCATGGTCGTTCCCGATTCGTCGACAGCTGTTGTACGTCCAGTACTCGCTACGATCACTGCATGCTATGAAAGTGGATATCACGAGCTCGATTCGTCACTCATTTTCATGAATAGAGACGATGCTCTCCGTTATTTCCCTAAAGAGAAGAATGCCTATACAGAAGTTCTGGTTACAAAAAACTCAGTCGATGCACTTGGTGAGATCATCGCCTCTGTGAAAGCACATCTGGGAAAGACCGTCTCTCATGCAACGTGGGATGTGTTCAATTTCACAGTCTATCAGAATTTTATCACGAGCAGACAGGTCATTCTCCTGGTGTTCATCATGATCTTGCTTGTCGCCAGTGTCTATGTTGCATCGATCGCCCAGGAGTTGGTTCAAGATTCCATGCAAGCTCTGGCACTTTACAAGACGCTTGGTGCTCGAAATGGTCAGCTCTCCGGAGCATTCTTCTCCGCTGTAATGGTGGTGACCCTAGTCGGGATGATTCTCGGTGTAGTCGCAGGTATAGGAATCGGAACTCAGCTGGGTGTCGTCCTTGCATGGTTGGGACGTAGCGGAATTGCCGGTTTGCAGTATTATCTTCTCGATTTTCCCGTGGTGATATCAGCGAACGACCTGATTTTTATTTGCAGTTCTATGTTGGTTATCTCCAGCATCACTGTCCATATGACATTACGCAGAATACGGAGGATTTCACCTCTCGAGCTGTTGCAACAAGATTGATTCGACGGTAGGCTATCCGCATGAATTTTGAAGTCTTTGTTCTTGGAACCAGTGGTATGATGCCCCTTCCGGGTCGCTTTCTCACTTCCGCCATGGTACGCAGAGAGGGGGAGCTTTTTCTCTTTGATTGTGGAGAAGGTACTCAGATTTCACTGAAGATGTTGAACATCAAGTGGAAAAAGATATCAGCCATATTCATATCGCATATGCACGCAGACCATGTAACTGGGTTGCCTGGGATGCTCATGCTCAGCTCTCAGGTGGATCGCGAGGATCCTTTGATCATCTATGGACCGGCCAGACTGAAAGAGTATGTGCACCAGATGCGAAAACTACTCGATATGTATATCAATTATGAGATCATTGTGAAGACTGTCAGTCCAGGAATCATCCATGAGACCGAAGACTTCTCGGTAGAGGCATTCAAACTAGATCATACAAAACCCTGTTATGGGTATACCATGCGTGAAAAAAGTCGTCCCGGAATATTCCATCCCGAGAAGGCGATTGAGTTGGGGCTCCCACGTGGTCCGCTCTGGTCTCGGCTCCAACAGGGGGAATCGGTACAGCTCGACGATGGTAGAACAATACATCCAAGCGATATCCTCGGACCGACACGATCTGGTCGATCGTTCTCCTATGTCACCGATACGCTCTATCTCGATTCGATAGCTCGACACGTGAAGCAGGTTGATCTCCTACTCTGTGAAGGTATGTTCGATCAGACGCTGGTCGAGAGTGCTCGAGACAAGAAACATATGACTGCAAAACAGGCTGCGACCATAGCGCGCGATGCACAGGTCAACTCCATGGGTCTCATCCATTATAGTCCTCGCTATACCGACCGAGACCTAAAGATCCTTCGCAATGAAGCAAGAGAAATTTTTCCCGCGACGTTTCTTGCCAGAGATAGAATGGTGTTTGATATCCCTTTGAAGGATTAGTCCTCTAAAGTGGGCTCCAGATCGGTATCGTAGCCAATCAGACTGTAACCTCCACGCTCATGGGCGAGATCTGCAGCAATGGTAGCTTCCTCGGTAATTCCTTCGGCAGTGATTTCTCGACCATTCACGGAGGAAAAACCGACTGTAACCGTCGATTCCGGATGGTGCTTTCGTAGGTTTTCGAGTAGTGAAGCAAAGTATCGACGGCATTGTTCGAATCCATGGAAGGGGAGGATTGCCGATACTCGGTGAACTTCGGTGAGATAGAAAAAGGAGACGATACCGAGCCGATTGAACAGGTTCTGCACAACCGTTGCATCGACCGAATGGGTGTCGGCATCGTGGTGTGGTACATCGATAACCGCAATAGAGAGATCGTAGCCGAGATCCACAGCGCTCGCAAGCTCATCGTCAAGACGGGTTTCGAATGTGTCTTCTACCAATCTCAAGTCCTCGGCTCTTAGGTCCCCGGATTCAAAGGTCTCCTCAATCGGTTCCAACAACGCTGCAATATCACTTCCTGGAGGGATGGAGAATGGGTATTCACCGAATAGGACAGCTCTTCCGAGATCGGTCGTCTGTTCGGTGGATTCGATATCCAGTTCAGGAGGGATCTCTACCGGTATCGAATCGACTTCTGCCTGCTTTTGTATCTCAAATGGTTCAGCAGGAGTCCATTTCTCAGGTTCTGGAGCCCACATCTGCGCAGGCTTCGCAGGAGCTCCTGTGAAGGGAGTGATCGTAGGAGCGATGTCTGGCACACGATTAGCGGTCTGCGAGGCCGCTTCAAGACTCTGTTTCCCTGTCGAAGGAGTCGGTTTCGGTACCGACAGTTGCGCTCGGCCGTAACTCCTCTGTTCTTCTTCGTCTGGAAGATTATACAAAGGTGCAGTGAAGTTGTCTTTGCCGATCTCATCTGTTTTATCGGTGTCTTTCGGGATTCGTGGCGGTTGAATTGTCAGAGCGATCAGCACAAGAATGAGACCGATGATGATAGGGAGCAATCGCAATAGAGAGGAGTAAAGCAACTCTTGAGAGATAGGGATACTTGGAAGGCCGAAATATACTAGAAGAAAGGTAAGAGCACCCATGACAACGAGTGTGATGATCGCAGAAATAACAATAGTGCCTGCTGGGCTCTTCTCTCGATGTCTTTGCATTGGTCTTAGAGTACTCCATCCGGCAGCAATAGGAGCGCTTTACAACGCCACTTGCTGTCTGTATGATATGTAATGCATTATAACGGTTCGGGTGGTGTATGACAAGGAATTATCTTGTATTGTTTCTGTTTCTCCTAGTTCTCTGCACTGCAGTGATCTTTGGCCTTGCCGGTCCGAAGGGATTGTTGACGAATCGCTCGTTGGAACAGTATGTAGAGCAAAAGCGGTATGTTCTGGATGTTCAACGTCTTCAGCTTGAAACTCTGCAACACCGATACGATAACGTGCATAGTCGCGAGTCGGTGCTCGACGCAGCCCGAAAGATGGGTTATGTGCAACGCGGAGAACGTGTGTATCTCTTTTTCGACTCACAAGGCGCTCCGGTATATCCGAACGGTGAAACACAGCAACTGCCTATTTCCACACCCTCCGATCCTGGAAGCACGTTTCACTCAGAGCGTGGTATATCCTTTTCTCTCTCGCTCCTTTTGGCACTCTTGCTCAGTATGTCTATTACCGGTAGTATCGCCTTGATCAGGTACAAACGAAAACGAAGTCGTGAGGAGCCTGTGATTCTTTCGTTCAACGGAGAGGTCTATGGGAATCATCATCGCAAAACATGACAAGCATGCATTGGGTATGCTTACCAAGCATCTTAGTGCACGAAACATAGCAATCATTCCTTGTGATACGATATATGGTATCGTGGGTGTTGCTCCTGATACTGAACAGCAACTGAGAGATGTCAAAGGGAGAGAGGAGACTAAACCGTTCATCCAACTCATCACGCGGTCACTGTTGCCTCGAATCACCGATACACAGATTCCCCAGAGAGTGTTGGATTTCTGGCCTGGCGCTTTGACGCTGGTCGTGAAGAGTGTCCATGGGGGAACGGTAGCGATTCGTGAGCCTGCCGACCCTTTTCTTCAAGCCGTGCTTACAAATCTGGGTTCACCCTTGTATAGCACTAGTGTCAACAGTTCGGGAATGCCTGCTTTCACCCACTTTCAGGAGATGGTGGTTCATTTCAACGAAGTGATACCACTCTTTCTCCAAGGAGATGAGAATCAGGGTACGGTTCCCTCGACTATTCTGGACATAACGAAAGAACCATATCGTCTGATTCGACAGGGAGATGTCGATGTGACACCACTACTCGCAGACTGATTTGGAACTCAATAAGTCAATTTTTGATATGAAATCCTTTTTTTTGATATTCCTGACTCCATAGAGGGGGCGTACCATATGACTGTGAGTGAGAACCTAGGTTCTCACTTGCTCGACCGATCGTATGACGGTTTGAAAAACTCACAAGGAGAGGAATATGAAGAAAATTGCTTTACTGTGTATGGTCTTGTTGCTCGCAGGATCAGTTGCGTTCTCACAGGGCGCTCAGGAAGCTGGCAAGGGATTCATCGGACTTGCTATGCCAGAAACTCACGTTGAACGTTGGCAGATGGACGGTGCTGCTCTTCGCGATGCAGCAGTCGCACTCGGATACAGGGCTGAAGTTGCTTATGGCGATGCTGACCAGAGTATTCAGAATGCTCAGCTTTCCGACTTCATCACCAAGGGTGCTGATCTGTTGATCATTGGTTCGATCAACGAAGGTGTCGTCACTGCTGTTGCAGATGCCCGTGAAGATGGTGTTGAAGTTATTGCTTACGACCGTCTTATCACCGGTTCGGACCAGTACGACTATTATATTACGTTCGACAACTTCAAAGTTGGTCAGTTCCAGGGTGCAGCTATTGTCGATGAGTTGGATCTTGCCAATGCCACGACAGCCAATCCCAAGTACATCACCTTGTTCGCCGGATCTCCGACCGACAACAATGCATTCTTCTTCTTCGACGGTGCTTTGAGTGAATTGCGCCCATTCGTAGAGAAGGGTGTTCTTAAAATCGTCGGTCCTGCTCCGCTCAGATCGAGTGACACAGCAAACTTCACTAGAATCGCAACTGAGAACTGGAGACCAGACCTTGCCAAGCAGAGAATGGAGAACCTGTTGAATGGCGATGCTAAGGACTATGTCCTCGATGCAGTTCTTTCGCCAAACGATACACTCGCTCGTGCAATCATCGAAGCTCTGCTTTCCGATGCCAAATATGTCAACAACCTTCCTGTAGTCACTGGTCAGGATGGAGAATTGGCATCCATCCAGATGATCAAGGATGGCAGACAGGCAATGACAGTATTCAAAGACACCAGAAATCTTGCAAAGGCAGCGATCGATCTCGCAGATGCGATTCTGCAGGGAAAGACTCCTCAGATCGAAGGTGCTCGACTTGATACAGAGACCTATGACACTGGTAGAAAGGTCGTGAAATCCTATCTGCTTGAGCCTGTTCGTGTAACCAAGGATAATTATGTTGAAGTCATGATTGACAGCGGTTACTATAAGGCTGATCAGATTCGCTAACAGGTGAATCTGACACAAGAATAAAAACACTTTTCCTTCCGGCGGAAAGCTTTCTGCCGGAAGGCTCGTGGTTACATTGCGGCAACAGGTGGAGAGGCATGAGTGAGCAGTACATTCTGGAAGTAAAGAATTTGACGAAGGATTTTCCCGGTGTGAGAGCGTTGGACAACGTAGAGTTCAAGGTCCGCAAGGGGGAGATCCATTGTCTGGTTGGGGAGAACGGTGCTGGTAAATCGACATTGATGAATGTGGTAAGCGGTGTGTACCCCAAAGGGACCTACGAAGGTCAGGTGTTCTTCAAAGGCAATGAGACGAACTATCGAAATACCAAGGATAGTGAGCTGGCTGGGCTCGCGATCATTCACCAGGAATTGACGCTCAGTCCCTATTTATCAGTCTACGAGAACTTGTTTCTCGGTCATATGAAGACACGGTTCGGAGTCATAGATTGGGACAGTTGTCTCAAGGATTCATATCCACTTATGAAGCGAGTTGGATTAAACGAGAAACCACAGACTATTGTAAGTAAGATGAGTGTTGGAAAACAGCAGCTTGTAGAGATCGCTCGAGCCATTTCACAGAAAGCGGAACTATTGATCTTTGATGAACCCACTTCGTCTTTGAACGATGACGAAAGTCAAAAGTTGCTCGATCTTATGCGAGAGTTTAAGCGGGAGGGAATTACCTGCATCATGATCTCCCATAAACTCGATGAAGTGCTTGCTGTCGCCGACTCGATTACCATTCTGAGAGATGGCCAATCGATTGTATCATACGATCTGACTGAGCGAGAGGTAACCGAGAAAGAGATCATACGAGGCATGGTCGGTCGAGAGTTGAAAAACCTGTTTCCCCAGAAAGAGCCTGACATAGGTGATGTGGTGTTTGAAGTGAAGAACTGGACGGTATATCACCCAGACTACCACACCATGAAAATTGTCGATGATGCATCGTTCTTTGTACGTAAAGGTGAGATCGTCAGCTTCTGTGGCCCTATGGGGGCAGGTAGAACTGAGCTTATGATGAGTATCTTCGGCAATTCTTATGGATACGGAGCATCTGGTGAGATCTTTCTCAATGGAGATCGAGTTGAATTCAAAAACCCGAAGGATGCGATAGAGAAGGGTGTTGGCTATGTGAGCGAAGACAGAAAGAGTCTTGGACTCATTCTGTTACAGGATGTAAAGACGAACATCACCAATTCGAGTCTTCCGAAGCTCTCAAAGCGTGGAGTGGTAGACAAGGATCTTGAGATGAAAAGTGCTGAAAAGTACAGGCAGGCTTTGCAGATCAAAACCCCATCGCTTCTCCAGTTGGCAAGGAATCTCTCGGGTGGGAACCAGCAGAAAGTGGTACTCAGTAGATGCCTCCTTGCAGATCCGGACGTATTCATTGTCGATGAGCCAACTCGTGGCATTGATGTAGGTGCAAAATTTGAAATCTACAGCATTTTGAACGAGATGGTGAAGCAGGGTAAGAGTGTAATTGTCGTATCATCGGAGTTGGTGGAAGCAATTAGTATGTCTGATAGAATTTATGTGATGAACGAAGGGGAGATCAAAGGGGTCTTGAACCGTGATGAGGCTACCCAGGAACGCATCATGCATATGGCTCTTGTAGATTAGGAGGATTTCATGGCGAATGGAGCACAAATAGAACACATCTCATTCTTTGAATTGGCCAAGCAGAACATGCGTAAACTCTCCATGTTCATCATGCTTGGACTTATCATGGTCGTATTTGCATTCATGACCGGTGGCGTGAATCTTACACCGAGAAACATTACAAACATATTTATACAGAACAGTTATATACTCATTCTTGCAGTGGGGATGGTTCTGGTTATTATCATCGGAAATATTGACCTATCCGTGGGATCGCTCATTGCATTCACCGGAGCAATCAGTGCCATGCTGTACAACACCGGGATGGGCTTGATTCCCACACTGATTCTCACACTGATCGTTGGTGGACTCATCGGGTGTTTTCAGGCTTTCTGGATTGCCTATATGCGGATTCCTGCGTTCATTGTCACGTTGGCAGGTATGTTGCTCTTCCGAGGTCTCACGTACATCATAACGAATGTAACTCCGATAGCTCTCCGCGATGATGGTTTTAAGCGAATCGCCTCTGGATTCCTTCGCATCGACGGATTCACCATTGGAGGAAACGACGGACTCTCACTACTGGTCATGGTTGTTGCAATCGTGCTCCTTATATGGGCAATGCTTCACCAACGAAACAGGAAAATAAAGAAGGGGTTCACCGTTCTGTCGTTCCGATACGATATATTGAAAGTTGTCGCACTGTCTCTGCTGATTATCTTCGTGTTCACTCGATTTGCCTCATATCGTGGCATTCCCACAGTCGTGCTGGTATTGTCTTTGGTCACTGCACTGTTCGTATTTATTACCAACAATACCGTGATAGGGCGATACATCTACGCTGTTGGAGGAAACGCGAAGTCGGCGAAGTTAAGTGGAATAAACTCTGAGCAGGTCGTCTTCATTACTCACGTGATCATGGGTGTCCTGAGCGGTCTTTCAGGACTGGTGTTTACCGCCTACATGAACTCCGCTCTACCACAGGCTGGGGATGGGTTCGAACTCGATGCAATCGCCTCCTGCTTCATAGGTGGAGCTGCTGCTTCTGGTGGTATCGGTACTACAATCGGAGCAATCACCGGTGGGCTGGTCATGGGAGCTATCAACAATGGCATGTCCTTGCAGAATATCGGAGCCGACTGGCAATATGTGGTGAAAGCTTCAATTCTCCTGTTGGCAGTCTTCTATGATATCTGGAGTCGTAGGAAATCGGGTCTCGGTTGATTTCATTCCCTACTGTATACGACAAGGGCGGGTAGCAACCCGCCCTTTATTGCGCCACCATATTCGGTCAGCGAATCTTTCTCGCCTCCATGTAAAACCGTTTTTCGTGTGCCTCTCCCATACTGAATGTTTTCCTCGGAAGTGCACCATCTGCAATGATAGTGTCAAAGAAGGTACCTTTGTCGATGGCAGGCAAGAATAGGCCAATGTTTCCTTCTCTACTGCCAAGGTCCATGGTTACATCATCGCCGTGAATGTAGTCGACCGTACTGTTTTTGTTTTTCAGAAGCGCATCGATTACCGACTGTAGTGTCCCTGCAGGGATGGTGGCTGCAGGATTCTCGAGATTGAAGACCGATAATCCATTCGAATCTGCATAGCCAAAGCGCTGAACTCCATCTTTTTTTTCGATCAGAGTGTTCACCATATTGATGGATGATACGGTAGTTTCAGTGAATCCATCGCAATGACGACCAAGTTCCTCGATAAAATCCTCCTTCGTTATCGAGAATAAAACACGATGAATCGGTTCGAACACGAGTCCTGGATCGAAGATGTTTTCGAGCTCGACCAGTGCATATCGTGCCGGGTGGTTCTGGAGTTCCTCTGGAGAGAGCGTTTTTTTCAAATCTTCCCAGCACGATTTTGCTGTAGCTAGGGAGTGATTCCCATCTCCCATGGCGAACAGGAGGGGATTCTCTCGATCCAGAGATGCATGTAAAGATTCGAATGCGGTTGCAACCTGCTCCAATTGTTCTCCATGAATCTGGAATGCACGAATATGACCTCCGTGTTCCATGAGATCTGTGTCATACACAAGGGGGAGCGACGATTGCTGAGCTATCAGGGGTTCGATGACCGACCGTGCTTCATCGCTTATGAGCACGAGGATATGGGGTAATTCGAGTGGAGCATCCTTGCGAATAAGCTTTCTTGGCGGTATTCTGCTCACGATTGTTCCCTCAGTTGCACGAATGAGTGTTCTTGAATCCTTCGAGTAGTCGTATTGTTCAAGATCGAGTGACACAATGAGACCCCAGCGACCAGGACCTTTGCCTGTGGTTCTATGAACGAGAAAGAAGCTCTCGGGAAAGGTAGTGAAGAGACCTTGTGCCAGATATGTTGCCATGGCCTTGTTAATGGAATCGATACGTTTCTGTGGATCGGGCTCCTCGAGGTAGGCCTCGGGAAAAATGAGGTGTAGTGTCGATGGACTGTCTCCAACATACGACTCAACACGTTTCCAATAATCCTGTTCAGATGTGTACTGATCACAGGCAACTACTGCCCATTTATGTAGATTGATACCTTTTTTCGGAACAAGAATATCGGGAGTGCCGACTCCAACACCTTTCATTTTTTCAATAGCATTGTTTCCCATAATTTTTCCTTCATTTTTTGTGTTTTATTTCAATAGTTTATGGCAAAGAGGTGGTATCCGCAATATATAATTGTGTTAATCGAATGCTGTCGTAACTGTGGACACTTGTGATATACTTATTCACATGTTACGGCTCAGAAGGACCTTGGCCTTTGGCGCTCGTGTCCACAACTATCTGTTGCTTCTGTATCTCTTCTCGTTTAGCCTCTTCGCAGCACAGCTGTGGTGGGATACTACAGACCAGTTCACACAGTTTGCTACGAATGCCACAACACTGCTCAGTATGGTAGGGCTTGCGTATGCTCTCGTGCTGCTATTGATAGCTGTGGTCCTTTGGCTGTTCGATCGAATGTTTCCTGTTCTGGATGTGCTGGCTACATTTATCCGCTGTATAGTATTCGTATCAGGATGGGTTGTGATATCGATTTTCACAGAAGTGACCCAGCATGGATTCATGCTTTTTGTTTAGAATAAAAAGGAGATGACAATGGCTGAAAGAGTATTTGCAGTTCGTGGAGCGACGCAGGTTGAGAGAGACGAGCGAATGCTTATCGTAGATGCGGTCATTGAAATGTACGACACCGTGTGCAGTGCAAACAATCTGCACGAGAGTCAGATCATATCTCTGCAATTTTCGGTAACGCCCGATCTCCATGCAGTAAACCCTGCAACAGCCCTCCGGTCGAGAGACTCGACCTATTCTGTGCCACTGTTTTGCATGCAGGAACCGGTGGTCAATGGTATGTTGCCTCGGACTATTCGATTGCTTGTGCATTACCATCAGGAAGAGTCACACACACCTCAAGCAGTCTATCTTCGTGGGGCACAGGCACTGAGACCAGATTTGAGTCGATAGCATTTTAATTGACACAATAGGATGAATGTGTAAGATATAGTAGTAGTACTATCTTGAGGGGGAATTCATGAAAAAGAAGTTGTTCCTGACCGTAGCTCTGTTTGTGTTGTGCATGTCGCTTGTATTTGCTGTTTCTGCCACACTCGAACAGGCAGATTCGCTGTATTGGCTTGATCGACTGGAAGAGACGAAATCGTTGCTTCAAAATACATTGGAGACTACAGTGAATCCTTCTGACAGAGCTGAGCTACTCTGGAGGCTCTCTCGTGCCACACTCGCCATTGGGGATGAACGAAAGGAGGAGGGTGCTAGTGACAGCGAGCTGTTTGCCATCTACGAAGAGGCTGAACAGTACGCAATGGACGCTCTTGCCTATGGTGATCATCCCGACGCTCTGGTCTACAAAGCTTCAAGTATAGGGCGTTGGGGAGAGACCAAAGGACCTTTGAATGCCCTTTCGAAAGCAAAACCGATGAGAGATGATTTTACCTATCTGATCGACACCCTTGGTGTCATGGATAACTCGGTCAGTTGGTATGTCCTCGGTCAGTTGTACTTTCAATTACCGGGGTGGCCCCTCTCGTTCGGTGATCTCGATACCGCAATTTCCTACACGCGAAAAGCCGTTGAAACCATACCCTCACACGTGTTGTATCCTGGCCACTTCAAGGCTCTTGCTGAGATGTTGTGGAAACGAAACAACAGTGCGTCGAAACGAAGCTCGAATCTCCGTTCTATGGAGAGAGATTGGAACAGAGCAGCAGGAAAGAGTGTGGTCGACCAACATGCCTACTATGAAGGAGCGGGAGGCCAGAACGCAGTTCCATTCTACTCCCCGGTTTCATTGAGTAAGATGAGCGATCGTCAGGAGGCTGTCATGCTCTTGCAATATGCTCTGGCAAAATATGATGTATGGCACTTTCACTCAAGGGCAGACAAGCGAACTCGGAGTGAGATAGAAGCGTTGCTGAAAGATTGGGGTTTTTGACTTGACAGAGTGACCTGATTTTTCTTATGCTACCACGGAAACAGTCGCCACCTTAGCTCAGCTGGCCAGAGCACGTGACTTGTAATCTCGGGGTCGTCAGTTCGAATCTGACAGGTGGCTATTGGAACACTACATGGCAATTGTGCCGTGGTTCCATGACATTATGAACTTTTTCATGAGTATGCTTGACTATTTGACCTGTTTTAGGTAAGGTGAGCGAGTCGTGAAAACGGGGAGGTTCCCGAGCGGTCAAAGGGGGCAGACTGTAAATCTGTTGGCTCAGCCTTCGAAGGTTCGAATCCTTCTCTCCCCATAACAGGTCTACTCCTTACGGAAAGACCTGTTTTTTCGTTTGTGGGGGTATCATGGATTGTTTCTATGAGGATGGTCTTCACTTCACCTGCAAGCCTGGGTGCCGTTACTGTTGTGGCGTGGAGCCGGGCTTCGTGTTCATATCAGATGCTGATCTTGACCGATTATCCTCATTCTTGCACCTTTCTCCCAGAGAATTCATCCATCGCTATTGCCGAAAGGTACCTATGGGTAGTATCTCTTATATAAGCCTTTTGGAACGAGAGAACCACGATTGTGTGTTTCTCGAGAAATATGGTTGCAGTGTGTACAAGGCTAGACCGGTACAATGTGCAACCTATCCATTTTGGAACACTATTGTCGCTGATCGTCAATCGTGGGAACGGGAGGCTGATTGGTGTCCCGGTATCGGACATGGTGAATTACATGGCCGGGAAGAGATAGACCACTTGCTCCGGTTGCGCCAAGGAGTGGAGCCGGCGATCTGGGAATCGTATTGATTGGGAGTGTATGGCGAAATATTCAGAAGCTATCCTGGACGAGATCAAAAACCGCACTTCCATCGTAGAGGTGGTTTCACGGTACCTGACTCTCCACAAGAAAAGCGATCGCTATTGGGGGCTTTGTCCGTTTCATGATGAAAAGACCCCCTCGTTTTCCGTTATTCCAGACAAAGGATTCTTTCACTGTTTCGGTTGTGGGAAAAGTGGTTCGCTTTTCGATTTCGTCATGGCCATGGAGCATCTCTCTTTTCCAGAATCTGTCCAATATCTTGCAGAGTTGAGTGGGGTGGAGTTGGTTGAAGAGACACCTCAGGAACGAAGAAAACGGACAGAGGTGGATACCCTACAAGACCTCTACGAGAAACTGGCTGCTAGTTTTCATTACATTCTCACACAGAATGAGGCGGGAACAGAGGCTGTCTCATATCTTGAGAAACGAGGGTTCACAGAACAATCGATTGAGACGTTCTCACTCGGCTTCGCTCCCGATGATCCAAACTGGCTCTATCGGTTTCTCAGTTCGAAACACTACAGCGATCAGATTCTTGCGAAATCTGGCCTGTTTGCTCGGAATAATCCGACATACCCTCTATTTAGGAATAGACTTATGTTCCCAATTAAAAACTGGAAGGGGCAGGTTGTCGCATTCGGAGGAAGAGACCTTTCTGGGAATTCACAGGCAAAATATATCAATACACCCGAGACGGTACTCTACCGAAAACGGGAAATCGTATACGGCATGTACGAGAGTCTCGCCTCCGTAAAGAAGGAGGCGTCCTGTTTCCTGTGCGAAGGGTATTTCGATGTTCTCGCACTGCATCAGGCAGGTCTCACTACAGCCATGGCCCCATTGGGAACGGCTTTTACTACCGATCAAGGGAAGTTGCTCAGAAGATATGCAGAACGGGTAGCACTCGTGTTCGACACAGACGATGCAGGTCAAATGGCAACGAAGAAGGCTTTGGTAGTGTGTGAGAATCTTGGTCTGGAGTCTCGTGTTGTACAATTTGAGGGTGGAAAAGACCCGGCAGAACTCTTGGAACAGGAGGGGCCGGAAGCACTGGCAAAAGCATGCCAGAACAGTAAAAGCGCCTTTGATCATCTTGTACATTCGGCGATTACCATGTATGATAGTAGGAAGGCGACTGGGAAACTGCAAATTTTCAACGAGGTCAAGCCTTACCTGGACGCGGTCGAATCCGAGATCGTCAAACAGAGTTATCTTCGTGATTTGGCCGAATACTTGCAGTTGGACGCAGAGACACTCATGCGCGATTACGTAAGCAGATCCGCCAATTCGACCATACGAAAACGGGAGGAACAGAAACGTAGTGGAATGGGAGCTGATCCTTCTCAACAAGGATGGAAGCGGTCCACCGATTTGTATGCAATGTTGACATTGATGAATAATCGTCGCCTATTTCCCGAATATCGAAATCGTCTACGTGTCAATGATCTGATCGATGAGCATGCCATCCAGCTGTATACCGTGCTGGAAGATGCGACTCGTGAAGGAATCGGAACATCTGACGAACTCATTCTGAACATGATAGAAGATGAGAGGCTGAGAAATGCCGTTGCAACGAGTTTTCAGTCTGGAGAGTTCGCTTCACAAGCCGAGCAGGTACTTAATGAGTCGGTCAGACGGATAACACTACGAACCATGGAGAAGAAAAGAAAACAAGTGGAGAATTTGATTCGACTGGCAGAGAAGGATGGAGCTATCTCGGTAGAGCTATCGGATTTGCTTCTCGAGAAGAAGTCCTTGGATGAGAAGATCGCAAGAATGAGGAAGCCAGAACATGCCTGATTTGGAGAATCAAGACTTTTACATTGCATTGGTAGCAAAGGGAAAGCGTGAAGGACATCTTTCGTTAGAAGAGGTTCTGAAACGGATCCCTGAAGAATATCGCGAAGATGAACATTTCATGGAAGAGCTAGTAACTTCGCTCGAATCTCATTACGGGATTCTCGTGAGTGAAGAGGATATGGAGAGTAATTTGTTGAAAAACATCGAAGAAGAGCAAGCGGCAAAACCGCAGGACGCAATTGATCATGAGGGCGTATTGGAAGAAGACGAGACTCTGATCGATGACGAGCTTGACGAAGATGCGGATGAAATCGAGGAAGAACTTGATGAAGCAATAATTGAAAACGATCTGTCCGATATCTCCGGTATTTCATCGCCACATCGTGGTGAAGATGAGATCGAGGAAAAGCTGATCGAAGATCAGGATGAGGAATTGGATGATGATGCCGATGACGATGACCTCGACGAAGATGAGGAAGACGAACCAGAAATTGGCAAGACATTCTCCAAGGCGGATTTAGGATCTTTTGATGATGTCGGTGGCTATGAAGGTAGCCGTAAATCGATCATGGATATCGAAGAAGACAGCGATCGTGAATCTGGACGTGAAAGTGGAGCTCGTAGGACCAACGTTCTCGGTTCTGACAAGGGCGATTCATCGGTCGATGACCCGATACGTCTCTATCTCCGCGAGATCGGTCGGGAAAACCTGCTCAATGCAGAGCAGGAGGTCGAGCTTTCCAAACGGATGGAAGAGGGGGCTGAGATCATCAAGGACGTTATTCTCAAATCGGGAGTCCTGATCTCCAGCTTCAACGATATCATGGAGATCGTGAATACACGTTTTGACGAAGAGGAACTGGAATTCTCACCCAAAGAGCTCAAGGAGAAAATGAATGACCAGAAACGGTACGTTCAATTCTACAAGGAGCTTTTGAAGGATATTCAAGGTCCACTGAGAAGCTATATTGAACTCAAGAAGAAGACTGTCGCGACCGGTGGAGAAATACTCAAAGATGAGAACTTCTGCAAGAAACGTGCAACGCTTATGAAGAAGCTCTCAAAGGTTGAATTACAGCCTGAAGAGATCACCGGATTCACCGAACGGTATCTCGCAGCTGAACGCAATATTTTCGATTTACAAAGAAGAAAAGCATCAATCGAGAATAGATTGGATGTTTCGAGTGTCAGAGAACTGCGACTCATGGGACGAAGTCTTGCTGTACCTTCTCAGCGAGGAGATCTTGAGAAACGGCTCAATATGAGCGCTGACAAGATCAAGGAACTCATTCGGGATGTACAGCTCACGGAGAAAGAGCTCAAGAACATTGAGTATGAGTTCGAGGAGTCTTGTACAGAGATCATTGGCAACGCGAAGGAGATCATGCGTGGACGCGAGATGATGAAAAGTGCCAAGGATCGTCTGATCCAAGCAAATCTCAGACTCGTCGTCAGTATTGCTAAGAAATACACGAACAGAGGTCTTCACTTCTTCGACCTGGTGCAGGAAGGAAATATTGGACTTATTAAGGCAGTCGAGAAATTCGAGTACCGGAAGGGGTACAAGTTCTCAACCTATGCAACCTGGTGGATTCGACAGGCGATAACGAGATCGATAAGTGATCAGGCTCGTACGATCCGTGTGCCGGTTCATATGATTGAGCAGATCAATAAGGTTGTTCGAGAGTCCAGAATGCTCATGCAGACATACGGTAGAGAACCTACCGATGAGGAGATAGCAGAAAAACTTGGCTGGACTCCTCAAAAGGTGAAAGCCGTTAAGAATGTCGCACGAGAGCCAATTAGTCTCGAAACACCGGTTGGTGAAGAAGAGGATTCTCTACTCAGTGATTTCATTGAGGACAAGGATGTCGAGAATCCAGCTACACAGACAGCGTTCACACTTCTGCAGGAACAGCTGCAGGATGTACTTGAGACATTGCCCCCGAGGGAGCAGGAAGTTCTCAAAATGAGATTCGGTCTTGAGGACGGATACTCATTGACATTGGAAGAGGTGGGATTGTATTTTGAAGTGACCCGTGAGCGTATTCGTCAGATTGAGGCGAAAGCGCTTCGAAGACTACGACATCCGAAACGGAGTCGGCGACTCAAGGATTTTATTTAGTACCATTTAGGCAGGAGATAGTATATGCAGGAAGTGTTTGATAAGCTTCGCGATCTTCAGGGTGTTCTCGCCAAGAAATTCGCTGTGCTTGAAGAGATCAAGGAAATTCCAAGAACGCTCGAGACGAAAGAGGAATTGCTAAACCGCGGAAAGAAGACCTACATCGAAAAACATGAGCGGTTGGAGAAGACATCCGAAGAGTTGAAGTCGCTTCGTTTCTCGCTCGATGAAGCAGAAAGGGCTCGCGAGGCCTCTGAGAAGCAAATGGAAGTCATCTCCACACAGCGTGAATTCGAAGCTCTCGAAAAGGAGATAAAGGACGCTTCCTCACGTGAGCAGTCTCTGAGAAAGAGTCTACTCGCGAAAGAGAAGTATTTCTCAGAGCTCCAGGAACAGCTTGAAGAACATGAGCAGCTCATGGAGATTCAGGAGGAAGAGGTCAAGACTGAGACGGACAAGAAGGACAAACAGCTCGCCATGAAACAGGAGGAGCTGGATCAGTTGAAAGCCCATGAGGATACACTCACTCCAGGCATCGATGATTCAATTCTCTTTAAGTTTGAACGTATCATCAAGAACAAGGCTGGTGTCGGTATCGTTCCTGTGCATGGAATGGTATGCCAAGGGTGCCACATGACACTTCCCGTTCAGTTTGTGAACGATGTCAGGAAAGGAGACGATTTCCGTTTCTGCCCCTATTGCAGCCGTGTTCTCTACTGGGAGGATGTCGAATTGGTCGATAAGTTTGATCAACCACTCGATGATTCCGAGATTGAAGAGGAAGGACTTGCGGACTTTGTCAATGCAGACGAGTTCGATGACTTGCTCTAATCGAGGCTTACGTACATAATAGGCATGGTGGTCCAAGCGGTCGCCGGTGTGATAGTTTTCGCACGGGAGGAAAGTCCGGGCTCCGTAGAACGTGACGCCGGGTAACACCCGGGAGCCGTAAGGCTACAGAGAGTGCCACAGAAAATATACCGCCTGGTGACAGGTAAGGGTGAAATGGTGGGGTAAGAGCCCACCGCGCTTTCGGCAACGGAAGTGGCAGGGTAAACCTCGTCAGGAGCAAGACCAAGTAGCAGGTGGGCTGTTCGTCCATAACCTGCGGGTAGGTTGCTTGAGCGGTACGGTAACGTATCGCCTAGATAGATGACCGCTACATACAGAACCCGGCTTATGGACCACCAATTTTTCTAACACCGAGGAGCGCCTGTAAGAGGCGCTCCTTTATAATGGAGAGCAATATGAATCGGATAGATATAGGAAGCGAACTGGGAAATACATTGTTAACCATCGAGAATCCTGCTCGATACATCGGAGGCGAGTACACATACGGCCCAGTAACTGAGCCTGGACCCGATACCACGCAGGTTGGTCTTTGCTTTCCCGATCTGTATGAGATAGGGATGTCCAATCATGCAATGCGTATTCTCTACGATCTGGTGTTGTCAATGGAGGAGGCGATTGTCTGTGATCGAGTGTTCTCGGTGGCTCCCGACTATGAACAGGTTCTCCGCGATCGAAACATACCGCTTCATACGTTACAGCACGGCATCCCACTTTCGCAGCTCGACTTGCTCGGTATTTCGATCGGGTACGAGTTGTCTGCAACCAATATCCTTCAAGTTCTCGATCTTGGCAGCATACCTTTGTTGGCCTCCGACCGTACAGATAGGGATCCCATTGTCATAGCGGGAGGACCTGCGGTAACGAACCCGCTTCCATTCTCTCCGTTCTTCGATTTCATATTCATAGGTGAGGCAGAATCGGGTCTTGCCGATGTAATTCGTACCATTCGCAATGAGAAGTTGCGTGGATCGACTCGTGAGCAGATCAAGACAGCATTGAAGACCTATGATTTCCTCTGGTATCCAAGTATCACTAGAGCCCGCAGAGCGATAGATGATACCTTTGCTGAGCAAGGGAAGAGTGGATTTTCCCACTATGTCGTACCGCATTTCAAAGTTGCCCAGGATCATGGAGTAGTCGAGATCATGCGCGGCTGTCCGAATGGGTGCCGCTTCTGTCATGCAGGGCAATACTACAAACCATTCAGGCAGAAAAGTTATGAAACCATTCGAGATCAGGTCTCACAGTATGTATATGATTTCGGGTATCGTACTGTCACACTCAGTTCATTATCAAGTGGGGATCATCCCAATATAAAAGTCATCATCGAACGCTTGAATCGAGAGTTTGCACCTGAGCATATATCGTTTTCTCTACCATCACTCAAAGTGAGTTCCTTCTCATTGGGAATTTTGGAGCAACTATCCGAAGTGCGAAAGAGTGGACTCACCTTCGCCATCGAGACCCCTTTGACACAGTGGCAGAGAGCCATGAACAAAGAGGTTCCTGTCGATCAGATAATCGAAATCATTCGCGAAGCGAAGAGTCGTGGATGGAAGCTCGCTAAGTTCTACTTCATGGTTGGATTGCCGTTTGTCGATCCTGCCGAGGAGCAGGAGGCTATCGTCGAGTTTCTCAGGAAGATTTGGGAGTCAACGAGAATTGGTATGAATATCAATATTGGTACGTTCATTCCCAAACCGCACACGCCATTCCAATGGGCGAAACAGATGAGACTGGAGGATTCTCAGATCCACCTCTCTTCCATCAAACGGATGATTCAGCAGGAAATCAGAGGAGCAAAGGTATCGTATCATGATCCGTGGGTATCCTATCTTGAGGGGATAATCAGTAGAGGCTCTGCAGATATCGGAACGTTGATCTTGGATGCATATACACGTGGATGTAGACTCGATGCGTGGAACGAGCATATGAATGTCGAACTCTGGAAACAGGCAATCGCTGCACACGAGCGATCGGTCGATTCCTGGATCTACGAAGAGCACAATACCGAGGATGCATTACCATGGGACTCTGTATCACTCGGTGTTTCGACCCGCTTCCTCAAACATGAGTGGCATATGGCACGTGAAGCAATGCTTTCAGACATATGCCGACAAGAGTGTTCCATTCCGTGTGGCATCTGCGGCAAGAATCACCAAGTAACCGAAGATACTCCTATAGAGGAGACCTCTCCAGTTGATCTTTCCAGTTCTGACTCGGAGCTTGCACCGTCAAGACCGGTCATGTTCTTCTACAGAAAAGAGGGTAGGGCCAGTTTCATTAGCCATATCAATGTTATGAGAATCTTCGAACAGGCATTTCAGCGAGCAGGAATCCCCGTCGCTTTCACCCAGGGTTACAATCCGAAGCCAAGAATGGAGTTTGTTAATCCGCTCTCATCTGGCATTACCGGCGGAGCCGAGGTTGTCCTTGTAGATATTCATGGTGGAACTGCGTTGGATCATGACAAGACACTCTCAGCACTCGGTTCGGCTGTCCCAGAGGGTTTTGTGTTCACCGGCATGCGCGCAATCGATTCGGATCGACGTATCAGGTTGAGCAAACACCTTGGAGGAAGCGTGTATACGATCAGTGAGGTGCAGGATGCATCGTTACGGAAAACCTTGGACGAATGGGCAGGAACGTGTGGCACCGGAGTTTCGGTTGCCCGTCTCGTCATAGCGGGAGATCCGGTGTACACGGTCGTAATCGATGGGGAGAAGAACATCATCAAGACGTTGTTCGGAAAGGATAGAGACAAGTTCGCGGTGCTCTCCGATATGAAGATACACCGCGAAATGTTGTTTGTCGGGTCCTATAGCAATGAGCCCGAGGACTACGCTACGCTGTCGGTTTGATGTGACAGTAATAGTAGTGAGTATCCGAGGCTGTAACCATAGGCGGGTACTCACGTTCACAGATTTCGCCGACCTGTCTATGACATCGACCTGCGAATGGACACCCCTTGGGCTTCTTCGCGGGATCGGGCAATTGACCCAGTAGTTCTATGGGATCCTTCTGTTTAGTCGGGTCAACTTCCGGAACAGCGGAAAGGAGAGCCTCAGTGTATGGGTGGAATGGAGGGTTCATGACCTCATCCCGCTTGCCATACTCGGCAATCTTTCCCGCATACATGACCATGATATAATCACTGAGGTAGTTGATCACATTCAAGTCGTGAGAAATGAACATATATGCTGCCTCGGTCTCAACCTGCAAATCATTCAGAAGATTGAGTACAGAGGCCTGCACTGAAACGTCCAGAGCACTCGTAGGTTCGTCACAGACAATGAGATTGGGTGAGATCGATAACGCTCGTGCAATGGCTACGCGCTGCTGTTCTCCTCCACTGAGCTGTCTCGGTTTCTTCTCCAGATACTCCTTTCCAAGATCGACCTTCTTGAGAATACTGATGATTTTCTCTCTCCGTTCGTTAGGATCGCTGATATCTGCCAGTTTTTTCATGGCTCTACCAATAATCTGCTCCACCGTATGGGATGGATTTAGGCTTCGTCCGGGATTCTGGAATATCAACTGAATGTTCTTGAGTGTTTCTTTATTACGTTTATTCCATGCTATCGAGATATCGACATCGTTGAACAGAATACGCCCTTTCGTTGGCTTGTAGAGTCCTGAAACCATATGACCAGTAGTTGATTTTCCACAACCAGATTCTCCAACGATACCGATGACAGAACGTGGTTCAACGGAGAAATCGATTCCGTTCACTGCATAAACCTTTCTTCTGGATCCGTAAATCTTGTGAAGCTGTTCAACTCTCAGTAGGTCAGTAGGTTTTGTGGCGTCTTCCCGCGTCTCTCGTACTTTTGGAACGAGTTTTTCATGAAGAACTTCGGGAATATCTGTTGCATATGCACGATCACATGCAGCGAAATGCTTTTCTCCAACCTGACGGACACCATACTTGCTTTCACAGGTATCGTTCCGTTTATCGCACCGATCGACGAAAGGACAACCGCCCTCATTGGCTCCTCTTCTTCTTACATAACCTGGAATCGTATTGAGTTTTGTTTTCTCCTTCACCACTCCTCCACGAGGCATACAGTTTATCAATGCCCGAGTATATGGATGGCTAGGATGATCGAAGATCTCCTGTTTTGGTCCACGTTCGACAATCTCTCCACTGTACATGACCACAACATGTTCAGCTACCTTGTTGATAACTCCCATATCGTGGGAAACGTATATGAGAGACATGTTGAGACGATCCTTTAGCTCCTTGATGGAGTCGAGAATCACAGCTTCAGTGGTAACATCCAACGCAGTTGTGGGTTCATCTAGGAGAAGTAGGTCGGGTCGGCAAAGTAATGCCATAGCGATACAGATACGTTGCTGAATACCTCCACTTACCTGGTGAGGATATCTACGTGCAATCCCTTTCGGATCACCGAGATTCATCATTTCGAGAGCTTCGATCGTAGCTTTTCTTGCAGCCTTCTTTGACAGCTTCTGGTGATGTATGCTTACTTCATCCAACTGGAAGCCAATGGTAAGTGCCGGGTTGAGCGAAGAGTAGGGGTTCTGAAACACCATGGCGATACGATCGCCTCGATACTTCTCCATCTCTCGTTCACTTTTCTCGAGGAGATTCTCTTCTTTGTACCGAATAGCACCATCTACCACGGCATTGCTGGCTAGATAACGCATGACCGAGAAAGAGAGGGTGCTTTTACCACACCCGGATTCACCGATGATTCCGATAGATTCGTTGTACCCGAGAGTCAACGAAACATTGTTCACCGCGGTGAAAAGGCCATCGAATGTGCTGAACCGCACATTCAGGTTTTCAATTTCAAGAATATTATCTTTCATGTATCAATACCTTACTGACAAAGTCAGAGAATATGGAGATTGCGATCACCAATGAGGCGATGGCAATTGCCGGAAAGAGGACCGCCCAAGGTGCCTGTGCAATAACCGGCTTGTTCTCAATGACCATCATGCCCCAGTCAGGAGTGGGAGGCTGGAGACCAACACCGAGAAATCCAAGAGAAGCTACCATCATAATCGAATAGGCAAAGCGTGCTGTAGCTTCGACTATGATCGGTCCGGTAGTGTTCGGCAATATCTCGACGAACATGATGTAGATGTGATTTTCTCCTCTAATTCTCGCTGCAGATACATATTCTTGGCTCTTTTCGGTGAGAAGCACACCACGTGATACACGAGCAGTCGCTGGAACGAATGCAATCGAGACGATTAGTGTAAGTGACACGATGGTGGAATCACCGAGAATTCCGAGAATGACCATGGAGAGCACCAACGGCGGAATAGCCATGAGGATATCCATAGACCGAAGGAATATGGTATCGGTCTTTCCTCCGAAATACCCAGCGGTGAATCCGAGAATGACCCCGATGAAAGTAGAGAGAATCGAAGTCAATAGGGCGACCGTGAGTATAGATCGGCTACCATAGACCACTCTGGCAAGGATATCTCTTCCGAGACTATCAGTTCCTAATAGGTGCCCATTCACGCCAGGCCCTACAATCTGGTTTTCACTGTCGATCTGCGTGTGCGTGAAGTTCAGCATCGCTGGGCCAATGAATGCCATGATAAGCCAGAAAATGATCACAGCTATTCCAACGATTGCAAGTGGATGTTTTTTCAGTTGGTAGAGTATGTACTTCATCGTTGGCCTCCCTGGAATCTAATTCTAGGATTGAGATAGCTGTACATGATATCTGTTATCATGGTGGACAACGCATAGATTGCCGTTATCAGAAGCACACAGGCCTCAATGAGTGGAACATCCCGGGTCTTGATCGCGGTCATGAGTAGTGAGCCCATGCCTGGGAATCCGAAGAGGGTTTCCACCACGATGAGACCGCCGAACAACCACCCCATGTTCATACCAATGATGGTGATGGTAGGAAGCAGAGCATTCTTCAGAGCATGCTTGAAAATAACATACTTTCTGGGCATTCCCTTGAGAATCGCGGCTCGAACATAATCGCTATTCATAACGGTGATCATGGACGATCTCTGCATTCTCGATATATACCCGAACATCACGAATGTGATCGATAGGGCAGGGAGAAAGAGTATACTGAGATTCTGCCAGATGGACTCACCAATAGGGATTACACTGACTATGGGAAGCCATTGCAATTGAACCGCAAAAACGGTGATGAGGATAACTCCAGATACAAACTCTGGTAACGCCATGGTGGCGAGACCGAAAAAGGAGATGATGGAATCTGAGAGTTTGTTCTCTTTAACCCCAGCAAGGACACCGAAGAAGATCGAGAGGGGGACGAACATGATGAAAGCGGTCATTGCAAGGAGCACAGAGTGTCCAACACGGCGCCATAGAATAGAGTTAATGGCTACCCCTTGCATGTAAATCGATTCCCCAAGATCCCCGACAACAACTCCGCTTACCCAACGACCGTATCGTTGCATAAGTGGATCGTCCAACCCCCGAGCCTCGCGCAATGAGGCGACTGCTTCAGGTGTTGCACTTTGTCCAAGTATCATCTGAGCGACATCTCCCGGCATGATTTCGACAAGCAAGAAGATAATGAACGACATTACGACTAGGGTCGCTACAAGCGACCCTAGTCTCCGAACAACAATGCTTAGTGTTCTATTCATTTAATATCCATGTATTTGTACTGTGGCAACATGGTCAGTGGCTGACGATAATCCACAATACTATCGTTGATCGCTACCAAATATGGTACCTGAACATTCAACAATGCTCCATTCTCATGGAACCACTCCTGTAGTTCATGATAATACATCGTCCTCTGGTCCGGGTCAACTTCAGATGCAATCTTATCGATAAGATCGTTGATAACCGGTTCATCCATATGTGTCTCGTTCCACGAACCACCACCCTTGAATGCAAGAGCAAGCAACATGGAGGGATCGATTCGACCGCCCCATCCAGTGATGGAGAATGGTACATTCAACCAGTACTGTGACAGATAGACGTCACGTGTGTATCCTCTCAGTCTAATATCGAATCCTGCAGGAGCAGCGAGTTCCTGTACGGTCTGTGCAAGTTCTCTGCCGAAGGGGTGATCGGATGCATAGGTAAGGTCAACGCTCAATCCATTCGGATAGCCTGCTTCAGCAAGCAATTCTTTTGCACGTTCGATATCACGTCCACGATGTGGAATCTCCTTGTACTCAGCAAGAGCGTTCATGATGGGAGTTTCGTTATAGTAAGCACCATCTCCCAACTCCATCTGAGCAACACTGCGAGCAATAATCTCTGGATCCATTGCATACTTCATGGCAAGGCGGACCCGATTGTCATCGAATGGTTCCTGATCAACTGCCATTGCAATGAAACGCTGTTCCTGATAGGGCGAAATTACAGAAATTCCATCGATTTCATCCAATCTGTTTTTGATATTTGGAGTGATGAACGGAACAATATCGACTCTGTCGTCTTCAAGCATGGATACGCTTGCATCGATATCAGCAACGAAATAGATCAGAATCCGGTCAAGATGGGGAAGGTTAGGATCCCAATAGTTCTCATTTCTCTCAAGAGCAGCCGATTCCTTGGGGATCATCTGCTGCATTTTGAATGGACCGGTTCCCATGGGGCGTGATTCCCCAAGTGCTGCATAGTCGTATGAACTGGAGAGAATCGCCATATTGTAGTCGGTCATCTGATAGATGAATGTCGGACGAGCCTCTTCAAGATTCACGACTACAGTATAATCATCGGGAGTCTCTACCGATGCAACCACTTCGAAGTCAGCTTTCTTCAGGTGTCCGAGACCAGGATCCTGCGTTCTTTCGATGGTAAACTTCACATCTTCTGCTGTGAAATCCGTTCCATCGTGGAATGTAACTCCCTGACGAAGTTTGAATTCCCAGACTTTTCCATCCTCTCTTGTTTTCCAACTGGTTGCGAGAACTGGATCGAGTTCACCTGTCTCTGCGTTGATATCCACAAGATACTCATATATGGATGAGTTCATGGAGAATGCCTGTCCATCCCAAACACCGGGGGTGATAAGTCCAGGTACCTGTTCAGCAACCCTGACCGATTTCTGTTCTTCTGCCGCCTCTTTGCTTCCACCTGCGAATACCATGGGTACTGCAATAAGCAGAATGAGCAGCGTAATACCAATAATACGTCTCATATAGTCCTCCTACGTAACGTGATTCTCGAGTTACAGATTGTGTGACGAACTGATTTTTCTTGCCTAGAGTTCCTACCACCTGGTAGCACACCACACGTAATTTTCCGTGTAAGTATGGAATGAGTTACAATCTGTAACCGACAACCTCATTATCCCTGATAGTTTGGCACTTTGTCAAGGAGGTGTGATATATTGCCTATCTGTATCTATTGAAATGAATAAAGGATAAAATGATTATATGTGATACCAATAGAAACATGGAATGCTATCGCAACAATAGCTCGACTGCCTCTTTTGCCGTCTGATCTCCAACAAGCACGACAGTATCGTCTGCGTAGAGCGTAAGGTTGGGTCCAGGAGAGAGTGTTATAACCCCGTCTCGGCGTATAGCAATTACCGTAGCTTTGGTTTCCTGCCAGAAGGAGATCTCCTTCAGTGACTTTCCCACGACGGCAGAGGAGTGTTCAACGGTGCACTCAAAGGTATAGAATGGATTGCTCGAGACGAAGCGTTCACTGGAATCGACCAGTTGTTTCACTACCTCGAATATCTCTTTCTCAACATGCTTCTGTTCATTCATGAGACTTTTGAGTTTACTGATCAGCGTTCTTGTTTCAGATATATTACTGTGTTTAGCAATGAACTGGAGAGCTTTATCACGGGAGGCCACTCGAACACCACTGTTCTGTTTCACTTCAACGACTCCCATCTCCTCAAGCAGAGAGAACGATCGTCGAATGGTTTCCGGTGAAACGCCATATTCCGAGGACATGGTGGATCGTCCAGATAGCTTTTTTCCCTCTGGAATATCTCCGTGTACGATCCTGTTTGCTATATCGTAGGCAATCTTTATGTAGATAGCCACATTGTCACGTCTTCTTTTCTGTGTAGTGTGTTCTGTCTGCATAGTCAATGATCCTCTATTTTGACCTCATTCCAGATCTTATTCAAAGCGTCCGCATGTTCTGCATCCAGCGGGATTCCTTGTTTTTCGCTCCGTTTCACCACTTCATTGAACCGATTTCGTACCTTCTTGTTGCATTTATGCAACGCTATGGATGGACTTAACTTCAAATGTCGAGCCACATTCACAATCGAAAAGAGCAAGTCACCCAACTCCTCCTCAAGATGATCACGATTTCTCTGCTCCTGTTCAACGGCCTCGACAAGTTCACGGTGTTCCTCAGCAACCTTGTCCAGTACTCCAGTGATATCTGGCCAGTCAAAACCGACTTTTCGCATCTGCTTCTGAATCTCCCAAGATTCCTCAAGTTTCGGCAATGACTTAGGGACTCTACTGAAGAAGTCTTCGCTATGAGCGCGTTTGCCTTCGACATCCTCCTTGATAGAGTTCCAGAGATCTAGAACAGCCGAACTGTCCTCTGCTTTTGCTGTTGAGAAGACATGAGGATGCCGTCTGACTAATTTCGCACATACAGTATTGATTGCTTCGACAGGAGTAAAATCTCTCTGTTCCTCGTGTATACGACAAATCATAAACGCATTGAGAAGGATATCACCAATCTCTTCGGCACATGCAGTATTGTGTTTTTCATGAAGCGCGTCGATATATTCGTAGGTTTCATCGATCAATGCACGCGATACATCTTCCGCCGATTGTTCACGATCCCAAGGACAGCCTTCAGGGCTTCTGAGAAGCGTAAGGATGGTGTACAGATTCTCAATGGCCTCTGGTACGCTAGTTGCATCTTTGTGTTGGTAATCAATCATGAACGGCTGCTCCTTGCATTATCATTAATTGTTTCTAGTTGACAGAATATACATTATATACATTTTATAATGTAACTGCTACAGCTGGATATACCCTAAGTACTCCATCGGTGACCAGTATATATTCGTAAAATTCCCTACTCCTGCATAGATTGCCCCGTAGACATGTACGTACAGTGTTTTGGAAGTAGTATAATCCTCTCTCAGATTATGATAGAAATAGGCATCCTCAACGTCTATATACTGACTAGCGAAATCATCAGAACTCCAATTTTCTGAATCGGGAAAGGGAAAGGGAAATCTTCTGTAGTCGGCAAAGTATACCGTTTCGGAACTCGAATCCTCCACTACCTCGATTGTCGTTTTTATGAGAAATGAGTTTGTATGTTTGACTGGATAGGCTTCATCTGTTGGTGTAAAAGGTTCCCGTTCCAGGGTGACTCGTAACGTCTTATCATAGTGAGCCGGTTCGATTAGCAAATCCATATCTGGTGATGTACCGAAATAGTATCCCCCTGGTCCATCGGTTTTTGTTGGAGACTGTGCAAAGGTTCCCACGAGGATCCCTTCTGGTTGATCTATCATACCACCTTGTTCGGGTCTCGTTCTGGATACCTTGCCGGGGCTCTCATGAGAGTCTGTGTAGATATAGAGAGCGGGACCTTCAGTGTTGTTCGGTGGAGACCACGGAATTCCATTATTACTGGTAGGAATATACGCAGAGCTGAAATTGGATGGTACGGTATTGAGGTTATACGATGCTGAATGTTCCTCCAAATTGGTCACCGGACCACTGGTAAGTGAAGAGAGCACGTAGAAGAGTTTCAGCGAAGGTCCTTCATCCGAAGAAGAGAACAACTCACTGAGTTTGCCAATACTTCCGTCTGCAACGGTAATTTCAGCAACCACCGAGTCGCCGAGAATGCCATCTTCTTTGCTCAGCAGGATATCGTCATCGAGAGTTATTATCCTGGGAATGCCACAGCTGGAGAAAAAAAAGAGAGACGTCAGAAAGAGTACCAAAATCAGCGCACTCTTATTCTGACATCTCATAGTATTCCTCCGCCGTGATAGGCGGTACATACCGGTAATCCAATCAATTACTGGAGCACCACCAGTCGCGATCTAGCAAGTTTGGCGTATTCAGAAGCAGCGAATTCGTCTGCCAACTGCTGGAGAACCGCCCTTGCAAGCTCAGTATTCCCAGCGCTTTCGTGTAATCGTGCAACGCTGAAGAGAGCCTTAGCCGATTCTGCTGCATCTGAGCCATACGTATCATACACCCTCTGATAATATTCCAGAGCATTCATATGATCTCCAAGCTGTTCACTGGCTACGCCTGCATTGAAGAGAGCGAGAGAACCCAAATAGGTCCCACTACCCTTCTGCGAAACCGCTAAGAAATTTTCGAGAGCTTCATTGTACGCGCCCTCTTCATAACTTATGAGACCAAGCAGGTATTCCGCCTTCAGCACTGGATAGGATCTTCCACTCTTCTGTGCCAGTTGTGAGAGATCCTCCACAAGTGATTCACGCATAGACTGGCCTTCAGCTGAACTCTTATCCTCAAGGAAAACCCATTCGGAATACGTTCTCTGTGCATTGTCTATCGCCACCTGCAAATCTTCAGCTCTGTTATCAGCAACACTCAAACTAATCCACAATATCGCTACGGCGAGCAAAATTGCCGCAGCGATTATGATCAGAAGTCTCTTTTTTGCTACCAGGAAAGCGTTGAACGAGTTCGCAAGCCTTCCCGATGATGTCGTCTCTGTTGTTTTCGCCATTATACGCTCCGCTATTCCTGACCGTTTTCACGAGATTTCATCAAATCACCAAAGGTAAATGTATCACCTTCATCGTCGTGAATATATTTGGAAATCTCGGACTGCTGGGATTTGCGGATCATCTCTTTGATCGACAGACTCAGCTTCTGTGTAGAGGGGTTGATCTCGACTACAGCGGCAGTGATAGGCTCTCCAACCTTGAACTTCTTGAGAACTTCTTCAGTGAAGTGCTCATCCGGTCCGACCAGATTGTACTTCGAGATAAGTCCTTCGATATCACCCAGAACACGAACGAATACACCGAAGTCGGTCACATTGGTGATCTCTCCACTAATGGTGCTTCCTCTCGGATAGTCGTTCCGAAGTGTCTGCCACGGATTCCCTTCGAGCTGCTTCACACCGAGACGAATATGCCTGGTCTGAGCATCCACACGGGTCACCACGACATCGATCACATCACCCTCTTTGCAGAAATCGCTCATGTTCCTGATTTTCTTGGTCCAAGAGATATCGTCGATATGGAGGAATCCATCGATTCCCTCTTCAAGGTTTATGAATGCGCCACTATTGGTGATCTTTACAACAGGCTTGGTAAGAGTCATACCGTGTGGGTATCGCTCTTCTATGGTATCCCAAGGATTCTCCTCGAGCTGCTTGAGTCCAAGGCTCACCCGCTTCTTGTCCAGGTCGTAGCCAAGAATCTTCGCTTCGACCACATCGCCAATCGACAGAAGTTCCTTCGGATTATTGATGCGCTTTGTCCAAGAGAGTTCTGAAATGTGCGCCAGACCTTCGATACCAGGCTCGATTTCAATGAAAACACCGAATGTGGTAATCTTTGTTACAGGAGCCTTTACGACATCGTCCACAGCATACCGTTCTTCGAACGTGTTCCATGGATCCTGCGTCATGTGCTTCAATGAGAGGTTGATCTTCTGCGACACCGGATCGATATTGATCAGGCGAAGTTGCACGACCTGCCCCTTCTTCACGAAATCCTTCGGCTTGGTCACATGGCCCCAGCTCATATCGTTGATATGGAGAAGACCATCGAAACCACCAAGGTCGATGAATGCACCGAAACTGGTGAAACTCTTTACACTGCCTTCGACGACATCGCCGATCTTAACAGTGGAGAAGAATTTCTCCTTGTTCTCCTTTATCTTCTTCTCAAGATATTCTCTTCTGGAGACAACACTCTTGAGCTTCATTCCAGTATGGAACTTATCAATGATGAAATAATCGGCAATTCCGATCATCGTCTCAGGATCTTCAACCCGAGTGACATCTGCTTTGGACAATGGGCAGAATCCCAGAAATTCATTTCCTAGGTCGACCTCAAAGCCTCCCTTGATGACTTTCACGAACTTACCCATGACTGGAGAGCGGTTATCCGCAGCTTCCTTGAGTACTTCTGTCCTCTCCTTGATGTCAGCACGCTTCTTTGAAATGACGATTTGACCGCCCTTCCCTTCCTTGTTGACAATCATGACCTTGACTTCGTCGCCGACGGCGG
>CAYYOL010000005.1:0-4499 GCA_964473245.1 uncultured Spirochaetaceae bacterium
TGCAATACTTAGAATAGGGGCCATCTGTTGGATAGAACTAACACATACTCGATCCGTTCTAGCCTATGTCCGATATGGAGAAGTCGGGTTTCGACTGATACTACTGAATTTTTCGAAGAGGACCGTTGCATGTAGGAGTGCTGACCTGAAAAGGTATGTCCCGAATGGGGAGTTTTCCATTCTGTTCAGCGAACCGAATTACGAATCAGGCCACCTGGATATGTCCAACAAGACGATACAGCTCAAGCCTTATCAAGCGATTATTGCCTCAGCTGATACGATATTCCATGGGACACCTAGGCAGTGAGTGTACGCCATTGAATTTAGAGTCTGAAGAGCAGGTCCTCGTATCCAGGAAATGGCCAAGCCTGTTTGTCTGTGTAGGTTTCCAAGGTATCTGCATGCGCTCTCAACCTCTGCATGCTCTCAAGAACGTCATCGTGATAGAATTCGGCTTGTGCGAGTGTATCATCTGTGATTGCCAGTGCTTGCGCCAAGGCGATATGTAACTGCTCACCTGCCTGTATCGTCTCATTCAGCTCATGTGATAGGAGCCCAGCGATCTTCTCAAGTTCTCGAGTCTCGAGTCCAATGCTCTTCTGACTATTGATGTCATGAACCAATTCGGAGAGATAACGAGTGACTGCGGGAACTATACTTCTTCTCGTCATTTCTACCATTACACCAGCTTCGATATTAACCTGCTTGCTGTAAATCTCGAGATAGACATCTAATCGAGATTCAAGCTCCTCTTTCGAAAAGACACAGTGTCGCTCAAGCATAGAGACATATTTCGGAACAGTGAGCTGTTTCAGTGCATCTATCGTGCTTGGTAGGTTCGGAAGGCCTCTCCGTTTTGCTTCATCTATCCATTGCCTAGCATAGCCATTTCCATTGAAAACTATCCTCTGATGCTCCTTGTAGAACTCCTTGATGATTCCTATGATCTCAGATTTCTTATCCTTCGCTTGTTCGAGTCTGTCTGCTACAAGGGAAAAAACATCGGCAACAGCTGCATTGAGCATCGTATTGGGACCGGCTAAAGACTGTGAAGACCCTACCATTCTGAATTCGAACTTGTTTCCGGTGAACGCGAAAGGCGAAGTTCTATTTCTGTCGGTCATATCCTTGGGAAGACCTGGTAAAGCGTTGACACCTACCTTCAAGATCTCTCCATCTCTGGTCTTATACGGTGTTCCGGCAATCAGGTGATCCAGAATATCGGTGAGTTGCTCTCCAAGGTACATGCTTATGATTGCCGGAGGAGCCTCATTTTGCCCGAGACGATGCTCATTTCCAGCAGTAGCTGCACTTGCACGAATGAGAGGAGCATACATGTCCACCGCTTTCATGAGACTGGTAAGTACGAGAAGGAATAACAGATTCTCCTCCGGGCTGTCTCCTGGTGTGAGCAGATTCTGGCCATCATCGGTCGAAATGGACCAATTATTGTGCTTTCCAGAGCCATTCACTCCTGCAAACGGCTTTTCGTGGAGCAGTGCCTTCATGCCATGCTTACGCGCAACGGACTTCAGAATTCTCATGAGCAACTGATTTCGATCGGTTGAAAGGTTGGCTGCATCATAGATTGCTGCGACTTCGAACTGTCCGGGAGCGACCTCCTTATGCTGCGTTTTGGAGGGGATCCCCACGCGCCAGAGTTCGTGATTCAGTTCATTCATGAATACCGTGACGCGGTCGCTTATCGATCCGAAGTAGTGATCATCCAGTTCCTGACCTTTTGCTGCAAGATTACCAAAGACGGTTCTACCGGTGAGTCGTAGATCGATTCTCTGTTCATAGAATTCCCTGTCTACGAGAAAATACTCCTGCTCGAAACCAACACACACCGAGATATGCTTCACGTGGGTACTCCCTAGAGCGTGGAGAACTCTGAGTGTCTCACGTTCTATTGCATCAACAGAACGGAGTAGGGGAACCTTCTTATCCAGAGCCTGACCATTGTAGGAGAAGAATGCAGTGGGGATATAGAGTGTTTTAACCCCTTCGGTATCCTTTATGAAGGCAGGAGATGTTGTATCCCATGCAGTATATCCTCGTGCCTCGAATGTAGCGCGAAGCCCTCCATTGGGAAAGGAGGAGGCATCTGGCTCTCCTTGGAGCAATTCTTTTCCGGAGAACTCCATGAGAACCTTCCCATTTTTGCCGATTGTGAGGAACGAGTCGTGTTTTTCAGCAGTAGACCCAGTAAGCGGTTGAAACCAATGGGTATAGTGGGTCACCCCCTTTTCAAGCGCCCAAGTCTTCATTGCAGAGGCTACGGCTTCTGCAACATGGGGGGTCAGATCCTGCTTCCCATGTTGTATTTGTTGCAGTTCTGAGAAGATCTCTTGTGATACATAGTTGCGCATTGCAGCATCGTTGAAACAATTGCTCGCAAACATCTCCTCGATGGAGAATCTGGCAGAATCATGGGGCGCGGTCATCATGCTCTCCTTGTTGGAGTTAGCCCGAAAGTCACTGTATGATAACACTTAGCAACAGACGGAACACTCTCTGTTGAAAAACATATCCTTATGCACCAATTTGTGCAATAGGCACGAAGTGCAGGCACTCTCAAAGAGTGAAACTCAACCACCTTTTGCAGCCAATGTTCTGCGAAGTGCTTCGAATGCGGCAAGAGTCTCCTCTTGGTCCAATTCTCTGTCTTCCTGCTGTTGTTCAAACAGTTGTGGGGATATCTCCTCTATGAAACGTGATGGACTGGAGGTCACTACCTCGCGATTCCGTTTCCGCTGTGAGCAACTCGATATGAATAACAGTCTCCTAGCCCTTGTGATTGCGACATAGAAGAGTCTTCGCTCCTCCTCTAGGGCATCGGGATTCTCTTCAAGTGTACGAGCATGGGGAATGATATGATCTTCGATGCCTACGAGAAACACGGTATCGAATTCGAGCCCCTTCGAAGCATGCATGGTCATGATGGAGACAGAATCTGTATCCGATCCATCTTCTGCCTGATCTCTGGCATGAAGAGAGAGCGTATGGAGGTAATCATAGATTGAGCCACCAGAGTTCTCTTCATCCCGTTCCCAGCGTCTGAATAGATGGACGAATGTCTCTACACTCTTGAATCGCCAGATTGCTGCCTGCTCATTACCGGGATATTCAGATGCGAGGTGAGCCTTGTATCCGATCTCCTCGATCAGTGCATTGAGTACAGAACTCTTTTTTCTTCCGGCTGTGAACAGGGCAGTTCGATAGGAGTCGATCAAGTCGTAGACCTCTTTCAACGGTTCGACTCTAGGTATATGAATCGATGTCTCTGGACTGATAATCATGCCGATGGCAGAGAAGAGTGAACATCGCTGTTCTTCAGCCACAGATCGGATCTTTTGCAAGGATGTTCGACCGATTTTTCTTCTTGGCGTGTTTATAATCCGCAGGAGAGCCATATCGTCATCTGGATTGGCCAATACTCGAAGGTATGCGAGGATGTCTTTCACCTCTTTGCGCTCAAAAAAACTTTGCCCACCTGAGACAGTGATCGGAATCTGTTCTAGCATACATGTTTGCTCTATGGCAGGAATCAGATGATTTGTTCTCACCAATATGCCGAACGAGTTCCAACCTGTGCTCTCTTCAAAGGAGATTCTTCGCATCTCCGAAACAATTGTTCGTATCTCATCTTCCTCATCTTCAGGATGCAACAGGACAATTCTGCCACCCGACCCACTATCGGTCCAAAGTGATTTCTCTTTTCTCTGCTTGTTGTTCACGATCAGCTCATTTGCAGCCTGTAAGATGGTTCCTGTGGAACGGTAGTTTCGCTCTAGGGTGATCTCTACAAATTCGGGGAAATCGCTCTCGAAAAGCATGATGTTCTGATAGTTCGCTCCTCGCCACGAGTAAATGGATTGATCGTCGTCTCCCACGACGCAAAGATTTCTGTGTTCACGGGCGAGCATGTGCACCAACTTGTATTGCTCAAGCGATGTATCCTGGAATTCATCGACCATGATGTACTGGAAACGATTCTGGTATTCCGAAAGAATATGGGGATATCGGTCGAATAGGGTACTGGGGAGCATGAGTAGATCGTCGAAATCGACTGCATTGTAGAGTCTCATATGGTCATGATACGCATCGTACAGCGCCTTGGTCAGGCGAGTGGAACTTTCAGGCCAGGTCCCTCTCCCTGTTTTCACTTCGCTGAAAAGCTGGAGCATTGCATCGATATCCATCGCATGGGGATCCAGGTTCTCCTCTATGAGCACCTCACGAAGAAGCGATAATCTATCCGCGCTATCATAGATGGTGAAATTGTGTTTGTAGCCAAGCATATGACCGTACTCTTTCAACACTCGCAGACCAAAAGCGTGAAATGTTGAAGTGAGCAGGCTGGGAAGCGGATTATCTGTCAGCTCGCGTACCCGCACGGCCATCTCACGAGCAGCTTTGTTCGTGAATGTGAGAGCAAGAATGTTCGATTGATCTATTCCCTGTTCCAGCATATGGGCGATTCGATAGCAGATCAT
>CAYYOL010000005.1:4599-13529 GCA_964473245.1 uncultured Spirochaetaceae bacterium
TCATGGCAGCAATAGCAGCGGATGCATGCGCTATAGTCGGCCACGATATGTCGCTCCTTGTCAAGTGAGAGCGCTTTTGCAGGACAGATCTTGACGCAGCGACCACAACCGATGCATAGATCATTGTCAAATAGAGGCTTCGGCTCATGACGCCTGTGATGAAGTTTGATGCGTCGAGTGAATAACGGACTGAGCAGGGACCCGAAAAGTCGCGTTCGCTTCTCCTGTTTGATTCGCTTGTAGTCGTGGAATACTAGATCCGATGCGTGCAACAGGGGATATTCGATATCATCGATGTGAATCCAACTGGTAAGGTTCCTGTTCTTCAGTTCTCGAGTCAGAGGAATGGTGAGTGGATCGTATCCCATGATTATGGACTGAGAAACATCGAGTGCCGTTGGATCGGGGGAGGCGAGGATCAGGCCAGTGTGCCTGGGCATGCCACCTGCCGGACCTGGTCCCTCCATAGAGACTATGGCATCCATCACTGAGAATTGTGGAGCTATCACACTGTATAGTCCAGCTAGCATTCGAGCGAAGGACTCTCGTGTAGGGTAACGCATATGGCAGGAACTTTTATATAGTCCTGGAACCATGCCGAATAGATTCTTCACGCTCCCTGTTGTGTACATCAACTGATGCGTCTTCATTTTTGCGACCGAAATCACCATATCCACCTCATTGAGTATATGAGGAAGAGGTAGTTTCAGACCAAGCGCCCCAGGGATCCGGTGCATGACAGGATTTTTAGCGAAATCACACCAAAGCGCCCCCTCTTCACCACAGACACGCGCTATGCCAGAAATCTTCGGTGAAAATCCAGGGCCGTGTATTCCCGGTGAATCGCCAACAAGTACTTGAGAAGCGCCACGAGCTTTGAGCATGCGTATCAGCGATGCTATGAGTTCAGGTCGTGTAGTTACCGCTCGTTCAGGAGGGGCATCGCTGAGGATGTTCGGCTTCAAAAGAATCCGTTTCCCTCGTATGTCGGGAAGGAGGGCCAGGTCGCATACGAGTGAAACAACGGTATCCAATTCCGTCGATGAATAGGTCTCACACCGTTCAATGGCAACTACCGGTGATGCATGTTTCATGAAACTCTCCTGATGAGACAGAAATAGAGCGGTCCTCTCCCTTCGGCTGTATCGGGAAGAATGATCGATCCATAGCGACGATTCTCCGCAAAAGCAACAGAGAGTGGGATCTCTTCGTATCGACCGGAACGTTTTTTATCGAGTCTCCCGATCACCTCTTCGTTTTCCAAAGGTGAAATGCTGCAGGTGCTGTAGAGAATGTGTCCACCGATTTTCACCACCTCTAACGCTGAGGCGAGCATGGCGAACTGTTGGACTGCTAGGTGCTTGGTACGCGCTGGACTCCATTGTGCTAATGCCGATTGATCATGCAGAACGTGCCTTTCAGAGGAACACGGAGCATCGAGTAGAATAGCATCGTAACGGTTTTGCTCGTATAGGCCCCAACGAGTTGCATCATGTCCGGTTACGAGCACTCGACCGAGTCTCTCCTTCGAAAGATGATGTGTGAGCACTTTGTGCAGTCTCTGCCTACGAACACGAGAGCGGTCATTGCAGACGAGCACTCCACTGTTGACCAGCTTCGAGGCGAGGATGAGACTTTTTCCCCCGGGTGCGGAACACATGTCGAGTACTGTATCCCCATCTGAGATTGGAAGTTGTTGTGCTGCAATCACAGAACCTTCATCGAGAAAATAGGGAGTGAGCAATGCATCAGCGAATGCTACAGGCACAGCAGGTTGAAGTAGAGCCTCCTTGAGGAGATCCCAACGATCTTGATAGAGTGATCGATAATACTGCTCAAAATCGAGAGTCCTCTTTTTCTTTTTTGATCCCATAAAATCACTCTATAGGGCTGGGCTCTCTCTGTAAAGCGGTATCAGTGGGTGAAATGGAGTAAAAACCCTATACAGAACAGGGCACTGGCAAGCACACAGAACAGGTGCCAGATCATATGGTTGTGGGGAATGCGTCTGGCGGCGTAGAAAACAACTCCTACGGTATATGTGATACCTGCTGCGAGGATCCAGGTGAGTAGACCGGGAGGGATGTAGGGGATGATATCGCTCCAGAACAGTACGATCAACCAACCCATGCCGAGATAGAACAGAATGTGAAGCACCTTGAGTTTTCCCCAGAAGAGCAGGGTGAAAGCTATTCCGATCAAAGCAATCGACCAGACGATCGCGGCAATCTGCATCGCCACTGGGGAACCAATGAACAGCATGATGGGTGTATACGTACCTGCGATAAGAAAGTAGATGTTTGTGTGATCGAGTACACGGAACAGTCGTTTTACATCGCTCGTCTCTGTGTAATGGTACAAGGAGGACGATGTATACAGGAGAATAAGAGTGATACCGTAGATGATGATCCCGATCCAAGTGGAGGTACCGATAAAACGATCACGCCCGATCAATACGACCACTAAAAATAGGATCGATGCAATGGCTCCGATAAGATGCGATATGAAGTTCTCTTTTTCATCTTGTGCACTTGCATGGTTGTGTAGGGTGATATGCCGAGAGAGCCACGATTCTGTCTGTTTCATGGCTCTCAAGGTATCACGGTCATCCGATAGACTCAATGATGAGAATCTACCATTTTACCACATTCAACTGCTGTAGAGGTTATAGTTACTCTATACTAGAGTGATCTACAGGATATGATTGAGGAATTTCTTGGTTCTCTCGGACTTAGGTTTACTGAATAGATTCTTTGGAGTATCTATTTCGATGATCTCACCCTCATCCATGAACACGACTCTATCGGCAGCGGCAGATGCAAAGCCCATCTCGTGACTCACGATGAGCATGGTCATACCAGATTTGGCAAGGTACAACATGACATCCAACACCTCTTTGATCATCTCAGGATCAAGGGCGCTTGTCGGTTCATCGAAAAGCATCACCTTTGGATTCATGGCAAGGGCTCGAGCAATCGCGACGCGTTGTTGTTGGCCTCCTGACAATTGACTAGGGTAGCTATCCTCTTTTTCAGCCAATCCGACCTTCACCAACAGTTCCCTTCCAGCTTCAACTGCATCCTTTTTACTCATGCCCTTGACTCTGGTTGGAGCGAGGATGATGTTCTCGATGACCGAAAGATGGGGAAAGAGATTGAAATTCTGAAACACCATGCCGACTTCTTCTCTGATCTTTCGGATATCGGCATTTCCGGTGACTTCATCATCATCGATAAAGATTTTTCCGGAAGTGGGAATCTCCAATCTATTTACCGTTCTGAGAAGGGTGCTTTTCCCGCTACCACTTGGACCAATAATGAGGACGACCTCTCCTTTATTCACAGAGAGCGACGCATTCTTCACTGCATGAAGCACATCTTTCCTTGGAGTCAAGAAGTCCTTGCACAGGTTCTCTATTCTTATTCTAACCATTTCTATGCAACCTTTCTTCGAGTATTCCCACAAGACGACTGAGTATCAAAGTGATCACGAGATACACTAGGGCAACTATCAACATGGTCTCGAGTGAGAGGAATGTTCGTGAAATATACTCTCTTCCTTTTCGCAGAATATCGCTCAAAGCGATAGCTGAAACGAGAGAAGAGTCCTTCAGCATGGAGATGAACTCATTTCCAATGGCGGGAAGCACTACTTTCACGGTCTGTGGAAGAATAACATACCTGAATGCCTGTCCACGCGACAATCCAAGTGCAATGGCAGCTTCCATCTGACCCTTGGGAACAGCCTGGATACCAGCCCGTATGATCTCTCCCATATACGCTCCAAAACAGATTGAGAGCGCTATCACTGCGGCAATGAGACCTTCAATACGGAATAATCGTCCCATGGCATAATAGATGAAAATGAGCTGGACGAGCAGCGGTATTCCCCGGATGAACTCGACATACACACCACTGATCATGTTCACCACACGATTTTTCGATACGGCACCGAGTCCGGTGAACAGTCCAATGAATATTGCACCGATGATTGCCATTATCGTGACTTGGAACGTGGTGGGAGCCCCTTTTATGATGAACAAGAATATGAGCCTATAGGGGTCAGGCTTGAAGATAATCAAAGAAGAGAGGATCACCAGTGCAAGCCAGAAGGTGATACGCCATGAGTTGAATACATGGTTGTTACTCTTGTTAGGAATGAGTACACCATCGGTCATCTGAATGGCTAGAGTATGTTTCTTTGATGAGTCATCCAAAGGTTTGGAGACCACTTTAGATTTAAGTGATGTCCTGATCGAATACTCAGTAGTAGATTGATGTTTCTGTTCCATGAGACCTCATATGGTCATGAATTGAAAACCGGTCAGGCCGGTCTTCGATTCATTGTTGTGTGTTATTACTACAGGATGTTCCATTTTTCCTTGAGGGAAGCGATGGTACCATCGGCCTGCAATGCTGCGATATTTTCGTTCAGTAGATTGAGAAGTTCTGTATTCCCTTTCCGAACAGCCATGGCGATCTGCTCAACATCTCCTGCGACCTCGCCACTTACGTTCAGACGAGCAGCGTAGTTAGGATTGGCAAGAACGAAGTCTGCTGCGATGATGGAGTCGGAAACTGTTGCATCAACGTTGCCATTCAACAGATCTTCGATAGCAAGACCTATCTCATCGTACGCTTTTACCGTAACACCGGAAATCTTCTCAACAGCGAAATGGCCAGTTGTTCCTATCTGTACACCTACGGTCTTCCCGCTCAGATCACTCTCATTGGCAATGGGAGCACTGTTGTTTCTGACAATGATGGACTGAGTTACTTCCAGAATGGGAGTAGTGAAATCCATGGTTGCCTTTCGCTCTTCGAGAACGGTCACACCGGAGGCAACTGCGTCATAGGCACCATTGTGCAATCCTGCGAAAATTCCATCCCATGCTACATTACGAACAGTCATGCTCACACCTGAGCGGTCGCTGATAGCTTTGATCAAGTCGATTTCGAAACCGACGATTTCTCCATCCTCATCGACAAACTCAAGCGGCGGCCAGGTCGCATCCGAACCGAATACATACCCGTCCTGCTCTTTCTGTCCAGCGGTGAAAACGAATGAGACACAAACCAAAAGCAATAATGCTGAAACTACCAATTTTTTCATGGCAACCCCCAATAATTTGTAGATTGTCAGAATCTACATAATTATGCATGATATGTCAATGAGTTGTGCATAAATATTCATGATATTAGAGAATTGCGGTAAAGAAGACTCCTGTGATCAATCCAACCACCATGCCTCCGATAACTTGAATGAAACTGTGTCCAAGCATGGTCTTTAGGTTTTCTGGAGTGAATTCACCATCGGCGTGTATCTGAGCAAGCAGGCGACTCCACTCGTTGATCACTTCTGCCTGCTTTCCCGCAGCCCTTCGGATACCCATGGCGTCGTGCATGGTGATAAGACTAAAGGAGAGGGCGATTGCGAACGCCAGACTGGTCAGCCCCTCGGTCATGTAGATACTCGTTGTGAGTGCTACGACCATTGCCGAATGGCTTGATGGCATTCCTCCGGTACTTATGAACAGACCAGGACGAAATTTTCGTTCTATCGGCCAGAGCAGGAACGGTTTGAGAAACTGAGCTGAGAACGCCCCTGCCAATGCAGCAATGAGGGCCCTGTTGGAAAGAAGAATCTCCATATTCTCAGTCTACTCTAAATCGACCGAGTTCGACAATATCATGAAGGACTTGCTTTTCACCTCGAATCACCTGTACAAATGAGCTATATGAATCTCGAAAAATCTACTGCAATACAATCACGTGTAATCGATATCTCTTCGTTCTGGGCTCAGTTTGCCATATCGATGGTCAATCTTGCGCTCGTGTATCATATGAGAATACGCTTTGGGCTATCGGCCCAGCTCGTAGGGCTATCTGCAGCTGTCTACACTTCGACATACTTTCTTTGCTGTATTCTGCTTGGCTCGGTTGCATCGAGACTCAGGCCACGTCACAGTGTCATGCTCTCGATGGGTGTGATGGCTCTAGCACAAGTTGTTGTGATCGTGACGAACTCTGTCTTGGTCGCATTCATGGCACTAGTTCTCTATGGCATTGGAATGTCGTTTCTCTGGCCTCAGATCGAGGGATGGCTTGCTCGTGGAAAAGAGGGGCGCGATTTGAACAAGGCGACAAGTTCATTCAATGTTGCCTGGAGTCTCGGTGCAGCGCTCTCTCCTCTGTTGACAGGCATATTGCTCGAACAGGCAACAGTGGCTCCATTGCTAGCTGGTATAGCCTTGTTCATCTCGGTTTATCTCATAATCGCAATTGCAACGAGACTCGTTCCCGCTATCCGGGCGGTAGAATCGGAGCATGTGACTGTGCAGCAGTCACAGGTGAAAGATGCGAGCACTCCCCTCAGGTTTCTCTCCTGGGCAGGGGTGTTGACCGTATATGCCTCTCTTGCAGTTACCTTGACGATTTTTCCCATGCACGCAATGGACAATCTCCCGTTTTCAGAGACCGTGGTTGGAATTCTCCTTCTTATCCGTGGTGTATCTACCGTGATAATGTTCATTGTGATGGGGAAGTCGAGTAGCTGGCATTTCAACCGATCCCTGGTGATCATCACACAATTTATGGTCGCCGCAGTCTGTCTGTTCGGAACTATGGTCGACTCCTTTGCGGGATTGGCACTGTTCTTTCTACTCTTCGGTATTCTGTTTGCCATGGCATACTCCTATAGTATCTTCCATGGAGCATCGGGTAGTGTGAACCGGTCGTCTCGCATGCTCATACATGAAGTGTTGCTCACCATCGGTACCGTGATAGGGTCGATTGTCGGTGGGACCCTCTACCAGTATATCGACTACTCCATGGTTCTCTACGCATGTGCCGTATTGGTCTCGGTACCGGCGCTCTTTTCGCTGGTAAGGAGTTTTGCCAGAAAAGCCATTCACTAACAACACAATTTTGTACTACCATAGACCATCATGGGCCCCAAGCCCGAGATAAGAGGAGACATTCATGGGCGAATCATTGACGTACAAGATATTGCGAGAACATCTGGTTGACGGAGAGCTGAAGGCAGGCAAGGGGATCGCAATCCGAATTGACCAGACACTCACGCAGGATGCCACAGGAACGATGGCATATCTGCAATTCGAATCGATGGGACTCGATTCCGTGCAAAACGAGTTGGCAGTGAGTTATGTCGATCATAATACTATCCAAGTAGGGTTTGAAAACGCCGATGACCACCGGTATCTCCAGTCTGTGGCAGCACGGTACAACGTGGTGTTCTCTCGACCGGGAAATGGGATATGTCATCAGGTCCACCTAGAGCGGTTCGGCATACCGGGAAAGACGTTGCTCGGTTCGGATAGCCACACTCCCACAGGAGGTGGATTGGGGATGATAGCCATAGGAGCCGGAGGGCTCGATATCGCAGTAGCGATGGCAGGGGGCGCATTCCACCTCGTAGCCCCAAAAGTGATCGAAGTTCGGCTGACAGGCGAACTCAGACCATGGGTCTCTGCAAAGGATGTAATCCTTACTGTTCTCGAACGGTATGGGGTGAAAGGAAATGTGAACTGTGTATTCGAATATACCGGTCCAGGTGTCGAGTCTCTGACTGTTCCTGAACGAGCTACGATTTGTAACATGGGCGCAGAGTGCGGAGTTACCACTTCGTTGTTCCCTTCAGATAAAACTACACAACAATTCCTTACCGCTCAAAACAGGGGAGGGGACTACAGAAGCATCGCTGCCGATCCAGACGCCACATACGACGAGCTGTTCGAGTTGGATCTCTCGACCGTGGTTCCAAAGACTGCAGCTCCTCACTCACCAGGTAATGTCGTCGATGTACAACAGCTTGATGGGTTACAGGTGGACCAGGTCTTGATAGGCTCCTGTACCAACAGCTCATACGCTGAATTGAGACGGGTTGCCCAGATTCTCGATGGTCAGATTATCGCCCCATCTGTGAGTTTCGGTGTCGCTCCCGGATCCAGGGAGGTTATGCTTATGCTTTCAGAGGATGGATCACTTGCAAAACTTATCGCAGCTGGTGCACGAATTTTAGAGAGTGCATGTGGATTCTGTATTGGAAACCACATGAGTCCGGGATCGGATGCGGTCTCTCTGAGAACCAATAACCGAAATTTCGAAGGAAGAAGTGGTACGAAGAGTGCTCAGGTCTATCTTGTCAGTCCAGAGACAGCTGCACTCAGCGCAATCAAGGGTGAATTCATCAATCCATTGTCGGACCATGGCATTCCCTATCCGGTTGAAAAACCGATCACATCTTTCATAGTGGACGATTCCTTGCTCATATTCCCCCCTGAGAATCGATCGGAGGTGATCATAGAGCGTGGACCGAATATCGGTGATCCTCCGAAGAGTAGTCCTCTGCTCGACTCCATTCAGGGTGTATGTACCTTGAAGGCAGGGGACAAGATCACTACCGATCATATTATGCCTGCAGGAGCGAGACTCAAATATCGGTCAAATATTCCCGCATATGCCCACTACACGTTCGAAGGGGTCGATGAGACGTTCCATGACCGAGCAATGGCTAACAAGCAGAATTCTGTTGCGAATATCGTGGTCGCTGGAGTTTCGTATGGGCAGGGTTCAAGTAGAGAGCACGCAGCAATATGTCCCATGTATCTCGGGGTGAAGGCTGTTCTCGCAAAGTCATTTGAACGCATTCATCAGGCGAATCTCTGTAATTTCGGCATTCTTCCTCTTGAGTTCGTAACAGAGTCCGACTACGAGCGGATAGAACAGGGAGATGAGCTCGAGATTGTCCATGTGGGATCGGCTTTAGAGGAGATGGTGGCTTCCGGAACGCCGATTGTTGTTCACAACAGAACACAGTCCTGTGATATCCCGACCACGGCTAGGATCACTACGAGACAGCTTGCTATGCTCAAGGCCGGTGGTCTGCTCAATTATACAAAACAGTCATAG
>CAYYOL010000005.1:13629-22473 GCA_964473245.1 uncultured Spirochaetaceae bacterium
CTCAAGCAGTGGATCGGGTGTTCCACTCTCGGCCATGACCTCCTGACAGAGTCTCTTCGCGATTTTGGCTCTCGGATCATATGTCTTGTATACCCGGTGTCCGAACCCCATGAGAAGGAATGGGTCGTTTTTATCCTTGTTCTTCACCTTATCGACAATGTCGTGTGCAGTCCATCCATTCGCATGTGCGTTCTCAAGCATCTCGATAACTGCCTGGTTCGCTCCACCATGCTTGAATCCCCAGAGAGCACAGATTCCAGCTGAAACCGATGCATACAGGTTGGCTTCACTGCTTGCAATAAGTCGTACTGCAGTAGTGGAGCAGTTCTGCTCATGGTCAGCATGGAGGATCAACAACTGATTCAATGCTTTTACATGCAATGGATTGATCTGATACTCTATCACAGGCGATTTGAACATCATGTTGAGGAAATTTTCACAATAACTATATTTATAGGAGGGATTGAAGAACTCCTCTCCCTTCATATGTCTATAGGTGAATGCTGTAATAGTTCTGATCTTAGAGACCAGTCTCGTTACTGCGAAGTCAACCTGAAGTTCAGGATCGATATCATCCATCTCTGGATAGAATGCCGATAACGAGACGCTCATCGCGGCAAGAACAGACATCGGATGCGCATCGAAAGGGTAGCCACGGAAGAAGTTCTGCATATCGTAATGGAGCAAGGACTCTTTGTTGAGTAGTTCTGCGTACCGTTTTCTCTCCTCGGCATTGGGAAGTTCTCCTTTGATGAGTAGGTAGGCTACTTCAACGAAGTCGCAGTTCTCGACAAGATCCTCTATATCATAGCCTCGATACCGGAGAATCCCTTGTTCACCGTTCACATAACAGATCGAACTGGTGCAGCTTCCCGTATTCACGAAACCCGGATCGTAGGTAATGTAGCCGGTCTCCTTTCTCAACGAGTGAATATCGATTGACTTCGCACCCATGTTATCTGTGATAACCGGAATCTGGACAGGATCCTTTTCCGGAAGTATCAACGTTGCAAACTCCTTATTGATCTCCATAGCGCCTCCTTGCGTTATATACTTTGCCCCTTAGGGCGACGCACCGTTCAGTCTTTCCAAGGCAAGAACAAGAGCTTGTGTCCCAAGTTTTCCATTTCCTGCACCTTGAAGTGCGATATACAGTTGTTTCACCAAAGCTAGGCCTGGTAAAGAAAGCCCCATTTGTTCGGCCTCCTCAAGTGCTATACCCATATCCTTGATAAAGTGATCGATCATGAAACCGGGTGTGAAATCTTCTTTTAGCACACGGGGAGCCAAGTTGTCCAGAGTCCAGCAGCCGGCAGCTCCCTTACTTATCGTCTGTACGAGCTTCTCTCCATCGAGGCCGGCTCTGTGACCATAGACTAAAGATTCACAGACACCGATCATGGTACCGGCAATTACGATCTGATTGCACATCTTTGTGTGCTGCCCAGAACCTGGTCCACCCTGGAGAGCAAAGGATTTCCCCATACGCTCAAAGAACGGTTCTATACGTGCATATGCCTGTTCAGATCCTCCTACCATTATGGACAGTGCACCGTTTCGAGCGCCTACATCTCCTCCAGATACCGGTGCATCGAGGCTCTCACATCCGATGTTCTCGCATGCCTGCGCGATACGAAGAGCCAATGATGGCTTCGTGGTAGTCATATCTACGAATAGTGTATTCGGTCTGGCATTGTCCAACAGGCCTGATTCGCCGAAGTAGACCTCTTCAACATCAGCAGGGTGTCCCACTATGGTGAATATGATATCTGCTTCTTCAGCAATCAGTGCCGGGCTGTCGACTGCCTCGGCTCCTTCGGAAACGAGCGGTTCTGTTTTACTTTTGGTTCTATTGTAAACAAGAGTTCGTTCTGCCAGTGGCATGATATGGTGGCACATCCAACGTCCCATGACTCCTGTCCCAATCCAACCTACAGTTGGCTTCTGTCCAGCAATACTCATGAAATCCTCCTGATTCTTTGGCGGTACTCAATGGTAAACCAAACTAGGATAAAAGAAAACTCTAAAACGAATATTGCCTTGTGACCTACACTATGGTACGTTTCTGTCAGGTGAAAAGCATGAACGATACGGTCAGGACCATTCCGCTCGATGAAGAGATCTCAGATATTGCCGACTTTTTCAAGGTTTTCGGAGATTCTACACGGTTGAAGATCCTGTTCCTTCTTGAGCGAGGTGAACTGCCGGTGCACGCCATCGCTGAGACGCTCGGCATGCAACAGTCCACCATCAGTCAACAATTGAAACTACTTCGGGCGTCACGTCTCGTGAGACACAGGAAGGAGGGTAGGCATATCCACTATCGTCTCAACGACGATCATATCGCCCGAATACTCTCACTGGGTGTCGAACACTATGAAGAGACACTTGGGTAGTCTCTCTAGCTCTTTTTGTCCAGTTCCTTCGCTTTGAGCCAGTAGTGGTGAGCCTGTAGCCGAATGCCATTGATATTGATGAACCCTTTGCAGTCGACTGGTTGGTATCCACCTGACACTTCCATGCTTCCGAGCGCTTCGTTGTAGAGTGAGTAGGGGCTGTTGACTCCAGCTCCGATAAGATTACCTTTGTAGATGACGATCTTCGCTGTTCCGGTGATGAGTTCCTGACTCTTATCGAATGCAGCCGAAAGGAAATCGAATTCTGGACTGAACCAGTACCCGTTGTAGATCAGTTCTGCATACTTCGGCATAAGCATGTCTCTGAGGTGCATGACCTCTTTGTCCATACAGATCCCCTCAAGGTCTCGATGCGCGAACCAGAGAATAGTACCCCCTGGGGTCTCGTACACACCACGGCTCTTAATCCCGACGTATCTGTTCTCGACCATATCCACTCGACCGACAGCATTGTCGTGTCCAATTTTATTCAGATAGAGAAACAACTCAAGTGGATCTGTTATCGTGGTTCCATCGTTTTCATTGGTCACACGTTTAGGAATACCATCTTCAAAATCGATTGCGAGTACCGTTTCGGTATCTGGTGCATCTTTGGGGGATACTGTGTGAGAAAAGACTTCATCGGGGCAGCGGAGTGCAGGATCTTCGAGAATTCCTGCTTCATGGCTTATATGGAGAATATTCTCATCTTCACTGTACGGCTTTTTGGTAGAGGCCTTTACAGAGATTCCGTACTTTTCCGCATAGGCGATCATATGGGATCTGCCTTCAAATTCTGCCAGCCATTCAGGGTCTTTCCAAGGAGCGATGATTTTGACTTCGGGCATGAGAGCGTAGTAGGCTAACTCAAACCTGACCTGGTCATTTCCTTTACCAGTAGCACCATGAGCTACATAGAGGGTTTCCTCTTTCTTTGCAATCTCAATATGACGTTTGGCGATGATCGGTCTCGCGATGGAAGTACCAAGAAGATATTTTCCTTCATACATGGCGTTTGCTTTCAATGCACGGAAAATATAATCGGTGACCAGCTCTTCTCGTAGATCCTCGACATAGACTTTCGATGCCCCTGTTGCATAGGCTTTCTTCTCAATAGCGGAGAAGTCTTCGTCCTGTCCTACGTTGGCAACATAGGCAATCACTTCGAAGCCTCTATTTGCCAACCACTTGAGAATGACCGATGTATCAAGGCCACCGCTGTATGCCAGAATAACTTTGTCTTTTGCCATTGTATCACCTCGTTTGCATATACGCATAATATTTCATAAGTTACTGGGAATATTGCATAAAGATAAAAAGAAATCAAGAGTATTATGCATAATTATGCAAAAATGGTGGAGAGGTTTTCGTTATCGTAGCTGTGATGGGATTCTGAGTTCTTGCAATTCGAGAATAATGTTGTCATCTCCTGTAAGTTCTGGAAGTGGAAAGGGAAGGTTCCGAAGAAATGGTGTCTCTTCGTTTTCTCGAAACAGCTCAACAACGATCGAATATTCGTAGATTCGAGAAATATCACTTGGATCATAACGTAAAATGAAATTTACTGGAAATCGCTGGGGGTTTCTGATGGTTTGACTTACTACGGGAACAATTCTTCCGGTTGATACATGTTCAGCAGTAAGTGTAATCTCTAACCGAATTCTCGATGGGAAATAGAGGTTGTTAGGATAGAAGATCGATCCTGTGAGCACACGATAGGGGATTTTTTGTGCAGGTGGTGTTAGATCAATCTCATCGATGGTTACGCAGCTCCAGAAGAGAAGCGGAATCAAAAGAGTTGCGAAGATGTAAAAAATTGCCAGCGGTGTCCTCATTCTTTTTCGCACTGTGATACCTCAACACATACTATACTACAGACAGGCAAAAGCGAGAAGAGAGAGATTATATAAGAGCATAAAGTATTAAACTGCATATGTTTTCATAAATTATACATAATACAGAATAAAAATACAAAAAGTATGCACAAGAACATAAGAATATGTTGCAATTCCAAAATATGAGAGACAGCCCTTCATGAAAGGTTGACATATTACAAAAATTGGCTTACATACATTTGTATGACAGGAGAAGTGTGATCATGTTACAAATGCCTTTCTTAAAACCTGGCGATGAGAAGCAGGTGCTTCTTGAACACGGGGTGAGACCGCTAAATCACCGCGTAGCCGTATATCGTTATCTGGTAGAACACCAGAATCATCCGACAGCAGATGATATCTATGGAGATCTGAAGAGACATATGTCTTCTATCTCGAGAACGACTGTCTATAATGTCCTGAATCTGCTATGTGACCATAATGTGGTGAAGCGGATAGCAATCGAGAAAAATGAAATGCGTTACGATGCCAATACAGCGAATCATATCCATTTCAAGTGCAGGGATTGTGGAAATGTATATGACTTACATACCAATACATTCCCGCAGATAGCTGTTCCAGATGGGTTCTGTGCCGAAGATGTTCAGATTAACATAACCGGGTATTGCCCCGCCTGCGAAGCGACCGCTTGATACTATCTCATCAATAGACATCTCATATAAAAAAAGCCATCATCCGAAACATCTGCTCTGGACGATGGCTATATAAATGCACGTTCTATTCTACTAGTATGTACTATCCTTACCATACAAGATGGTGAAGTAGTCCATATCTGTCGAGAATACCTTGTTGATGTTCGGAATCGTCTTCTTGTACGACTCCAAGGTTCTCCAGAGCGTGAAGAATTCGGTATCCTGTTCGTAAGCCTCAGCATAGATCTTTGTCGCTCGAGCATCGGCAATACCTTTGATACGTTCCGATTCGGCATATGCCTGACTCAAGATACTTCTCTTGTCATTGTCTGTCTTTCCGACCCATCTTGCCAACTGACCTTGACCGTAGGAACGGTAGGCTTCGGCAATCTGATTCCTCTCCTTAATCATGCGCTGATAGACACTTTGGGTGAGGTCGTCACTGTAACGAATCTGTCGAATAACGATGTCGATCACTTCAATGCCAAACTCTTGTGTGAATCTGCTTGCCATAGTCAGCATCTGTTGACTCAGCCCTTCACGTCCAATACTAATGGATTCTTGCTGCGTCTCGGTTCGTGTGAGATTCCTCAGTTGTTCGGCATCTTCAAGATTCTCGACATTCTGAACTTGCTCTTCTACGCGCAGTATGTTGATCTTGTTCGAATTCCTGACCGCTTCATTGAGATAGTTCTCACTTATGACGGTTCTGATGGTGGAGTCGATGACATCGTTCAATCTGAGAATCGCATTCGGCATGGTGTTTACCGACTGGTAAAACAGGGCAGGATCTGTTATGCGCCATCTAGCAGTGGTATCGACCCATATGAACTGATTTTCCTTGGTCGGAATACGTTGTGCATCGCCGTCCCAACTCATGATCTTCTTGGGATACTTCACGACATTGTCCACAACCGGCACCTTGAACTTCAAACCAGCGTCCATGTATGTGTTCTCGATTCTTCCGAATCGGGTGACGACAGCAACTTCTCCTTCCTGAACAATGAAGAACGGTCCAAGAAGAACGAACACTACAAGCACTATAAGAATGATTACCAGGGTAGTTATAAGTTTTTTCATCTGACACCTCCCTGGCTGAAACTCAGGTCACTGATGGGAAGGAAGTTATCCAACTCCTTATCAATGAGCGTAAGCGTTCCAGCATCGGCCTGGTCAAGAATTTCTTCCATAGCTTCGATATACAAGCGTCTTGCCGTGATATCCTTGCTCAATTCGTATGCTTCAAGTACGGAAATGAAGCGCGCAACATCTCCCTGTGCATTGTTGACACGTTCGGCAGCATATCCTTCTGCAACCTGGATGAGCTGTGCAGCTTCACCCTGAGCTCGTGGGATTTCACGGTTGTATTGCTCTTTTCCTTCGTTGATCAGTCTGTTCATATCCTGAATTGATTTGTTGACATCCTCAAACGCATCTTGTACCTCACCAACAGGGGGTACGATGTTCTGCAACTTGACAGTAACCACACGTACACCAAAGTTGTACGAATCGAATGCTTTTTGCATACGATCCTGCGATTCAATCTCGATTGCGGTTCTTTCGCTCGACATGATTGCGAGAATAGGGAGGTCTCCAACCAACTGGTTGATTACACTCTGACTGATATCTCTGATAGTCTTGTCTCGCTCCTGAACATTGAACAACCATTTCGCAGGATCTTCAATCCTGTATTGAATGATCCACTGCACATCTACTATGTTCAAATCTCCTGTCAACATAATCGACTCACCTGCCGAAGAACCGGAAGGGCTCGACATGAATGAAGAACTATAGTTCTGTGAAGGGGTTGTCTGTCCGAATGTCATGGTCTGGACGACTCTCGTAGGAATATTGTAGTTTCTATCGATTCCCAGAGGAAGTTTTGTCTGTAGCCCTGGTCCCACAATTCGGTTGAATTTACCGAATCGCAACACCACGGATTGTTCCGTCTGATCAACTACAAAGAAGCTACTCATTACCAATATGAACAGTATCACTACTGCAACAACGGCAATGATGAGCTTCGGACTCAGTTGAAACGGATTTCGGGACGATGCTCCCGTAGTATTCATTACATCTCCTCCTTGCATACAAGGCATGTAGCCATAGCAACAATGTAGCTCAGATGAGAGGCAACGTCAATGAACCGCATGTATTATTGAAAAAAGGTGTGTTCAAGGGTATAGTGGTCTTCATGAAAAAACGATTGATAACCTCAGCACTTCCTTATGTAAATAATATTCCCCATCTCGGGAATCTGATTCAGGTGTTATCCGCAGACTGTTTCGCCCGCTTTTGCCGTTCCAAGGGTTACGAAACACTGTATGTCTGCGGTACCGACGAATATGGTACCGCCAGTGAGACCCGGGCACTCCAAGAGGGTGTGGATCCTCGTGAACTCTGTGATCGATACCATGTGATTCATCGAGACATCTACAGCTGGTTTGAGATCGATTTCGACCATTTTGGGAGAACTAGTAGTCCAGAACAGACCGAGATCGTACAGGATGTCTTCAAGAAAGTGGACGCTGCCGGATATATTCGCCCTTCGGAGATTGAGCAACTTTACTGTGAGCACGACAAACGATTTCTTGCAGACCGTTTTGTTGAAGGAACTTGTCCGAAATGTGGATCAACTGGAGCGAGAGGAGATCAGTGCGATTCGTGCGGAACACTGCTCGATCCAACCGAACTCGTCGAGCCTGTATGTGGGGTCTGTGGCAATACACCGGTACTGAGAAGGACACGACATCTGTACATAGATCTCCCCAAAGCGCTCCCGCTTCTTGAATCGTGGTTGGACAAAGCATCAGTCGAAGGCTTCTGGGCACGAAACGCCATTCAGACTACTCGTTCATGGATCAGGGATGGCTTGAAGGAACGTGCCATTACGCGTGACTTGAAATGGGGCATACCCGTACCTAAAGAGGGGTATGAAGACAAGGTGTTCTATGTCTGGTTCGATGCACCGATCGGTTACATCTCGATTACAGCCGAATACACAGACACATGGAAAAGCTGGTGGCAGAATCCGGAAGAGGTCGAGCTGTTCCAGTTTATCGGGAAAGACAATATCCCATTTCATACGGTGATCTTTCCGACAACGCTTCTTGCGACCGGAGAGCAATGGACTATGCTCCACCACATGTCTTCGAGTGAGTATTTGAACTATGAAGGTGGAAAATTCTCTAAGAGCAAAGGAACCGGTGTCTTTGGTAACGATGTACAGGAGACCGGCATTCCTGCTGATATGTGGAGATTCTACCTCTACTACAATCGACCGGAGAAGTCAGACGTATTATTCACCTGGAAAGACTTTCAGGAAAAGGTGAATGGAGAACTGATCGGAAACCTATCGAATCTGGTCAACAGAACACTCACATTCATCACCCGGTTCTACGATGGAAAAGTACCAGAAGGTTCGATAGACAGTAACCTCGCGAAACAGATCATCGAGAAAGAGTCAGAGATCGACAATCTCTTCGAACATGCCGAACTGAGAGAGGCATTGAGAAGGGTGTTCGCCCTTGCCTCGATAGGAAACAAAGCTTTCCAGGATGGAGAGCCTTGGAAGATGAGGACCGAACAACCGGAATCTGCCGCTTCGCTTCTGAGAACATTGGTCTACCTGATTCGTGATCTTGGTATTCTTATTCAACCGTACATGCCAGAGACTTCTCGAACACTATTGGGCTTTCTCGGATCTGAACATGCAAGCTGGGAACATCTGGGTACTTTCACCGGTGTACAGGAAATAGCTAAACCGACATACCTGTTCTCCAAATTGGAGGATGAACGTATAGAGACACTGCGAATTCGCTATGCAGGCAGTCAGGAATCAAGGAAAGAGGAGAAGCAACAGATGGAAGCACCACAGGAAACACCACAGGAAACACCACAGGAAACACCACAGGAAACACC
>CAYYOL010000005.1:22573-40674 GCA_964473245.1 uncultured Spirochaetaceae bacterium
CACCACAGGAAACACCACAGGAAACACCACAGGAAACACCACAGGAAACACCTGCAGAGATCTTTGCACAGAAAGTGACATTGAAAGTAAGCAAGATCGTCGATGTCCAGCGACATCCCAATGGAGACAAACTCTATATTATCCAGGTGGATACCGGTGCCGAAGAGCCGACTACAATCGTCTCCAGCATCGTTCCATACTATACTGAAGAGCAACTGCATGGCAAAAACATCGTCCTTGTGCAGAACTTGAAGCCGGCAAACTTCAGGGGAGTGAAGAGCAGAGGGATGTTGCTTGCAGCCAGTGATCGAGACGAAGCCGTTCCTCATTCGACCTGTGAAGTCCTGTTTGCTGATCAGTATCCGATCGGAACAGAATTACTTCCTGAAGGTTTTGATGCTCCCGAGAATCCAAGAAGTCAAGTGAAGGCTGACCAATTCTTCTCCTTGAGACTCTACACCGAGAATGGAGTTGTGAAAATCGATGGTAAACCCATACAAGCGGAAGGGAAGGCTTTGGTAGCCACCACGTATGTGAATGGAGAGGTGGGCTGATTAGATGTCCGAAACCACCATAGAGCGAGTTGGTCTGGATCAGCTGGATCCAACCATGAATCCTTTCCAGAGCCATTTCTGGGCAAGCTTGAAACGTCCCTCCGGGTGGAGGGCGTTTGCCTTTCGATTCACAGCCGAAGGTGCCGATGGTCATTCGCATTCAGTCGTGATCATGGTACTCGTTCGTCGGCTGCTGCTTGGATTCAGGCTCGCCTATATCCCATTTGCTCCACCGGTGCACGAATTTGCGCAAGAGCCATCTGTAACCATCAGTACATTGGCAAAGAGTCTTCGCAAAATGCTGCCCAAGGGGATGGCGTTCGTACGGTTCGACCTGCCGTGGGTAGAGCCCGATACTATCGAATTGCCGGAATTGACAGGAAAGAGCATACGAGTCTGCAGGGAGTCTGTTCAACCAGAGGGTACTACCCGTATTCTTCTTTCGGAGGGGTATGAACATGTTCGTATGCGGTACCGTGAACGAGCGAGAAGAAACATCCGTAAGGCAAGAGCTCACGGGATCGAGATTCGCACATGGGATGGTTCGGAAAAATCGTTCACTGCTTGGTATAACGTCTATGTAGAGACTGCCAAAAGAGACGGTTTTGTGGCTCGTCCAGCTTCTTATCTTCGCCATCTACTCGCCTTGGATGCTTCTCAAGTCTCAAGTCACCTCTATATTGCTTATCAGGGTGGAAGAATCCTAGGTGGAGCGCTTATCATTGCCTCTTCCGGAGTCTCTATCTACTTATATGGAGCATCACTTCGCGTGGAGGGGTGTTCTCCATCGTATCTGTTGCAGGATTATGCGATTCGGGATGCCTGTTCACGCGGGTGTAGAATCTATGATCTATTCGGCATAAGCGGACCTGGTAACAGAGGGATTCATCTGGAAGGGCTTCGACTATTCAAGCGGGCATTCGGAGGATTTGTCTGTTACCGGTCACCTTCGGTCGACTTCGTCTATCGGCATATCGTTCGGTTCTTCTATATTCGATTGGAACAGATCAGATACAACTCTCACCGCAAGCGGCAACCAGCCCGAATGGCACAACAGTATTCAGTAGCTCGAGAGGAGTAGCATCACTCTCTTTCCTGCAGATCCTCAAACAACTTTCTAAACTGGTCGCCCCGATCGAACTCGTGCTTGAACATACCGAACGATGCAGCACCAGGTGACAGAATGACAGCAACATGTGGGAGCATGTCGGTGTCGGCCTCTGCTGCCCGGCAGGCAGCGTAAAACGCTTCATGCATCGAATCGAAAGGTCCTTGATAGGAGATGTCATTGTCGTGGAGGAGGGGTATAAGTTTGTTTCGGGTGAAGCTTCCCTCAAGCAGATATATGTTGGAGGCATCTTGCACCGCCTTGAGCATGCCGTCCGGCTTGAGGTTCTTGTCCGTTCCTCCACAGATGAGATGGTAGGCCCAGGGACAACTACTACAGGAGAATGTTACAGCTTCAGGAATTGTAGCCGAAGAGTCGTTGATATAGACCACATGGTTCTTCACACCCAGTTGTTCCTGCCTATGTGGAACTCCTCTGAAGGAGACAAGTGCTTCTGAGATCTGTTTGATTCCGAGTCCAAGACTTCTACAAATTGCCCAGGCTGTGCGAATTTTTACATCGCTCGATTCAGCGCCAAAAAAACTCTCAGTGGTACGAACAAATCTTGGTTTGATATTCGAAATATCCAGTACTTCTTTATATACCACTTTGGGAACAATCATTCTGGTCTCTCTTGAATCGAACAAGATCCATTTGTCATCTTTGTATGTTTGATAGTCTGCGTACCGGTTCAGATGATCCGGAAACAACGATGTGAGTGCAACCAAGTGGAAATCGGGCCTTTGGTCTCTCATGGTCATGAAGAGATCACGAATCTGCCAACTGGAGAATTCGCAGATCAGGTATTCAGGGAGAGACTTTCCCTTATGGAGTCTACGTTCCAGTTCTGCAAGTATAGAGAAACCACTTATTCCCATATTCCCCATCTGCAACGCCTCATGCCCCTGTTTCTCAAGAATATGTGCTACAGCAGCTACGGTTGTTGTCTTACCTTTGGTGCCGGTGACTGCAATTTTCTTGAGAGGCTGAACGAGTGGGGATTCTAGGAGATAGGCAATATCGGTGGTTATCCGTTTAGCGTACTGCAGGTACTGATTGTCGGGACTGACTGCGGGGTTTTTCACTACAAGGTCTGCCCAACGGAAGTCCTCTTCGCGATGTTCTCCACACACAACAAGAGCTCCTCGCTCACGGAGGATCTCAACAGGATTTCCCAATTCAGACTCTGGTCGCATGTCTGTTACCCGTACTTCGTGGTCACGATCCAGAAAATATCCTGCTGATGCAAAGCCGCCACCAAGGGTTCCAAGGCCGAAAATCAATACTCGCATAGTATGAGCATTGTATCGAGCTAGCAGTATCATCGCAAGAAGGTGAACCCCTCTTGACGTTATTTTGTTATCCGCGCATAATGGCACGGTAATTACATTTTCGAACGAGATATCTTATCGATGAAGGAGCTCTATCGTGCCTTGTGGAAGAAAAAGAAAAAGACATAAGATTGCTACGCACAAGCGTAAGAAAAAACTGAGAAAGAATAGACACAAGAACAAGAAGTAACAGTGTGTTCTTGCAATCTTATCGAAACCGTCGGATCGTTCCGGCGGTTTTTTCTACTCGAATACAATCTGTGGTGTTGAACCACGCCTCCTTGACATGTAGGAAATACTTATGATAGGTTAGTTTGACCTCTTTATCCACAGTAAGTGGATCATATAGTCCGTAAGGAGGAACTATGAGAAATTACGAGTTTACCGTCATCTTCGATTCTAACGAAGATCAGACGGCGAAAGGTCTTGATCTGATTCTAGCAGAATTCAACAATGCGCAGGTCGAGATTTCCAAGCAAGAAGACATGGGCGTGCGAAACCTTGCATATCCCATCCGTAAACAAGAAAAAGGCCACTACTACTATTTTGAGCTCAAGGCAGATCCGTCGATCATCAACGGATTCAACAATACCTTCAAGCTCATGGTACCCGTACTGAAATTTTTGTTCGTACACGCGAGTGACCAAGCATAAAACGGAGTGATTGATTATGGCGAATGACACGAATATCGTAGTGCTCGTCGGCCGTCTCACACGTGAAAGCGAATTGCGATTCACCAACAGCGGTACTGCCGTTGGAAGATTTTCCCTTGCTGTCAACCGAATGAAGAGGTCTGGTGATCAGCGGGAAGAAGAGGTGAGCTTTTTCGATATCACGGTTTGGGGAAAGCAGGCCGAAGTACTGAATCCATATCTCACTAAGGGACGCCAGGTGTGTGTCCAAGGTGAGTTGCGACAGAATAGATGGGAGCAGGATGGACAGAGCAGGAGCAGGATTGAGGTCGTAGCCAACAACATACAGTTGCTGGGAGGTCCTTCGGGAAGTGGATCCTCCTCAGGTACGTCCGATCATCGCGGAGGACAGGACAAGGGTGCACGCTCATTCGAACAGAAGAGCGCTCCCCGTACACCAGCTCCACCAAACGGATTCCCTGGGCCGGAACAATTCGACGACGATATCCCATTCTGATCGAACGATAGGAGAAATATTACATGCGAGATGACAAAGATACAATGAATTCACGTGATGGAAATGATGGACGCGGAGGGAACAATTCGCGTGATCGTCGTTTCGGTGGACGTAGAGGCCCCTTCAAGAAGAAGGTTTGCAAGTTCTGTACCCAGAACCTGGTTGCCGATTACAAGAACCCAGATCTGCTTAGAAGATATGTAACCGAGCGTGGCAAGATTCTTCCGAGCCGTATCACTGGTACCTGTGCAAAGCATCAGCGTGCTCTGACCACAGAAATCAAGCGGGCACGAGTATTGGCCTACTTGCCATTCGACCGCAAGTAAGCGGGGTGGTCATGGAACAGCATACCATTTCGATGGTACGTGCAGGAGCTCTAGCTATCGTGCTTTCACTGGTATTGTACAGGATAGCCGCTTCTTCGACACTATTCATCGTTCCATTGCTGTTCTTTGCTCCCCGTTTCAATCCCACTAAATGGGCATTGGTTCCCGTAGGGGTTGTAGCAGTTTTACTTGTGGGCTCACAAGTGGTAGGGCTGGGGGGCATACTACAGGATGTTTCGGTATTCGGAGCATTGATCATCGGTTTCTATATGCCGGTATCACTGCTGGCAGGAGCCGGAATATGGATAGTACTGCAGTCGAAGGGGAACTTGGTGCGTTTACTTGCATCCTCCTCATTCGCAGCGGTATTCGGTTTTTCACTAGTACTATGGCTGGCAGGCGGATCCGAATCGGCTATGGCGGCGGCAAGTGTGTATCGAGAGATACTTGATGTGCTCGCACCATCTTTGTTTGGTGATTCCATGCCACTCGGTATGAATGCCGAGACGTTGTTCTCTGCAATCGTTACCTTGCTGAGACTGGGATTCCTCCCGATTTTTATCGGGCAGTTTGGCTTTTCCGTTTTTATCAGCGACCTGCTGATTCATAGAGCGGATTGGTCGTACCAGGACAGAATGGCTCGGTGGCGACTTCCTGAGAATGGAGTTTGGGTTTTTCTAGGAGCTTGGACAGTAGTATTGGTGACGTTGTTGGTGGATATGCCGGTGGTGGAGAGCATCGCCTGGAATGTTGCATTATCCAGTTCTCTGCTCTTTATGGTGCAGGGAATGTCGATACTCGCATTCTTGGTCAGAAAGAGGAACCCTGGGGCGACAGCCACGAGAATCTTCTTGCTCGCCTTCCTTCTGGTTATGCTACCAGGTGTTAATGTGATTCCGTTGGTGGGATTGCCCGTATTGGGCGTTTCAGAGACGTGGGTCGGCTATAGAAAGTTTGCATAAGGAGATACATTCTATGAAAATCATACTGAACCAGGATGTTCATAATCTCGGTGAAGAAGGCGATGTAGTCGTTGTTAAAGATGGATACGCCCGTAACTTTTTGCTTCCAAAGGGGCAAGCAGTTCTGTTTAACAAGGCAAATCAGGCGGTGTTCGCTAGTCGTGCAGCCGCTATCGAGAAACGGAAAGAGGAGAAGCGCAAAGCAGCTGCTTCACTGAAGGATCGTCTTGATGAAATGACACTTACCATTGCTGTTTCAGCTGGAGAATCCGGAAAGCTCTTCGGATCTGTTACGAACTCGGTGGTACAGGACGCTCTTGCTAAAGAGGGTGTAGAAGTCGAGAGAAAAAGAATCGAAGTCGCTTCACACGCGATCAAAATGATTGGTTCGTACTCGGTAAAGGTTCGCCTTTATGAAGGTGAATCTGCTCAAGTGAAGATTGAAGTTGTAAGCGAAACAGCACTGAAGAAAGCAGAAGCAGAGAAGGCTGCTGCAGAACGAGCTGAAAAGAAGGCAGAGAAGAGAGCTGCAGCCGAGGTTGCAGAACCTGTTGTCGAAGAAGAAGAGTACGGAGCAGAAGGTGCCGATGAAGATGACTTCGACGAAGAGGATGATGCTGATACCGAATCGACTGAAGAAGAGGATAAGGAATAGTGTAGAAAGATGGCATCTACTATGGCTACCGGGAGGATTCCTCCTCATAACGATGATGCTGAACGCGCCGTACTCGGTGCAGTCTTGCTGAGTGCTTCGGCATTCAGCGAGGTTTCCGAAGTCCTGAGAAAAGATGATTTCTATAAACCGGGACACCAGGTCTTGTTCGATGCCATACTCTCATTCCATCAGGAACACAGTTCCCAGACCATCGACCTTATTACCATTACCGAATACCTGAGATCCAAGAGTCTCTTGGATCTCAGCGGTGGTATGAGTTATATTGCATCTCTTACGAGCGATGTCCCTACGACATCGAATGCTGTCTATTATGCGAATATCGTTCGGTCTCATGCCTTGAGAAGAGCCCTGCTCGAACTAAGTGGCAAGATACAGGAACAGATATTCGATGAATCGCAGGATATTGCCACTGTCCTTGATGATACTGAACAGAAGATGAGCGATCTCCAGGCGAGTAGTGGTACCTTCACCGAAAAATACCAAGAGAGTTCCATTCTGGTGAATCGGACAGTTGATCATCTGATGGATAGAGCGAAGCACGGTAATACCGATGGTATAAAGACCGGCTTTGTTCAATTGGACGAGATGACCGGAGGCTTACAACCGGCGGAATTTGTGGTCATCGGGGCTCGACCATCAGTCGGAAAGACAGCATTCGCAATCTCCATGGCTGTCGATATCGCTATACACCGCAAGATTCCAACAGGTTTTTTCTCGGCAGAAATGACCAGTATGGCAATCATGGAGCGTATTCTTTCCGCAGAATCCAGAGTCGACTCAAAGCGGATTCGATCGGCGATCCTTCGCAACCAGGATATGGCGAATATAATCGATGCTGCAAGTCGAATCTATGAGGGGAAACTCTATATTCAGGATACCCCTAACATCAAACTGCTCGATTTGAGAAGCCAAGCTCGACGAATGAAACGAGAACGGGATATAAAGATTCTGTTTGTTGACTATATCAGTCTTATCAATCCAGAGTCGAAGCCTAATGTTCCGAGACACGAGCAGGTCGCCGAAATATCCCGATCACTGAAAACTCTGGCTAGAGAGTTGAAGATTCCTGTTGTAGCGCTCTCTCAGGTCTCTCGAGATGCAGAGGGGAAAGAACCGAACCTCGCGAACCTTCGAGAGTCGGGATCTGTTGAACAGGATGCCGATGTAGTCATTCTGTTGCATAGAGATAGACTTGCCGATCTCTCTGGATCAGATTCAGAGAGAAGAAATGGAGGCTCTTCTCAACCGCCTCAAATGTTTCAGGGGTTCCCGGTACAGGAGACCAAGGTTATACTCGCCAAACAGAGGAATGGGGAGACAGGTATCATTACCATGGGATTCCAGAATCAGTTGGTTCGTTTTGTTGAAATGGAACGATCATCCCCCTAAGAGAAAAAAACGAATATCACCCGACATCACAAAGAACACGAGTATCATGAGAAAGGCAACTCCTATCGACTGGTATCGGACATACCACTTCGAACTTATGGGTCTGCCACGAACTGCCTCGATCAAAGTGAGCAGTATCGTACCTCCATCCAGACCGGGAATCGGAAGCAGATTAACCACTGATAACGAAATGCTCACCATCGCGAGCAGGTGCAGGACAGCTCTGATTCCAGCATTTCTCATCTCTCCAATGACATAGGAGATGCGAAGGGGCCCGGCAACTGAGTCTCTCAATTCTCCCGTTCCGGAAAAGAGCATAGGGACCAGTTGCAGTGTGTCACGAACAGCATTGAACGTCTCTTTGCTTGCTCCAACTAGGGCTCTGCCGAAGGGGAGTCCCGGTACTACTTCAGTTGGACGAACAAAGGAGAAATTGAACACAGAATTACCTCGTTCATTTACTTCTGGAGTGTATCGAATTTCTCGTTCTGTACCATCGGAACTTCGTACGGTAAACGTTATCTCTTCTTGTGCTTCATAGCTCAGTAGAGCATCCATCACTGCTACCGTATGGTCGGTTCTCCGATCTCCGACGCGAAGTATTCTGTCTCCTTCCTGAAGTGGAGTTGTTGACTCTATGGAATCGGGAAGAATGGTAGCAATCACAGGTTCGATATAGGTCGCGACACCAAAGACGGAACGTTTTTGCATGGTATCGTATGCAGGAATGACTGCGACCTCCTGCACTGTGTCATTGCGAGAAAATGTGAACGTGGTCTCTGTATCTGCAGGCCGTTCAGCTAAAATACTTTGTAATGCATTGAAATGGGATATCGGTTCCCCTTGGACTGCCAAGATAACATCTCCAGTTCGTAATCCTGCTTTATAAGCGGGATTAGGCTCACCAGGGATAGTTCCAAACACTCTTGGATAATCACTCGAAATAACAATCTGGTTCGGATCTGCGAATCTTGTTGAGTCGAGTGTGAGAAAGGGGATGAATAAGATAAGGGCGAACATGAGATTGAACAGAGATCCTGCAAAGAATGTAGGTATACGTCGAAGTGGAGAGACAGAGAAAAGGGATCCTGGTTCAGCTTGTGTGACAGTATCGTTACCAGAGTCGAGCGACCGTCTCAAATCCTCGGCACCCTTAATGCGACAGTACCCGCCGAGAGGAAACATATTTATTCGATACTCGATCCCCTTGGATCTCCATCGTTTTATTGGTTTTCCCCATCCTATAGCGAAGACTTCGACGGTAATACCCGAAAGCCGGGCAACAACGAAATGTCCCGTCTCATGAATGGTGACCATGAGCGCGATACTCATGAAGCCGATTACAAACGAGAGTAGTCCACTCATCGAGTAAATTCCCGAGCGATCGCTTCAGCTCTGACTCTCGCTTCTTGATCCAAGGAAACGACCTCTGCAAGATTCTCATACGAGGCAGACCAGTCGTGATCAAGACACCGAGAGACCAATTCTGCAATGTTCCGATAATTCAGAGACCGACGCATGAAGTGAGAGACTGCCACTTCGTTCGCAGCGTTGAAAGCGATCGGATAGCCACCTCCGTATTGGATAGTCGTGAATGCCGATGCGAGCAGAGGAAAGCGCGTAAAGTCAGGGGCTTGAAACTCCAGTGTGAGCTCTGAAAAATCGAGTGGTCTCACTATTTCACGAAGAGGAACATACTTCTCAGCTAATGCAGCCATGATGGGAAGGGTCATATCGGGTGGGGTGAGCTGGGCATACACGGCACCGCTCTCAAGTCGGATGAGCGAGTGAACGACACTTTGTGGATGCACCACGACCTCTATTCGCTCGGGTGGGAACGAAAACAAGTAGTGCGCTTCTATCACTTCCAGGCCTTTATTCGCAAGAGTCGATGAATCGATGGAGATTTTCGCACCCATTTTCCATGTCGGGTGAGCGAGCGCCTGTTCTACAGTAATATCTTGCATCTGCTGCATAGGGAGTGTCCTGAATGGACCTCCCGAAGCGGTGATAACAAGAGAATGCACTGAGTCTCTCCCATATGCATTGATAAGTGAATAGAGCGTGCTGTGTTCGCTATCCACAGGGATTATGCGAACATGATGGCGTTCAGCATAGGAGAAGAGTATCTTGCCAGCCATGACAATGCTCTCTTTGTTCGAAAGCGCTACATCTTTGCCACTTTCGATTGCGGCAAAGGTAGAAGCAAGACCACTGGAACCTGCTATACCGTTGAGTACCATATCGGCTTCAGTCTCTTGTATCATGCGAAGAAGGCCTTCGTGACCACGGAAACGGACTTTTTCGGGTATAGTTTCAGAGTAGGCGTCTGTAGAGAGACATACATTCGGGCAACTCCATTGTTCGGCAATTGCTACAAGCGAATCGAGCGATGAATGGGCACTGAGTCCGACAATAGTAAATGCATCTCTCATCGAGTCCAGAGCTTGAAGTGCAGTGGTCCCTATACTCCCGGTGCAACCAAGAATGATGAGTCTACGTTTGCTGTTCTTTGGTCTCATAGAGAGCTCCTGTTAGATAAACAATTGAATGAGTATGAGAAAAAATGGTGCACTCATGAGAAGCGAATCTATGGAATCCATAAGGCCACCTCGACCCATGATGATGGTCCCTGAATCTTTTACTTGGGCACACCGTTTAAGGGCAGACTCGATCAAATCTCCGATATTACTCGTCAAGGCTATGACGAATCCTACAAGGATCGATTCTGGGAGTGTAAAGATGTCTCTCATTACAGGAATTGCTGCAGACCAGCCTACGCTGATTGCAATGGTACAGGCTATGCCACCGATGAATCCGGCCATACTCTTATTCGGACTTACCGCGACAATGTTCCGGTTCCCCTTGCCCAGCCACATGCCGAATATATAGGCGAAAGTATCATTTCCAAACACGAGCAGAAAGAGCATGAGTAGCAGGAATGTCGCATGCTCGAACATGAGGAGTCGGATCAGGAAAATTGAGAAGAACCCTGGATAGATAAGTAGAAAGAGGGATCGGGAAATTCGGTCGATCGTTCCAGAGAATCGATCTTTTTCTCCATTGAACACCTCTTTCATAAAGACAAAGGAGAAGAAAATCACCAGCACAAGATAGAACAAAGGTCTCCTTGGAAACCATACGAGTTCAATGTACTGAAATACAGGGAAAAGCATGGGAATCCAGAAGGGAACTAGCGGTTTATCTTCACCTGTGAAAAGTAGGCCCTTAATCTCATAACTACCAACGAATACTGCAAGAACAGTCAGTATGGCAAACCCGAGATGGTGTTGCTGTGGGAAAAAATAGATGAGGCTGAATAGTGCAGGAACACTGGTGAATGTGAGGATTACTCTTTTTGCCAAGCTACTCATGTGTCGACGCCTCCGAACCGTCTTGCTCGGTGCGCAAAATCGTCGCATGCTGATTTCAATTCTTTCGCACCCCAGTCTGGCCAGAGTGTATCATAGAAGGCAAACTCGGCATAGGCGGCATCCCACAACATAAAGTTGCTTAGGCGCTTTTCTCCTCCGCTACGGATGATCAGATCCACCGGAGGCACGAATGAGAGGTCCAGATTGTCTCTGATATCCTGTTGAGTTATCTCACCAGGGGTGTGCTCATGAGCAAGCCATCGATTCACAGATCTCACTATTTCGTCATGTCCACCATGATTTATGGCAAGACAGACAGTGAGTCGATCAAAAGATGCTGTAGCCTCTTCGGTCGCTCTGACCGCTTCCTGTGCTTCCTCATTGAGTTTGCTTACATCGCCTCGAATAAGTACACGAGCACCGACTCTCTTGTAGAAATCGAGCTCGCTGTAGAGACGGGTAGCAAGTAAGTTCATGAGGTACTTGACTTCACTTTCAGGCCTACGCCAGTTTTCTGTGGAGAAGACATAATAGGTCAGATACGAGATTCCCAGCCGTGCAGCTTCTGTAGTGATTCGCTTGGCTGCTTTGACTCCCTCATAGTGACCGGCAGTACGAGGAAGGCCACGCTTTGTGGCCCACCTCCCGTTTCCATCCATAATGATGCCGACATGGATGGGGTAGTGAGCATCTTTCTCCAACTCTTTTGGTTTTCTGCTCCCAAATCCCACAATCAGATTTCCAATATCTCTTTCTCCTTCTCTGCAGCTAGATCGGTGATCTGTGCAATGTAGGAGTCAGTCAAGTTCTGGGTCTTGGTTTCGAGATCCTTCTGTTCATCCTCGGAAATATCGCCAGATTTCTGGAGCTTCTTGATCTCATCGATCGCTTCTCTCCTGACATTTCTGATGGCAACTTTGCTCTGCTCAGCAATTGCCTTAGCACTCTTTGCCAGTTCTTTTCTTCTATCCTCGGTGAGAGGAGGGAAGTTGATGCGTAGGAGTTTTCCATCGTTGTTCGGATTAAGTGAGAGTTCCGACTTCAGAATTGCTCGCTCGATCGGAGTAAGCAGGGACTTGTCCCATGGCTGAATAACGACCAGACGAGCTTCCGGAATAGAGATAGAAGCAACCTGCGATAGCGGTGTCTCCTGTCCGTAATAATCGACTTTGATCTTGTCGAATAGAGCCGCGGTGGCACGTCCAGTTCTCAGTGCACTAAATTCATTGCTAAGAGCAGCAACGCTCTTCTTCATTTTCGATTCACATGTCTCAAGGACAGCATGCATACAGCACCTCCAAAAATCAGCCGCTCAGAAGAACATTCCGAGCGGCTAGGTATTTCATTTCGAACTATTCATCCACTCCAACACGATAGATGATATAATCGGTGAGTGCCAATTTTGCTCCAACTTCCTTGGAAAGGGCTGCAAGCACCTTTTCGACGGACTGGGAATCATCCTTGACGAATGGCTGCTGAAGAAAGCAAATCTCGCTGAAGTGCTTGTTCAACTTGCCCTGTACAATTCCAGGAACCACTTTCTCGGGCTTTCCGAGTGCAAGAGTCTGAGCTGTGAAGATCTCGGTCTGTTCCTTCACGTACGCTTTATCCACAGCTGAGCTAGTGAGATAGCGAGGTGTGAATGCAGCAGCGTGGAGAGCGCAATCGAATGCGAACTCCTTCACATTGTCGAGCGAAAGCACTTCACTCTTATCTGCTTCAAGTTTCACCATGACTCCGAGGTTGCCTTCTCCATGGACATATTCTGCAACCAACTGGTTCTCATTAAGATTCCAGACAACAAAACGCTTGAGCGACATGTTCTCCTTGATCTTAGTGATCAGATCCTGCACTTTTGCCTCGAGTTCGGGAACAATTTCGGTATATCCGTTAGCAATAACATCTTCGCACAACTCGCTACCGAGTGCAACGAAGTCCTTATTTCGAGCAACAAAGTCGGTCTCACACACCATCTCAAGAATAACAGCCTTGCCCTGTTTCACAAGGGTGAAAACACTACCATTGTTGGTAGCTCGACCGGCACGCTTTGCAACAGCTGCGAGACCCATCTCTTTGAGAATCTTCTCCGCCTGAGCAAAATCACCTTCGGCTTTCACTAAAGCCTTTTTACAATCCATCATGCCCGCGCCTGTAGCGTCGCGCAATTTTTTTACTAAATCAGCAGTAATTGCCACAATAAACTCCTTATCAGATAATTCTAGTCTTCGTAGAGAACTTCTTCATCCACCTCAATGCCACCCTCGGTGACCTTGACAGCTTTGACTTTCGAGACCTCTTCTTCTGGCTCCTTCTTGTCTTCTTCGGAGACTTCGAACTGAGTGAAATCGGTATCTTCATCGTCGGTGGCGAACACTACTTCTTCTTCTTCGTCACTTTCGACTTTCTCTTCACTCTCTTCCACGCTCTTTTTATCGGATTCGAGTTCGGGGAGAGTCTCGATGATCTCTATGCCGACTTCTTTATCGGCATCGACCACAGCGTTTGCTATGATCTCGACAAAGAGAGAGATAGCTCTAATGGCATCATCGTTTCCAGGGATTGGAAAATCGATGTGGGTGGGATCACAGTTCGTATCAACAACAGCGATAACGGGTATTCCCAATCGCTTTGCTTCGGCAACTGCAATAGCCTCTTTTTTGGTATCTATGATGAAAATCGCTCCGGGGAGCTCTTTCATTTCCTTAATTCCACCAAGGTTCTTCTCTAACTTTGCCTTCTCTTTAAGGTGCAAAGCGATCTCCTTCTTGGTGTAGCTTTCGAATGTGCCATCAACCTCTTCCTTCTCGAGTTTCTTAAGGCGATTGATGGATTTCTTGATGGTAGTGAAGTTGGTGAGCATACCACCGAGCCAACGGTTGTTGATGTACGGCATACCACATCTTTTTGCTTCACTTTCGATTGTCTGCTGAGCCTGTTTCTTGGTTCCAACGAACAAGATTGTCTTTCCCTGTTTGACTTGGGTTCTCACAGCTTCATAAGCTTCGACAATACAAGCGCTCGTCTTCTGCAGATCGATGATATGAATCCCATTCCTCTCGGAGAAGATGAAGCGAGCCATCTTAGGATTCCAACGTTTGGTCTGGTGACCAAAATGCACGCCTGATTCAAGCAGGCTTTTCATAGTAACTACGGACACAATTCCTCCTGTGACGGCGAGCAGGTGCATACAGCGTTCTGCTTCCGTCCCCTTCGCTATTTCTCACCTAACGGTGGATATTCCGGGCAATCAAAGACTGACCGGTGAAGATAATATGGCAGAAATCGCCTGTATTGGCAAGCCCACCACCGTAGAATAATCACCAGAAATGTTCTTGATGAACACTTTGGCATCACCTTGTATGCGATACGACCCTGCAGCACCGACCCAATCGCCACCAGCGAGGTATGAGGCTATATCAGATTCAGCTATCCTGTGGAAGGTGATGAATGTCTCATCGGCTCCGCTGATCATGGCAGGTGGACCATGGTGATCACCAGGTCTGTAGAGAGCGAAACCGGAGAGAACCGAGTGGGTCCTCCCGTTTAAGAGCTGTATCTGCATCTCAGCATCACGCTCAGTCGTTGGTTTTCCTAAAAGTTTTCCTTCACAACTCACAATAGTGTCTGCTGTGAGTACAGGAAGCTCGGGGTGGGGATGCATGGTAAGATATGCCGACATTTTTCTCTCTGCCAACTCCTGTACGACAAGAAGCGGAGAACTCCCTGTATGAAATTCGTCGCTGTACGTGGGTTTCACGTGTACAATGCATCCAAGCGATTCGAGCAATGACCTCCGAGCTGGAGATTGCGATGCTAGAACAAGTTCCGGCAAGTTCGAGACGAAAATCTCACGATAATCCATAGGCTTCCTCGATCGAAGCTATTTCGTCGTGCAAGAGAAACCATCTCTCTTCCATTGCTGCATGCTCCTGTTCCAGTAACTCCTTTCTAGCAATCAGTTGAGTTATCGCTTCGCTGTCTGCATAGTTCTCCTCAAGCGCCATCGCTTCAACAACCGACGTCAATAGAAGCTCTTGCGCTTCGATCTCCTCAAGCAGTCGTTCAGAATCCTTAACGAGGTTTCTCAAACGATTCTTTGCACGGTTCATCTCTTTCCAGGCGATGGCAGACTCCTCTCGAGCCTCCGTCTTCTGAGGACTCGACTGCAGTCGTTGCTCATCGACTCTCTGCTCAATAGCCTCCTTCTGTTCGAGTTTCCATGAGAAGTATTCGTAGTCACCTTCGAACAACTCTGGCTCGTCTTCGCTCAGATAGAGAATTCTATTTGCTATGTGCTTTATGAAATGGGTATCGTGAGAGACGAAAATGACCGTCCCCTGATACTGTCTCAACGCTTCGAGCAGCACTTGTTTCGCATTGATGTCCAAGTGGTTCGTCGGTTCGTCGAGAATCAGTACATTGGCAGGGTGGAGCAGAATCTTCAGCAGTGCGAGTCTACTTCGTTCCCCTCCGCTGAGAACCGATACCTTTTTGTCGATATCATCATCACTGAACAGGAAATTCCCGAGCAAGCTACGAAGGCGCGGAATGTCGCCTGTATCGGCTATGCTCTCAATCTCCTCTAGGATCGAAAGATGAGCAGAGAGGGTACGATCGTTGTCCTGCGCAAAATAGCCGATTTTCACACCGGCTCCAGGTGTGACCGTTCCTGAGTATTGTTGATCGATCTGTGCAATGATTCTCAGGAGTGTGGTCTTTCCTGCACCATTTCTCCCGGTGACAGCAAGCCGGTCCCCTTTATTGACCACCAGAGAGAAGTCTTCGATGACCGTCAGGTTCCCATACCGTTTCGTGAGATTCTCAATGGTGACAACGTCGTTTCCACTGTGAGGAGGGTCGGGAAAACGGAAGGAGAGTCGTTTGAGGTGTTGAGGGATCTGGATGATCTCAACTTTGTCCAACATTTTCTCTCTACTTTGTACCTGCTTTGCCTTGGTCGCTTTGTATCTGAACCGTTCAATAAAACGTTCAGTCCTTTCGATCTCCTTTTGCTGGTTCTTGAAGGCCTTCTCGAGTTGTTCCAGTTCTCTGTTTCTCTGTTCGACGTACGATGTATAGTTGCCGCTGTATCGGGTAAGAGAGCCGATGAATAATTCGTATACCTCAGAGACGGTGGCATCGAGAAAGTCCTGATCATGTGATACGATAATGACAACTCCTCGAAACTGGTTCAGGTAGTTTCTCAACCAGATACGTGCCTCGATATCGAGATAGTTCGTCGGTTCGTCGAGAAGCATCACTTCAGGATCTTCGATCAGAACCTTTGCTAGGGCGATTCGCATCTGCCATCCCCCACTGAACTCTTCGCATTGTCGAGAAAAGTCGGCTTGGGAGAATCCGAGCCCTTTCAGAACCTGCTCGATCGTCCCTTCTCGCTGGTAATAACTACTGGAATTCAATGTTTCTTGAATCTCATGCAACTTCAAGAGCAGGGCAGTGTGACGATCCTCCTCCGAAATATCGGATAGCCGGAGTTCGAGTTCTCGTTTTTGTTCAAGCAGAGCATGAAACCGTGCATACCCCTTTTCTGCCTCGGCAGATAGTGAAGTCCCCCGATGCACGATGTCACTTTGAGGAAGGTAGGATATTCTCATGCCGCGAGATACGGTAACCGTTCCAGAATCGGGTGAGATGAACCCACTAACAATCTTGAGCAGAGTTGACTTTCCTGAACCATTCCCACCGGTAAGCGCCGCACGGGTGCCAGAGGAGAGCGTGAACGAGACATCATTGAGTAGATCCCGATCTCCGTAGGCTAGGTTGATGTTCTGTACTTGCAGTGTCCCCATGAGTTCCCCTTGCCGGTAGGTGTTGCAGATTCGAATAGATACGAGTATGATAAAAGTATCATAACGGCGCATCGGGATGCAAGGAGTCCTTCTTGGCGTCATGTATTGGAATGTGAAGGTTGGAGGGTCTCCGATGATATGTCTGGTTCTAACAGGTGGTACAATCGAAGCGAGTGTATCCCAATATGAGCGTAACAAAGAGTATGTAGACATAGTCGAGTTGCGTGTCGACCTGTTGCACGAGTCCTCCCGATCCCGTGTAGCTACATTTCCCTCACTCGTTGATGTCCCCGTGATTCTCACTATACGCCGTCAGTCCGATGGCGGTATGTACATAGGCTCTGAACGGTCTCGTCTGGCGCTGCTCGAATCCTGTCTCGATGGTAAGTTCGATTATGTGGACATTGAAGATGATGTGAAGCGAAGCATGGCAGAGCAGAAAGCAAGAGAGGCCGGCGTACGGATCATCAGATCCAAGCACGATTTTTCCGGAATGCCGAACGATATCTACCACCGAATCGCAAAAATATCAGCTAAGGGAGATATCCCTAAGCTTGCGGTGACTCCTCAATCGATTCTCGATCTCATCACCTTGTTTAGAGTACGAACCGAGTTGAAGGATGTCGAAGATAAAATCGTGCTCGGCATGGGCGATTTCGGACTGCCATCTCGCATCCTCTACAAAAGAATGGGATCTCTATGGACGTATTGTGCTGAGACCCCCGTTGCTCCGGGGCAGATCTCTGTGCAGCAGATGAAAGAGTTGTACCAGGCAGACAAGGTCGATGATCGTACCCATATCTATGGAGTGATCGGGAATCCGGTCAATCACTCGTTCAGCCCGAGAATACAGAATCCGGGCTTTCGAGGGATCAATTTCAATGCGATTTACCTCCCCTTTCTTGTAGACTCTGTTCGATCCTTCTTCATTCTTGCCGAAATGCTCAAGATTTCGGGTTTCTCGGTCACCGTCCCTCATAAGCAGCAGGTTCTGCCGTATCTGGGAAAGATTACCAGAGAGGTGAAACAGATCGGAAGCTGTAATACTGTGGTACGAGCCAAGAATCTCTGGTCAGGAACCAATACCGACTACTATGGTTTTGTAGAACCTCTGATACCGGACATCGACAGCAAAGAGATCCAAAGTGCCCTTGTGATCGGGGCAGGTGGAGCGGCTCGTTCTGTTGTCTGGGCACTGAGAAATCATGGATGCAAGGTGACCATCATCAATCGCAATCTTGAGCGAGCAAAGAACCTAGCACAGGAGACAATGACGGCATACGACACACTCGAACACGCAAAACTCTACGAACATGTCGATCTTGTAGTTCAGACTACGAGTGTTGGAATGGTTCCTGCGATCGAAGAGGATCCGATTCCCGATTATACCTTCAACAAGAATCAGATCGTATACGAACTCGT
>CAYYOL010000005.1:40774-73079 GCA_964473245.1 uncultured Spirochaetaceae bacterium
GCTTCTGCAAGTATGATCGAACTCTCACCTTCTTCGTCTACTACATGTAACTCGAGCAAATCAACCGGGGATTGCACTGCGCTTCTACAGAGATTGATCTTTCCTTGATGATCGAATCCACTTGCCTGTAATGTCTGGCTTGGACCCTGGATGGCGGTAACCTGAGAAGGGATCAGAATGAGCTTCCGTTCTAACCTGGAGAGCATCTCCTCCCGTTCCAAGTTACTTCTTGCCTTGGTCTGTATCTCCTTCTTGAGTACGTTCTCGAGAGATTCAATCGATGCTCGTTCCTTGCGCTCGTCGGAAGAGAGTTGGAGAATCGATTCGTGAAAGGCTCGGAGAGTAGACAACTCATCGCCGGAACCACTCACTACATCTTTTTCCACCAAGTATCGAGGTCTGATATGTTCTCCGATACTGCTGGGTAGTATCCCATTTCCTGCCGAAGCCAACAGTTCTCGCCATGTCGATTCGGTACTACGGGAGAATAGATAAATTCCCGGAGATATAGTGGTGATCACATGTGGCTGTAGTTGTGGGAGGGCTTCGATGATACGCGATTGTCGAACATCTGCCTTTATCACTATGCCATCATAGATAGTGATCGATGTAAACTCCTCTTTCCACTGGGAGATCAGGCTTTTAAGGCTAGGAAACGAGCTGCCGGTGAGCGTTTCAAGGTAGGAGATGATTTCTGGAACTGTTAGGCCGATATCGAAAGCACGAAGAATCGTCGATTTATCGATCTCATAGCTTGAGACGACATCTATTTTCTTCACTTTTGCTAGAAAGAAGAGAAAGTCCTGGCCAGCAACAGGCTCTAGATCTCCGCCGAAGGAGATAGTAAGATCGGAGTCGATTGTCGGTTTGAATCGTCTCTTCTGGCTCTCGTCAACTCTCTGATCGTCATGGTCACAAGCACTGAGTCCGCTCGAATAGAGTAGGGTAAGAACTTCATCATCGGCAGGAACAGGGATCTGATTTCTATATGCAACAATTTTCAGCGCAGTAAGGAGTTCAGCCTCATTCGTGATAGGGATCGAGTCTAGCAGCACAAAGAGAGCCGAAAAGAATGCCTGCAGTAGTGGCCGGGTAACCCGGTGCGGAGCATGACTGAATCCGAATCGAGTCAACCAGGAATCTACACAGAGAATGAGTTGAATGACATCTGGTTCCAATGAGAGGAACTTCTGTACTGCCTTCCGTTGAATCTTCGAGGAACGTCCACGTTCTTCGACCACATGTTCTAGGTAGAGCATCCGGTTGTAGTTGATGATTCGTTGCCTAGGGTATCTCTCCGAAGCACCGAATATCGATTCGAGGTACCGTGACTCAAGTAGTTTTTCACTTCGCTCCTGGTTACCCAGGTTCTCGTGCATGTGGAGACTCAGAAGGGCTCGAACGATGTTCTTGTCTCCCCCGCTGAAACGAAATCTGCTATCCGAATCGCCTTGGAATATCGCATTGAGAGCGAGCGATTCATCAATCAACCGTCTTTCGAGCAGCGGATTGATCATGATTTCCGACCTTCCCGCCGAGCTGACAGCACGAGGTACCACGAGCAGTCGTTCTTCCAGATTCACCAGAAGTTGTAATACCGTAGAGAAGGGGAGCAAACCGGTGAACAGATTGCAGATCTCATCCTGCGTAGGGGACCCTATGAGGTGGATCGCAGTGAGGATGCGAACATCCGAATCGGACAGTCTGGACACGAGTTGATTTTGAAACTCCTTTCCAGTGAAAAGAGCGGTGAGTTGCTTGGTAAGGTGAGGTTTATGGAAGGGTGTAGGAACTTTACCGAGAAAGTTTCTCACAATATCGAGATAGACCGAATCTGGAATCAGAGCGACAGATTGTTCCCAAGCACCTACAGCCGAATTTTCCTGCATCAGTCCCAAACCTCCACATGATATGTGTACCCCTGTTCCGTAAGGAATTTCTGTCTATTGGCGGAAAACTCTTCCTCCGAAGAGAATCTCGTGACCAGAGAATAGAAGTGAGAACTCTGCTTCTTGGGTCTGAGAATCCTCCCTAAACGCTGAGCCTCCTCCTGACGAGAACCGAATGTACCGGAAACCTGAATGGCAACGGATGCATCAGGAAGATCGATTGCAAAATTCGCGACCTTCGAAACGACCAGTATCCGTTGCTTACCTTCACGAAATGCCGAATACAACTCTTCTCGTTTTGCGTTTGCAGTGGCTCCGGTAATCAGGGGAGCTTGCAACTCTTTGGCAAGTATCTTCAGTTGATTCAGATACTGCCCAATGACGAGAATGAAATCTTGTGGGTGATTCTCTATGAGATCCTTCACAATCGGAATCTTGTCCGGATTTTCACTTGCAATCCGATATTTCTCTCGCTTATTGGCTATCGCATAGGGAATCTCAAGATCTTGTGGAAGCGGAACGCGGATCTCGGTGCACTCCGCCTCGGCTATCCACCCTTGGCTCTCCAGTTCGCTCCACGGTACATCGTACCGTTTTGGTCCGACTAGAGAGAATACTTCATCCTCTCGGTGATCTTCTCTGATCAGCGTAGCGGTCAGACCGACACGATGAATCGCTTGCAACTCTGCGGTAACCTTGAACACCGGTGCTGGGAGCATGTGAACTTCGTCGTAAATTATCAGTCCCCAATTTCCCTCACGTAGTATTCTCATATGGGGGAAATCACCAGTCTTGTCTGGCCTCCAGGTGAGTACTTGATAGGTGCATACCGTAATAGGCTTCACCTCTTTACGAACACCTGAGTATTCACCGATCTGAGTTGGATCGATGGTGAGTTTATCTTCTATTTCGGCAATCCACTGATGCACAGCTGCCACATTCGTGGTAAGAATGAGCGTTCGCGTGGATAGCCGAGTCAGGATCTCCATTCCCACAATGGTCTTTCCCGAGCCACACGGTAGAACGATGGTTCCATATCCTGTACCAGGTCCTCCATCTCCGAGAACGGCATCTGCGGCATACTTCTGGTAATCACGCAGAACGAAAGGGACATTTCGTGTGGAGACCGCTCTGAATGTAGTTGGTACCGGCTCCCCCTTTACCAAGGGAATGCGATCGTCGACTGGCAAATTCAGCTTAATGAGCTGTAGTTTCAACTCTCCTCTCTGATAGCGTGGAACAAGGAAGCCTCTCGGGTGCGAAATCAGCATGGACGCGATATGTTTTCTTGCCAGGATCTCCTGGGTGAACCGTTCCTGCTCAATCGTGAGCAACCAGTGTTCATCATCGTCCTCGACTTCATGCAGCTGAATACAGCCGAATCTTCCACCGAGATCTCTGACATGAAACAGTACCGATTCTGGAATTGTGTATCGAGACCACCTGTGCAATCGTGCGATCACCTCTTCTACACCGACGCCCGCTGCGGCTGCATTCCAGAGGCTTATAGCAGATATCACATAGGTGTGAACATGCTCGGGAGATTTAACGAGTTCTGCAAAGGCGATCAAATCGTTTCGTGCCATCTCTGCCGAAGGAGAGTGAACATCCAACATCATACTCAGATCGCTTTGTACAATAAGCGGTTTATCGTCCATACTGTTCATACCAGAGTGAGAGAAGTGTAATAGCTGTCATGGCTTCGATTACAGGGATGACTCGTACACAGATACACGGATCGTGCCGCCCTTCTACTCGAATGATCGTCTCATTTCCTTCAATATCTACGGTCTTCTGTGGCTTTGCAATGGATGCAGTCGGTTTTACCACTGTTCTGAAAATGAGCGGGGCACCATTGGTCATCCCCCCCTGTATGCCACCTGCATGATTGGAGAGAAAACCGTGAGATGACATCTGATCGTTGTTCTCGGAACCCCTTTTCGATGCAACGGAAAAGCCATCGCCGAATTCGATTCCCTTCGTGGCACCTATAGAGAGAATTGCGTGGGCAAGCAGTGCATCGGTCTTATCGAATACAGGTTCACCAAGGCCCGCAGGAAGTCCCGTTACGAGGCACTCGACAACTCCGCCAACACTGTCCTCTTCATCTCGAGCCCGTTCGATAGCGGCTTCCATGCGACCAGCGGCTTCGGCGTCTGGACAACTCACCCGATTCTGAGTAATACAGGAGAGATCTCGCCCATGAGCAATCTCCCGTTCGATCTGTATGGTGTATGCGGTGATCTCGATCCCTTTCTGGGAAAGAATCTGCATGGCTATAGCCCCAGCTGCCAACCGAGCTGCTGTCTCTCTTCCACTGGAGCGACCCCCACCACGCCAATCGCGTATCCCGAATTTCTCTTGCCAGGTATGATCAGCATGACCCGGTCGAAAAATCCGCGAGATGTCGGTATAGTCTCCTGAACGTTGATTGGTATTTCGGATGAGTATGGAAACCGGAGTTCCCGTGGTCTTCCCCTCGAATATCCCAGAGAGAATCTCGATCGAGTCTGGTTCTTGTCTTTTAGTTCCGAGCGAATTACCACCAGGTCTTCTTCTGGCCATTTGCCGTTGTAATTCAGACATATCCAAGGTGAAGCCGCTCTCTAACCCATCGATTATGACTCCGATTCCCTCTCCGTGTGACTCTCCGAATGTGGTTATCGTTAAAGCTTTTCCAAAACTGTTTCCTGGCATGATGTTCCTCTCCCTAACAGATTGAGTATGGCATGTGTGAGTGTTTGACCATTCTCTGCAACTGTTTGGTAATCGGATAATCGTACCATATAATCGGAAATCTGCCTATATCGCTCGCTTCTTGTCATATATAGATCGTGAAATGACTCTCTTGGGTTCGCCTCGGAGAGGAACGGTGGAACCCCACTTTTCATGATTCGGTCAAAGAGTACGTGTTCCGAGACATCGAGGTAGAGTAGTGACCCGGTCTCCTGCATGAGCGAGATGAGCGGATCATTGTCACACACGCCACCACCGGTGGAGATGATCACCAGTTCATAGTCATGGTGCATCAACTCTTCGATATATAAACGTAGCGACTCGTATTCCTTCTTGAGAAAGGCTTCCTTCCCTGCGTTCTTATAGAAATCCCGCACGGAAAGACCAGTGCCACGGATAGCCTTGAGAATGAGATCGTCGGTATCGGTATAGGCAACCCGGTATGTCGTACTCAATGCTACAGAGGCGAACCGACCGAGTTTGCTCTTTCCAGAATGTTTCAGTCCTACGAGGTAGAGAATATTCATATGAGCCTCACACGTATTCATCGAACAGGGCAACCCATTTCCGGGGGTACCGTGTTCCTGCTTGCTCTGCATCGATACGAATCTGCCGTCTCAGTTGTTTTCTAGCCTCCTTATTGAACTTTCTCAACTCGATCTTCTGCATATACTGGCTCTCCTTCACATTCTTCATGGTATCGAGGATGTGTCTGTTGTCAGGAACGACCAGTTTCAATGCATACCGGAATGTGATGATCATGGTATACCAGAGCAACACGATGATGAGCGGGATAATCTCTCTAACATTTCTGTCGGGACTTATCTCGACACGATAGGAACCGGTGATCATGCCTGTCGCGACTTTGAACAGTGGATCGATGCTTATACCCAAGAACGCAAGTGAGATTACCAACGGAAGCACCCAGAACCAGCCTTGGCGAGAAAAGATGAACCGAAGGCAGGCCGCTGCCGATAAGAAACAGAGGAGAGAAGTACTGACACTGACCAGTAGCATGAGCATGGTGAACATGATACCATGTAGGTCCCCGATAGGGAAGTCAAAAGGCGAAGAGGGGGTCGATATGAGCAGACGAAAGACATTCATCAACGAGTTGCCACAACAGATACTTGAACAACGTATGCAACCGCGGGAATCGGATGTTCGAGGCGAATTCTATCGCGATACCACAGCAATAATTCACAGTTCTCCATTCAGGAGATTGAAGCATAAGACCCAAGTATTCTTCGCTCCGAGCAACGATCATATTTGCACTCGTATGGAACATGTGCTTCATGTCGCTTCGATTGCAACGGCTGTCTGTCGTGGACTGCATCTGGATACAGAACTTGCTTGGGCGATCGGTATGGGGCACGATCTCGGCCACACTCCGTTCGGACATGTAGGGGAACGGATTATCTCCACACTCATGCAGGAGTATGGACTCCCTCCATTCGAACATGAACTGAATTCGTTGAGAATCGTCGATTTTCTCGCGTCGAACGGGAGAGGATTGAATCTCACCTATGCAGTCAGAGATGGTATTTCCAGTCATAACGGTGAACGGTTCGATCGTATTGTTCGACCAGTGTTCGCCTTGAAAGATCTGCATGCTATCGCAAGTAGAGTCGATGCGGTTCCCGCTACATGGGAGGCTGCAGTGGTTCGAGTATCCGATCAGATTGCCTACTTGGGTAGAGACTACGAGGATGCCTGCAGATTGAAGATCATCGATCCAAACGCGATTCCAACAATCGTTGTTGATCAATTGGGTAATACAAATGCTTCTATCATAGATACCCTGGTCAATGATGTCATTGACAACTCGGATCCGGATATTGGAATCTGTTTCTCTGAACCGGTGTTCGAAGCAGTGATTGCCATGAAGAAGTTCAACTATGAACAGATCTACCTCTCACCCATGCTTGCCGGTTACAGCAAATACTTCTCTCGACTTCTCCGACTGATTGCCGACTATCTCAGTGGTCTCATGGAGAGCTACGGGTTCGATGAACCACGATATCTGGAAGAGAAGAATATGCTGGCAGCTGGTTTCGGTCTTCACATATCCGAGATGAGAGATCAATACCTCCGCCACGATGGCAATATTGATCGCATACTCTTCGACTACATTGCAGGAATGAGCGACAATTTCTGTCTCGATTGTGCGAACGAGATTCTGAAGCCAGATCATCTGAACGAACACATCGAGCAATCTATCACTGGTAAATGGTTCGATGTCAAATACTAGCGGTTGATCTAACTCATTTTGTGGGTGATGTGCTCGATCTCTTCAATGAACTGCTTCACGTTGTCGAAAGCACGGTAGACGGATGCAAAACGGATATAGGCCACAGTATCGATCTTGTAGAGTTGCCGGAGTGCGGCTTCGCCGATATCCTTCGACGCTACTTCACGTCTAGTTCCCGCTTTCAAGACAACTTCGTCCTCTATATCCTGTAAAACCTGCTCGATAGTCTCTTGGCTGATATGTCTCTTCTCTGTGGTTATACGAATACCCCGCTCGATCTTTTTGATATCGAACGGTTCACGTCTTCCATCCCGCTTGACCACCATGAACGGTTTCTCCTCGATTCGCTCATAGGAGGTGAATCGATAACCGCATGATAGACACTCTCGTCTTCTGCGTATGGTGGAACCACTGCTGTTCTGTCGTGATTCCAATACTTTATCATCCATATGACCACAATGGGGGCATAACATGGTGGATTACTCCTTGCGAATAGATAACTTACACTATAGCATGAAATTGATTGTATGGAAATTAGTAGGCAGACAATTTTTGAAAATAATGAGAATCTTCTCGTTGATACGATTGCGACTGTTTGTACCAATTTGATAATAATGTTACACAATTGTTGAGAAAGTAGTGTTTTCGTGATAATAATAACAAGTACTACGTCATAAGAAATGAGGTTGCCATGGAATCCGTAAGTAATTCAGTGAAAAGGATCATCGATCGTACACCCTTTCTGTATGAAATGCTCATACAGGGGATACTCAGTTACAGCAACTATGCAGCATCTATCAGACCTACTGTGGAACAGATGCATGGTAAGGATGTGAAGACTTCGGCCATAGTCATGGCCATTCGCCGTTATGCTGAAGAACTGCGCAGGAAGGACACCGAACAGAAAAGCTACAATCTACGCTACGAGATCGTTATGAAGACCAATATCTACGATATAAATCTTGTGCGCAGCGATACGCTAATTACCAAGTTAGGAGAGCTGTACCACCTTGTCAGTCCATCTTCAGGCGATTTCCTCAATGTCACCTTAGGAAGTCACGAAATAAGCATCTCTGTAAGCGAAAAGTACCTTGAGACGATTGAATCCATGATTGAAGGCGAGGCAGTCCTTCACCGGATGGGTGATCTGGTTGCTCTCTCACTGGTGTTCAGTGGCGATTTTATGTCTACTCCCGGTATTGTCTATGAAGCGGTCAGGAAGTTGGCGTGGGAAGAGATCAATGTGAATGAGATCATCTCGACGATGAACGAGTTGACGTTTGTAATTCGGCGAGAAGACTCGATGGATGCGTTCACAGTATTGCAGAGTTTTCTGGGAGGACAATGATGCACCTAAAACGTCATATCGTGATAACAGGACCGATAAACAGCGGTAAGACCACTATGCTCTTCTCACTCTGTTCTCGATTGGATTCACTCGGTTTTTCGATTGGTGGAGTCACTCAGGTCATGCCGCTTCCAAACAAGGAGAAGCGGTCATACATACTGAGCGACCAGGGAAGTGGTGATATCCGTGTGCTCATGACACTGGATTCGAAAAGCGACTGGATTCCGTTTGGACGCTTTCACTACGATCCAGGCGCATTCGATTGGGCTTCGGAGAAAATTCTCTCACACAGGGCTCATTACGACTATGTGACCATAGATGAAATAGGACCTCTGGAGTTGCAAGAGGAGGGGCTTGCACAGACCTACAAAAAACTGCTACACACGTACCGTGGAACGCTCATAACCGTGATACGAGAGGGATTACTAGATCAGGTTCTAGCACATTTCGACATCAATGAGCGTTCAATCGTGGTGCTGCGTACCACAGAAAACCAGGAAGAACAGTTGGATAAGGTGGTTCCGAGTGAATGAGTTGTTCTGGGCTGTCATGCTGATTGTGAATTTCATCGCAATCATGGTGGCATTCCGATTGTGGGGTAAGGTTGGGTTACTGATCTGGATTCCCATATCTGTGATCATTGCGAATATCCAGGTAACGAAAACCGTCGTTCTCTTTGGCCTCGAAGCGACCTTAGGCAATATTGTGTATGCAACGAGTTTCCTGGCAACCGATATTCTCAGCGAATGTTATGGGAAACGAGACGCAGCACGGGCAGTCGCGATTGGATTCTTCTCACTGGTCATCATGACTGTACTCATGAATCTGGCTATCCTCTTCGTTCCAGCATCTTCCGATTTCGTGCAGGAGAGTATGGTTACCATATTCTCGCTCATGCCTCGAATTGCGCTGGGAAGTCTCAGTGCCTATCTTGTATCACAATTACACGATATTTACGCCTTCGCCTATTGGAAGAGGCGGTTTCCCGGATCACGTTCACTCTGGTTCAGGAATAATGTGAGCACCATGGTGAGTCAGCTCATAGATACACTCATATTCACGATGGTTGCCTTTTGGAATGTCTACGATTGGAGCATTCTCTGGCAGATCATGGTGACAACCTATCTATTGAAGTGGTTAGTCTCAGCTCTCGATACGCCATTCATGTACATTGCTCGCAGGTGGCACGAATCTAAAGTAGTTCCCGAATCAATCTAGTAGACACCTCCTATTCTGGTATGAATAGGGTATTCATCGTTTCCACGGCCTCTTTGGTTCCAGACAATACAATGCCCTCGAACGGTTCTCTCTCACGCAGGAGCTTGTCTGTGTAGATGAATGGTGAGCCATCACCATACTGCACAACCATCCCTTGAAGCTCCAAAAGCGCATGTGCACCCGCAATATCCCAGACAAAGCATGGAACAGAGATCGCCCCCTGGATATGTGGGTGAATGAGTGGAGAGATCATGTGGAGAATATTGGAGCCGTAACATCGGATCTTACCATCGAACTTCTTAATCGAGATGTGTCTTGGTGCATGACTGGCCATGGCGAGCTGTTCCAGTTTCGTATGGGTGAGTCGTGGTTTGAACGGTTTCCCGTTCAGCAGTAGATCCTTTCCTGGATCCTGTCGTAAGAATAGTCCTTCCTCACTACTTAGGCCCCATCTCGGGGCATAGACCATTGCACCCACGCATGTTCTATTCTCATTGAGAATTCCGAGCGAGATACACCATCCGGGAAGTCCTTGGCTATAAACATCGGTACCATCGATCGGATCGAGAATGAACGTTACCGGTGCTTCGCCACTGAATGGCTGCAACGACTCCTCGGTCACGATATCTGCTTCGGGAAACAGCTGTGCAATACCCCTCGCTACCCTCTCGTTGATATAGGTGTCGGTTGCGGTAAGTACCGATCCATCATCCTTGTAATCTCTAAAAATATCGCCTTGAGCCTTACAAGCGTAGGCTCCCATATCTATGATCAGTTGTTCCAGTTCATCATATGCATCCATTGAATACCTTTCCTCTCTGTGATACCGTAGGTGCGGTTATGCAGCAACATATTGGTCCACTTGTGCAATCCTATATCAAAAGCACCGACGCGTACAAGGCGTTTAAACGGGATTGCAACACACGTCAGTATCTGGAAGGCCTCGAGGGGTATCCTCTCGCAGAGGCTGTCTTGGTGTATGCTCGTTCAATACACGGGCGAACCTGGGCTCTCTGTCCGACAGAGACTGCCGCAACGCAATTGTGCAAGGACTTGCAGGCAACCGGCACACCGTATGTGTATCTCCCTTCGAATGGGAAGCGCCTCTACAGCCCTTGGGAGGGGACAGATCGCGAGTACACGCAGTTGCGGGCTCTCGCTGCATTAACAGAGCACCCATCACGAATCGTGGTAACCCACATTCGTGCATTTGTCTCACCTGTGATCGCTATCGAATCTCTACGGGATTCGGAACTTCGTCTTCGAGTGGGCGATACGTTTGACCCGACCGGCATTGCATCGATCCTTGCTGCCGGTGGATATTTTCGCTCCCCCAGTACAACGGTTCCTGGTGAATTCTCCATGCATGGAGAAGTGGTGGATCTTTTCCCATACGACAATACGTATCCGATCAGAATATATGCAGAGTGGGATCGAATAGAGAAGATCACACTATTCGATCCGATGGATCAGGATACCGTGAAGACCGTCGGTCATGTAACAGTGACTATTCTAAAAGAGCAGCAACAGATCGAGACAGCACATATCGACACCTACATCTCCGAGAACGATTATGTCTTCTTTCTTGGCAAGGAGCGACTCGAAACGTCATTTCATTCTCTTGAAGTGGAAGCGAAAGCACTGTTCAGAGAGGCGTTCCTTATCGATCGGCAATCGCCCAAACCAGATCAGGTGCTCCTCGATTATCGGACATTCTTTGAACGACAGAATCGCGGATCGGTCCTCATCGAGGTGAGGGGACAATGCAAAGAAGCCTATACGTACGATGTGGATGGACCGCGTTCGTTCTTCGGCAACTTTGTCATGTTGAAGGAACATTTGGCACAGCTCTTCGATAATGGGTACTCGGTCACGCTCTACGCCGGATCTGAACTCCAGAAGAACCGCTTGAATAACATGTTGAGTCAGTTTTCACAACTATCGGTACTCGATCTGGAAATCAGTGGAGGATTTTCGATTCCTTCGGAGAAACTGGTTGCCATCTGCGATCATGAGATCTTCGGACGAAGAAAACAGGTAGTGAAAGCACTTCATAAAGTACAGACATCTCCTTTGGACTCCTTCGTGGATCTCAACGAGGGAGATTATGTTGTTCATGTGAACTATGGAGTGGGGCAATTTCAGAAGATCGATCGGATCAGCATGTCGGGCAAGGAACGCGACTATATCAAGATTCTCTATGCCGATACAGAGACACTCTTTGTCCCCATTGAACAGGCTAACTTGATCCAGCGGTACATAGGAAGTGAAGGGGGAGCTCCCCGGCTCGATAAACTCGGTGGTCAAGGTTGGGAGACCAAAAAAGCCCGTGCAAGAAAATCGGCTGAAGAACTCGCAGGCAGGCTCATACAACTGTATGCGAGAAGGAAAAGCAGCAAGGGGTATCCGTTTCCTAAGGATACCGACTGGCAGATGGAGTTCGAGGCATCGTTTCCCTTTGAGGAGACTGAGGATCAGCTAACCTGTATAGAAGATATTAAACGTGACATGGAAAGCCCGACAGTCATGGATAGGCTCATCTGTGGTGATGTGGGCTACGGAAAGACTGAAATCGCTCTCAGAGCCGCATTCAAGGCAGTGATGGCTGGAAAGCAGGTTGCATTTCTTGCTCCAACGACGATTCTTGCTGAGCAACACTATGAGACACTGGTGAAACGGCTAGGGAAGTTTCCAGTCAGAGCAGCCGTAATCTCACGAATTATCCCGAAGAAAGAACAGAAGATGATACTTCAGCAATTGAAAGCGGGACAGATCGATGTACTCGTCGGAACCCACCGCATACTCCAGAAAGATGTTCAGTTCAGTGAACTAGGGCTGCTGATCATCGATGAAGAACAACGGTTTGGTGTAAAAGATAAGGAGAAGGTGAAAGAGTTAAAGGCGAATATCGATTCGATCGCACTCTCGGCAACACCGATTCCGAGAACGCTCTACATGTCATTGTTGAAGATTCGTGATATGTCGCTGCTCACGACGCCTCCTATACAGCGGAGACCGATCAGAACGGTCATTCGAGAGTTCGATGTCAAGACGATCGTATCTGCTATCAGATTCGAGCTGAGTCGTGGTGGACAAGTCTTCTATCTCCATAACAGAATCAATACGCTAGAAGAAGTGGTCATGCTCCTGCACAAGGAGTTGCCGGAAGTTATCGTGGAATCCATCCACGGTCAGATGGATCCGAATTCAATTGAAGATGTCATGAGACGGTTCATCCACCAGGGGATCCAGGTTCTTGTCTCGACTACCCTGATTGAAAATGGAATCGATATTCCTAATGTAAACACGATCATAATCGATCGCGCAGATAGATATGGTGTGTCGCAACTCTATCAGTTGCGTGGTCGGGTAGGGCGAAGTGACCAAGAAGCGTATGCCTATCTCTTCTATCCCGCGCTTACCGCAATCAATGAGATTGCGGTGAAGCGACTGAAGGTGATCTCAGAGCACACCGAACTAGGCAGTGGATTCAAGATCGCCATGAAGGATATGGAGATCAGAGGAACCGGGAATCTACTCGGAAGGGAGCAGAGTGGACAACTGGCTTCCGTTGGACTCGACATGTACCTGAGAATTTTGGATGAGGCTATAGCCGAACTCATGAAAGAGGGGGATTCGGAGGAGCAGCGAGAGGTGTTTCTGGAACTCGACTACTCCGGTTTCATTCCGGACTCCTATATTTCTGAACCATCGGTCAAGTTCGATGTATACAAAAAGATCGCCTCTATCACCACCGATGTTCAATTACAGTCACTTACGGCCGAGATGGAAGACCGGTTCGGCCCAACACCCGAGGTTGTCACGAACCTTCTGTATATTGCCGAATTGAAGATCATCTGCAGAAAGCTCAATATTCAGCACCTAAAAGAGAGAAATGGGCAAGTCACTGTGGAATTCGCCAAAGTAAAGGATATCTCCATAGACAAAGTCATGGAACTCATACGACTCGGAAATGGGAGAGTGGGAATCGATCCACGAAGGATGAATGTATTGACACTCAGCACCGATGCCGTTTCATTAAAAGATAAGTCACTGTTCATTTTAGAGACATTACAACGATTAGTTTAGGCGAGGATACGATACATGGGTATAGATACAGATAGAGTTGATAGCATTACCGAAGATGGCAGAAGAGCAGTGAAGAGTTTCGTTCTCAGAGGTTCCCGTCTTGCTACATATCAAAAGGAGGCACTCGATCGGTATGCCAACGAGTACACCATTCCTGTAACTCACGACATGCTCAATTTCCACACGGTCTTCGGCAATGACCATCCTGTGATCATAGAGATCGGTTTTGGTATGGGAACCTCCACCCACCGAATAGCTTCACTTATGCCTGAATACAACTATATCGGTATTGAGGTGTTTCTTAACGGTTTTACCAAGTTGTTGCATACAGTGGGTACCGAACAGATGAACCATGTACGCCTGATCCGATTCGATGCGGTTGAAGTGCTCAATTCCATGGTGAAAGATGGATCTGTAGCCGGTTTCCACATATTCTTTCCGGATCCATGGCCAAAAAAGAGACACCATAAACGGAGACTCATTCAGGAACCGTTTGCTCAACTACTTGCAAGTAAGCTCAAGGATCGGGGCTATATCTACTGTGTCACCGATTGGGAACCATATGCCGAACAAATGCTCGCAGTGTTTCAGCATACACCTTCACTGTACAATCCTCATGGTGGATATGCCCCTCCAAGGTCCTGGCGGCCTACCACAAGTTTCGAACGAAAGGGGATAGAGAAGCACCATCCGATTAACGAAGTCTGGGTGGAAAAGCAGACGTCCACTCTATAGGACGCGCTCACATCGACACATAATGCAACGAGGCTGGGACGTTCGCCCCAGCCTCTCTAGTACACCGTGTACAATGTGCTATTTACCGGAATCCTCTTCAGCAGCCTTCGCAGCCTTTATGACATCGTCGGCTATTCGACCGGAAAGCATTTCGTAATGGTCAAACTCGATTTCAAACGAACCGGTGCCACTGGTCATGGACTTGAGATCGATCGCATAATTAAGCATTTCTGCCTGAGGAACTTCAGCCTTGACCATTTGGATACCACCACCGATATCCTCCTGTCCAAGAACTCTTCCCCGTTTACCACTGAGGTCACTCAAGATATCTCCCAGATACGAGTCCTCTATATATACAGAGAGTTTCATGAACGGTTCTAGAAGTACCGGGCCTGCTTTCTCAATGGCTGCTCTCATAGCACCCTTCGCAGCAAGGCGGAACGCCATTTCGGAAGAGTCGACCGGGTGTTCCTTTCCATCGACAATGGTTATACCAATATCGACCAGAGGATATCCGGCAAGGAATCCCTCGTGCATCGCATCCTGAAGTCCTTTCTCAATACCGGGCATGTAGCCTTTGGAGACCGAGCCACCTTTGATTGCATTCGTGAACGAGTAGTACTCTCCACGCTCTAGAGGTTCAATCTCTATAAGCACTTTACCGTACTGACCATGCCCACCGGATTGTTTCTTGTGTGCAAAGTCGACAACACCCGATTTCTTGGTGATGGTCTCTCGATAGGCGATTTTTGGAGTCTTTGTGTTGATCGTGACCTTCTGCTTCTCCTTGATCTTTTCAAGGATCATGGTCAGATGCAATTCGCCCATTCCGCTCACTGTGGACTCTTTCGTCTCTTCGTTGAAAGCGGTCTGGAACGTGAGATCCTCTTCTGTGATCTTATGCAAAGCCTCGTTCATCTTATCTTCAGATTTCTTATCACCTGCTTGAATTGCCAGTGAGAAGATCGGGCTTGGCAAGCGAAGCGGGCGGAACAGGAACGAAGTATCTCCCTGTGCCAGCGTAGCATTGGTGTAGGTAATATTGCTTTTAGCAATAACACCTATATCACCGGCCTCAAGCGCATCGACTTCGTTCAGTTTCTTTCCGATCAATCGATACACCTTGCCAGGACGCTCTTTTTTTCCGAGATCCGGGTTGGTCAGATCGGTATCGCCTGCGATCTTACCCCGCACGACTTTGATGTACGAGAGCTTTCCAGAGAACTGATCTATCGTGGTTTTGAACACGAATGCTGCAGGAGAACCTTCGCTGGAAATGGGTATCTCTTGCTCTTCTTCGTCCTGAACAATCTCTTCCATCTTCCCTAGAGGAGAAGGGAAGTTGTTCTTGATAAATGTGAGCAGACTGTTTATGCCAGAGCCTTGCAAAGAGCTTCCGGCGAACACAGGAACCACACGATTCTCATTCAATCCCTCTCTGAGTCCTCTTCTGATCTCGTCGGCATCAAGTGTGCCGGCATCGAAATACTTCTCAATGAGATCGTCTGCTCCTTCAGCAGCAGCCTCAATAAGCATGAGATCATACTCTTCGACCAGTTCATTGAATTCGGCAGGAATGTCCTGGACCTGCTCCTTGCCGGAATTGTCTACTATATATGCCTTCTTCTCGATGAGGTTGATTACCCCTTTGAAATTTTCGCTGTTCCCCATGGGAATAGTGATGGGAACATACGTTGCGGGAAGAGTCTCTTTCAGGTTTGCAAATGCCGTAAAGAAATCGGCCCGTTCTCTGTCTATCTTGTTGATAAAGACCGCTCGTGGTTTGTTTCGATCATTCAACCGCTTCCAGAGTTTGATAGTCTCTATCTGTGCCCCGTCTCGGGCATCTACGGTGACAATAGCGGACTCGCAGGCACGGAATGCACCGATGACTTCTCCTACGAAGTCGGCCGTTCCTGGAGTGTCGATAAATGTGATAGTCTTTCCCTCGAACACACAATTGGCCATTGCAGCGTGAACAGATATCTGTCGTGATATCTCCTCTTCGGTGTAGTCACTGGTGGTCTTACCCGAATCAATCGTCTCGGCCCGGGAAACCACACCACTTTGAAACAAAATTTGTTCCAATAATGAGGTTTTCCCGGTACCGTTGTGGCCTACGATGGCAATGTTCCTCAAATCAGTACTGGATACGCTCATATGTCCTCCTAAAATCGAATATCGGTGGATACTCAAAGAACATGGTAAATCCATACTCCGGATCTGTCAAACTAATAATGGTTTTTGTGCCAAATTTAGCTCAAATTCTATGATTTCCGGGAGAAGTGACTGAATTCCATCGTGAATGTACCACGTCCTTGTGTAGAGCTTCTGAGTGCGGTGGAGTAGCCGAAAAGCTGTGAAAGTGGAGCTTTTGCTATAATATGGTCAGCTGTTGCTCTGCTCTCCATGCTGTTGATTATACCACCTCGAGCTGTGAGACTTCCCATGACCTCTCCTACATACTGAGAAGGTACTACGACATCTACACGCATTACCGGTTCAAGAAGCACAGGCTCTGCATCTCGTCCTGCGGCCTCGAAACAGAGTGCCGATGCAGCTTCGAATGCAAATGTGCTCGCCGTAAGATCGGAATAGGAGACAGATTCGAGAATAGCTTCAACATCGACCACCTCATATCCGAAACGGATACCTGAGTGAATGGAGTTGTCCACACCACGTTTGATCGCAGCAAGATATTCGTCTGGAAGACTCTTGTGCGGAACCTTACTCGTAAACTTGACACCACTTCCTGTCGATAGCGGTTTCAGTGTAAGGGTGACCGAAGCTTCATGCTCTTTACCTGCTAGCAGTTTGGAGTAGACCTCTGTCTTGGTAGTGGTATGCAGTATGGATTCTCTGTAGGTGACTTGTGGGTTTCCTACGCGAGCATCGACCTTCATCTCCTTTGTGAGCCGAGTGACAAGCACATCGAGATGTAGCTCTCCCATACCAGATATGACCAGCTGACCTGTGTCTACATTCTCTTTCCAGGTGAATGTGGGATCTTCTTGTGAAAGGATCTGAAGAGATGCTTTGAGCTTGTCCTGATCGCTCATCGTCTTCGGTTCGATAGCAACCGAAATGACCGGTTCTGGGAAGACCATGTTCTCAAGGAGAATCTGAGCCCCCTCGCTTCCGATCGTATCACCCGTCTGAGCGTTTTTAAACCCTATGACCACACCGATATCCCCTGCAGCGAGCTGGTCAACCGTCTCGGGTCTGTTCGCATGCATTCGAAGTAATCTATTTACCCGTTCACGCTTTTTCTTGGTTATGTTGAGAATTGCCGTCCCTTTCTTGATCACACCGGAGTAGACCCGAATGAAACACAGCGGACCTGCCTCCCGGTCAAATTGGATCTTAAAGATCAAAGCGAGAGGTTGTGCTGCCGGATCATGAATAACCTGAACCTCTTTCTCATGTTTTACTGAAATTCCTTTCATTGGCGGAATATCGAGAGGTGAGGGGAGTAGTTCAACGATTCCATCGAGAAGCGGTTGCACCCCGATGTTCTTCAAAGAGGCTCCAACGAACACCGGAACAAGGTCACGGGAAATAGTTGCCTTCCTGAGAGTCTGTATGATCAGTTCACGGGGAATCTTCTCTCCGGAGAAATAGAGTTCAGTGATTTCGTCCGAGTGCGAAGCTACAGCATCTACAAGGCGTTCGTACCACGTATCACGAAGTTCCTGCAGTTCTCCGGACAGTTCCGAGAAATGCATAGTGCTACCGTAGCTGGTCACTTCAAAATCGATTCTTCGATTCTCAATAACGTCAATAATTCCATTGAATGCAGATTCGGCCCCTATCGGGAGATAGAGAGGAACAGGAGTTTTAGCGAACTTTTTTTCAACATCGGTAACGACATCGAAGAAATTGGCTCCAAGTCGATCCATTTTATTCACGAATATGATTCGTGGAACACGATAATGATCTGCCTGTCTCCATACGGTTTCTGTCTGGGGCTCAACTCCACTGACACCACACAGGACCGTGACAGCACCATCGAGAACACGGAGCGAACGCTCCACCTCAGCAGTAAAGTCGACATGTCCCGGAGTATCTATGATATTGATCTTGTGTTCCTTCCAGTAGCATGTGGTTGCCGCCGAGCTGATAGTAATCCCTCGATTCTGTTCCTGTTCCATGAAATCCATGGATGCTTCGCCGTCATCCACCTCTCCGATTCTGTGATTCTCTCCGGTGTAGAAGAGAATCCTTTCTGTGGTGGTTGTCTTTCCGGCATCGATATGTGCCATGATTCCTATGTTACGAATTAACGTGTCATCCATATGAAGTTGTTCCTTTGTTTCGAGAGTTTACACGTCAAATCATAACATAAATGGAGTATCGTATAAAGAGAGTCGACTACTGTCAGTCATGAACGGTATCTAAGTGCACGCAATGAGTTCAGTATTGCAAGAAGCGCAACTCCCGTATCGGCGAATACTGCCAGCCACATGGTGGCGATGCCCACTGTGCCAAGAAGCATGACAACGAACTTCACGCCGAGCGCGAGAACGATGTTCTGTGTAATAATGGTGACAGTCCTCCGAGCATGACGTATACCATCGGGGATTCTCTGCAGATTATCGGTCATGACGACCATGTCGGAAGCTTCCACTGCTGCATCGGAGCCGATCGAGCCCATGGAGACACCAATGTCTGCTCTTGCCAGCACCGGCGCATCATTGATTCCATCACCTACAAAGAGTAACGTCCCCCGAGAGCCCTTCTTTTCTATGAGTCGTTCAATGTGTTCAACCTTCTGGTGAGGAAGTAGATCACCGAATCCTTGATCTACTCCGATTTGTTCAACTGTCCGATCCACGACGTTCTGCCTGTCTCCGCTGAGAAGTCCGATATAGCTGACTCCGAGGTTTTTCAGGTCTGCAATCGCTACTTTCGCCTCGTCTCTGATCGAATCGGTGATCACGATTCTCCCCGCCACGACACCATCTATCGAGACAAGAATGGACCCTCCGTTTCTGGACTGAAGATCTCGAGGAACCGTGTAGGCTTGTTCTTCCATATGGCGATCGGTACCGATGACGATCGAGATTCCATCGACTTGACCATACATCCCTTTTCCGGGGACTTCACCGATGGCGTGTGCTTCTCTCAAAGTGTAGCCATGACTCAGGGCATAGGCAGTGATTGCTTTGGCGATAGGGTGGTTCGATTTTGCCTCGATACTCGCAGCAAGGGTAATCAACTCCGCTTCATCGTTATCGTACTCGCGCGAGAGGTGCACCTGTTGTACTCCAAAGGTGCCCGACGTGATAGTTCCTGTCTTGTCAAACACGACATGACTGGTCTTCGCAAGAGTCTGGACATAATTGCCCCCTTTAACAAGAATACCCATACGTGCAAGACCGCCGATTCCCCCGAAGAAACCGACCGGTACCGATATCACTAGGGCACAAGGGCAGGAGATCACGAGAAATACCAGAGCTCTATAGAGCCAGACTGAGAATGCCCCATTTGTAACCAGCGGAGGGATCAGTGCCAGAAGTACAGCGATACCAACTACAGCCGGGGTATAATATCGAGCAAAACGGGTTATGAAACGCTCGGTTTTCGCCTTTCTTCGACTTGAAGCCTCTACTAGATCAAGGATAGTGGCAACAGTGGAATCCTCATACCGTTTCACCGCTTTGGCGTACAACACGCCGGATCCGTTCACCGAGCCACTGAGAATCCCTGTTTCTGGACCGACTTCCCATGGCATCGACTCTCCCGTCAATGCTCTCGTATCGAGTGTCGAGTTTCCCGAGATTACTTGTGCATCGACTGGAATCTTCTCTCCTGGTCTGATTAACAGGATATCGTCTATGGCTATCTCCTCAGGAGACACCTTGATCTCACGCTCGTTTCGTACAACGGTGGCCGATACCGGCTTGATATCCATGAGCTTGGCAATGGAGTTTCTCGATTTCTCGACAGCAAGACCTTGCACATACTCACCAACCTGATAGAATGCCATCACTGCCACCGCTTCAGCATATTCTCCGATGGCGAAGGCTCCAATCGTTGCAATGGTCATGAGAAAGTTTTCATCGAACACAGAACCCTTCACGAGGTTTCGAAGTGCCTTCCACACGATATCGATCCCAACGGTCGCGTATCCTGTTATGAAAAGGAGTAGAGCGAGAGACGGGTGCGAAGCACTATGGGCCAATACGGTTATGATGATTGCAGTAACAACTCGCAGTGGTTCCACGATATTGAAGGATCGTTTGCCTGGTACTGCTTCATTGATATGGGAGATCTGCGATCCCGGTTCCTCTTTTCTTACCGTCGATATGATGGACTCGTTGAATGTTGCATCATCAGCCTGCTTGTGCGTACGTACGCGCAACCTGTTCTGTACCAAGTCGATCTCACTCGATTCCACACCATCTATAGTCTGTATGGCATCTTCGATTCGTGCTGCACAGACGGCACAATCAACACCATCTATTCTATATATATGCTCAGTTGCCATATGCTCTCCATAACATTCATATATGATTGTATGTTCATATATAGAGCATAGTAACTCCCTCTCATTCTGTCAATATATGTTCTTGCGCATATGTTCGGTTTGCGCTACGTCCGTATAGGTGTAACAGCTCACTGAGTGAATCAGCAGGAAACTTTTGCATGAGAGACGGTGAGACACGCCAACTCCAATTATGATTCCCGCAGGTAGATGGCGTATTCATGCGAGCCGAACTATCCAAATTGAGAATATCTTGAAGTGGGATAATTACCGTTCGTGCGTGAGAGGCTATCAGAGTTCGAATCATCGACTCGACAACGGTATCTGCACTACAGGCAAGATATCTACAGACTATGTATTGCAGGGAGGAGGGGATCGATAAAAACCAGCCGAGTGTAGTGTCGTTGTCGTGAGTTCCCGTATACGCTACGCATTGATAGGGGTAGTTGTGGGGAAGAAACTCATCGAGACCGTTCAAACGACCAAAGTCATCGAAGGTGAACCCGTATTGGTAGAGTTTCATCCCTGGAAAACCATTGGAATCACGCAACTCTTCAACACTGGGAGTTACCACACCAAGGTCTTCTGCTATGATGGGAATCGTTCCGAGGTGGGTGCGAATGGTTGCAAACAGATCTTTGCCGGGAACATCCACCCATCTTCCCGATTCTGCCGTGGTACTCCCCGCGGGAATCTCCCAATAGGCGTCAAATCCACGAAAATGATCGACACGTACAATATCGACACATTGTAGTGTACGTGAAAACCGTCGAATCCACCACTCGTACAGTGCCTCTTTCCGTGTATCCCAATCGTAGACCGGATTTCCCCATAATTGACCTGTACTGCTGAAGAAATCGGGTGGAACGCCTGAGACAGCAGAGAAACTTCCCTGAGAATCGGTCTTGAACAAATCTCTGTTACTCCAGGTGTCTACACTATCGGCAGCAACGAAGATCGGCAGATCCCCTATGATGTGCAATCCCAGAGCATTCACATGAGCTCGTAAGTTCATCCACTGTACATGAAAGAAGAATTGCAGGACATACCATTGTGCTATTTCGAGCCTATGGCGCTCTCTCAATGCATCCAGTGCACTAGAGTCGCGGTCAGCGAATTCCTGAGGCCAGTGGGAGAACCACCGTGCATCCTGATACAGCTCATACAGGCACATGAACAGGGCATAATCGGCGAGCCAATACGCTTCATCATCGCAGAATGTCTTGAAATCGCTGGCGAGAGCAAAATCCTCTCCAAGTGTGAGACACCGTTCGGCGGCTACTTTGAGTAGTGGCATCTTGTTGGCGTATACAGCTGAATAATCGACTCGATCGACGGCCGATTCACTGATCGAGGCAATCTCTTCACTGGTTAACAGATCCCATTCGACGAGTGTGCGAAGGTCTATGAACAACTCGTTTCCAGCAAATGTAGATCGAGCAGCATATGGACTATTCCCATATCCGGTAGGACCGAGGGGGAGGATCTGCCAGTAGTCGAATCCAGCAGCGCGTATCGTCTCAGCCATTGAGCGAGCTTCCTTGCCAAGATCACCAATTCCATGGGGGCCGGGGAGGCTGCTGATATGGACGAGCACACCGGCATGCCGGTCCTGTTGAACATTCATACTCTTCCAACGGCAGGTCCGAGGGACTCCCGCTCCAATACCCGATAGGGTATGACGACATGATGATCGGTTACAGGTTCTCCCCGAATGAGAGCGAAGAGCATCTCTGCAGCCTTTCGCCCCTTTTCGGAAGCAGGTTGTCCGATGGTGGTCAATGGAGGGACCATGTACGACGATTCGACGATATTGTCGAATCCGATCACAGAAATATCATCGGGGACCGTGACTCCCTGATCTGAAAATTGGAGCAAACATCCTATGGCGACTATATCACTCATGCACACTACACAGGTTGGTCGTTGTTTCGATTCAAGAATCTTGGTCGCCATGAGTCTCCCTTCGATCAGGGTACATTCAGATGTATAGATATTCACCGAAGGCATATCGAGTGACAGCCCGTAGGGTTTCATTGCGTCCTGGTACCCGGCGAGCCTCGCTTTCTGTATACTGTCTGGTGCGTGTTTCTCATATGAGACGTCTGCTAATCCGATAATCACAATCTCACGATGTCCCTGCGCGAGTACCAGACTCATGATATCCTTAGCGGCGCTCCTGTCGTCGATATTGACTGATGGCATATCTCGAGAAGGGACTCCATCCACTGTGACAAACGGGATGTTCCGGCCCCTGATGGAATCGACGATCTCCATATCGACACTCATGCCTTGTGTGATCAAGCCATCGACTGCCGCATGTCGAACTGCATCGAGCACACTCTCATTGAGCGGAGGAATCAGCGTGAGGGTGTTCCCGTACTTCTGGCATACCGATCCGATTCCCTCAACGACCTGCATGATATAGGGATTTTGGAACGAATAATGGATATGTTGAGGAAGGAGGAATCCGATACTCTCATGCCGCTGTAAAGAGAATCTCCTCGCAAGTGGATCCGGGTAGTATCCGAGTTTCTCAGCAGCTGCATGGATCGTTTCACAAGCCTGTTTTGATATCCTTGAGGGGTCATTGAATGCGAACGAGACCGCAGTCTTGCTATATCCGGTGATCCTTGCAATATCCTTAATGGTTACCCGCTTTCCGTTTTTCCTGTGTTCGTCCATCTCAGGTGCTCCTTGTCAGTAGCAATATCTCGTAAGGGCCCAGAATAACGGGGTCTCCTACGAGCTTGACGAATTTTCCCTGAGCAAGGTCTGTCCAGGAGTGTTCGCGTAGTATCGCGCTGCTCTTCGTATCGATTCGCACGGATTTTTGAAATTCGGTAAAATTGGCCAAAACAACGAGCACATCATCGTTCTCGGAGGTCTTTCGAGGAGATGAGAGTATACAGATTACCCCCTTGTCGTCGGTTACCACCGATGAAAGTCGGTGCTCTGAGCCCATTGCTCGTTGTCCTTTCCGAATATTGATATACCGGTGTATTCTTCTGAAGACCTGTGATCCGGGAATGCTGAGATCGCCCCTTCTACTCGCTGCCGCCCAGTCGAATGGTTGCCTATGCAGATATCTACTGTCGCGAGCCTTATGCATATCATAGATATAGGAGTAGTCATTAAGCTGACCGATCTCATCTCCGCTGTACAAGACAGGAATGCCGTTTGTTGCCATGCAGAAGGTATGAAGCAGCACGATCCGTTTCATGGCAAGTTCCTGTTGATACTCATCGCGTTCAGTCAGGCCTTTCTCAAGTCCACAGAGTGAAGCACAAGTGCCACAGTTTCGTGCATCGAGCGTCTTGGGATCGGACTCGTACAGCTCACCTCTGCTAAAGCTTCCAGGATAGCTGCCAAGATAGAAGTTGATGAGAAAACGCTTGTGTTGGAATGGATCGAATCCCAGCTCTCTCGCTTTCTCCTCATTGAAGCCCCATCCAATATCGTCGTGGCATCGGGCATAATTCACCCAACAGGCCCCACTGGGAATGTTATCGGGAATTCCCTCGACGAGCGATGCAAGCATTCTCGTGTCCCTTGTTGCCAGACTGTTCCAGAGCTCCACCATAAGCGTTACATTGTACAAAAGATGGCACTCGGGAGATTGCTCAGTACCGAAGTAGGGGGCCACCTCCTGTGGTGCCATAACGACTTCACCTTTGATGATCGACCCTGGCGCTACGATCTCGAGAATCAATCGGAACATACGTAGAATGGTGTGCACCTGGGGGAGGTTCCTGCTGCTCGTTCCCCACTCTTTCCAGATATAGGGGATGGCGTCGAATCTGAAGACGTCGACGCCTCTGTTTGACATGTGCAGCAGGGCAGACGCCATTTCGATAAAGACATCGGGGTTTCGGTAGTTCAAGTCCCACTGGTAGTGGTTGAATGTTGTGAGAACCCAGCTCTCCATATGGGCATTGTAGGTGAAGTTGCCCGGAGCAAGTACCGGGAAAACCTCATTCACCGTCTTTTCATATGCATCGGGCATGCTTCTATCTTTGAAGATGAAATATCGTGAAAGGTAGGTAGGATCACCATCCCGAGCGGCAACAGCCCAAGCATGTTCATCCGAAGTGTGATTCAGTACAAAGTCGAGGCAGATGCTGATACCACGTGCATGACACGCTTCGGTGAAACGGTCGAACTCCTCATCGGTTCCGAATCGTTCATCGATCGATGTAAAATCGCTTACAGCATATCCACCGTCATTGAGTGTGTCAGGCATGGTGAAGACTGGCATGATATGGAGATAGGTGACTCCCAGCTCCTCAAGATAATCGATTCTTGCAGGCATGCTCGCGAATGTTTCGGAGAAATTATCCACATAGAGCATCATACCGACCATATGCGACATCTGGTACCAGTGAGGATTCTCTAATCTTTGTTGATCGAGATTAATCATGGTATCGGGTCGTGCAGACCATTTCAGTTTGAGCATCTCCTCTAGTCGGGCAAACGATTCGTCTCCGTACAGCGAGGCATACAAAGAACGCAACTCGTCTCTATTGTCTGCGAGTCTGTTGAGAAATCCTTTCTGCTGTTCAGATCCAGGTTTGCTGCTCATACGGTCCACTACGATTTGATGGCTCCTTCAGTTATCCCTTTAACAATGTATTTTTGCAGGAATAGGAAGATTATGACAATAGGGACAATAGTTACAAGGACCGAAGGAAAAATCAACTCCCATGGATTGCCGAATTGACCTGCAAGAATTCGTGCGAAGTAGAGTTCCAACACGAGAGTCTTTGTCGTGGAGTTGCCGATTACGAGGAACGGAAGGAGGTAGTCGTTCCAGATCCACATGGAGTTCAGTACAATGACCGTCACGGTAATCGATGAGAGCAGCGGAAGCACAATATGCGAGAAAAGCTGAATGATATTGCACCCATCGATGATTCCAGCCTCCTCGATCCCTTTCGGCACCCCCTTCACGAAACCATGGTAGAGAAAGACCGACATGCTTAGCCCAAAGCCTCCGTACATGAAAACGAGACCATAGACATTTTTCAGTCCGAGCGTGTCGAAGAATTGAATCAACGGGTACATGATAGCCTGAAAAGGTATCAACATGGCTGCAACAAATGCCATGAATATGACTTGAGACCATTTGGTCTTATTTCTCACCAGAATCCATGCTCCAACGGAAGATATGAGCACTATGAGCGCCACGGAGAAGAAGGTTATGAAAAACGTGATCGCAAGAGATCGAAAGAAGTGAATCTGTTCGATCGCATTCTTGATATACTCGAATGAGTACGAAGTAGGCGGCCCCAACGGATCGCGTATGATCTCGGCTTGTCCTTTGAATGAATTGGTGAACAGGAACCACAAAGGGGCTAGGGTGTAGAGTGTGATGATGATCAGAACCACATAGACCAATCCTTGCTGTATCCGTTTTCTGCGGAAATAGTTGATATCTCCTGCAACTGAAATGTCTCGTCCTTGGTATGGTGTCATATCACAGCTCCAATTCACGCTTTTTCGTAACATACACCTGCGTGAGGGTGATCACTGCAACGAGCAGGAAGAATATCACTGCCTGAGCCTGCGCTTTCCCGTAATCTGGAGGCGTCGTGTCCCTTACCGTTCTCAGTATCTGCATGGCAAGCAATCTGGTATTGAACTCTCCATCGGTCAATGCGACGTTCTGGTCGAGCAGTTTGAACGAGTTGCTCAGAGTGAGGAAGAACACCACAGTGAAAGATGGCATAAGCATGGGGACGGTTATCGACCGGAATGTTCTCATGGGGGATGCGCCATCGATACTGGCTGCTTCGTAGTAGTCTCGTGAAATATTTCCAAGTCCTGCGATATAGATAATCATCATGTAGCCACCGAACTGCCAGGCATTCAAGATAACGAGCGCAAATAGTGCCTTCGTAGAGTTCTGTGTCATGTACCTAAGAAATGGTATATGGAGCAGTCCCTCGGGACTGAACAAAATATTGGTGAATACAATCTGAAATATGAACTGCCAGATAAACCCGAGCGCTAGCCCGCCTAACATGTTCGGAAGGAAGAATACCGTTCTGAACAATCCTGCACCTCTGTTCACTTTTGTGACCAGAAGAGCCAGTCCCAGTCCAACGAAATTCACCACGACCACTGCTACAAGCGTATACTGCACCGTATAGATCAGTGCTCGAACAAATCGCTGATCCTGGAACGCATTTCGGTAGTTTTCGAAACCGACGAATGAGGAGAACACCGACTGTGCCCGAACCCCTGTATCTGGATCGAAATAGTAGGTTCCTCTCCAAGCGAGAAATGAATTCAGGACACCTACGATGAAAGGGAACAAGATCACCAGTAGAAAAAGGATGATCGCCGGTGTGAGGAGCGGCCAGAACCACTTTTTATAGAAGTCCATATATATTCTCCTTATAGTATAGTGGTCTTCAGTATACACGAAGAGCCCGCGACGCATAGAAGTGGTCGCGGACTTTCTTACCGGTAGGAGATCAGTTCAGGTCCTTCCAGCTCTGTATCGCGTAATCTACGATAGCCTGATGATCCTGTGCTGTCCAATTCGCTTTGGTCAGATACTGTTCCATGAGTCTCAGACCAACGACATCACCTGACCATGTAGCAGGAGCTCCATGATACGGGGCGGCAATGATGTTGCCAGACTTGATGTAGTCGAGAATCGAGTTTCCGAGACTGTTAGGCAGTTCTGTCGTAGCAGGATCTGCGTTGTAGGGGATGAAGTTGAACTCTTCGATGACATACTTTTTTCCAGTCTCACTGGTGTTGAGCCAGATGAGGAAATCCATGGCAAGCTGCTGCTCTTTATCACTGACCATACTGTTGATGGCATAGTAGTTAGGCACGAAGACTGGGATAGAAGAATTCAATTTTTCCACGGACATGCCGGGAAGTGTCACATCGGCTGCCTGGAATGGCATCTTCACGGGGATGAAATCGAGTCTGGCTGCCTGTTGTGGGTTCACATTGGCGATGTTGCCGTAGGCCCAGTTGCCCTGCTTGAAAAAGACTGCCTTGCTGTCAGCGAAAATCTGAACAGCCTGATCGTAACCGAAGTTTGCAGATGAGACGAAGTCCTGACTTCTTCTTGCCGCACCATTCATGCCTGCTAGGTAGGATGTCTTCAAATCAAGTGCCTTCGCATACGCCATAAGTGGCCCGCGGAGAGAATCGATCTGTGCTTCGGTAGCCTCTGCGGCGGCATTGGGTCCATCGAACACTGCATTCAACGGGACATTGATGAAGTGGTCTCCGTAGGTCCATTTCTCAGCACCCATGACGGCGAATACACCATTGAGTTTCTGAGCGAGTCCGGTCTTGTTGGCAGCAAGTGCATAGCGATTGCCGTTCAGTGTAACCGTTGCTGCGGTATTTCTCTTGATGTATGAGTCTAGAGCTTTCACGAGGGCTTCCCACTCAGCATAGGAGGCAGCTTTCGTATCTTCGATGAACGCATCCACCTTATTGCTACCGAATAGGTCTGCAACCATCTGTCGGTCGACTATGAAACCATAACCTTCGACGTTGTAGGGGACACCGAAGCTGTTCTTGCCATCGTTAGTAAGTCTCAACGAAGGGGAGATTCCCGAAGCAAAATCCTTGAAACTCTGGTACGAGACGGTGTTCAGATCTACCACAAAACCACCCTGGTACCATTCAATCAGCTCTTTTACGCCCTGAATGGAGAATATTGATGGCTTACTGCTCGAGTTCATCTCGGCACGGAGTGTCTCCATGTGATCCTGTCCGCTACCGATCGAGAATGTCTTGACTCTCACCCCAGTTTCAGCTTCGTAGGCTTTTGCCATATCTGCAAACTGAGCTGCATTCTCTCCCTTGGAATTGTAGATGTAGATGTCGTATCCTTTGTCTGCTTCTGCAGCTCCACCAGCGAATAGTGTCGCAGAAACTGTTACCAGGATAACGAGTAGTACAACGAGATTCTTTTTCATACCATACTCCTCTCTTTGTGTATATTCGGGATTCTCACTGAATCCACTGTCTACGGAAAACTTGTGGTTGACTGATTGATCGCCTTCTTTCATACTCATGGTAAACCGGTTTTCTAAACCGGTCAACAATTATTATTTTTGCCGAGGTCTAAGCATGGTCGAATGGAAAAAGAGTGTAAGAAGTGGAGTTACCGACGAGTTTGTACATCCTTTTCCCCCAGTGAAAGGAGAGCCGACGGAGGTTTCTGTGCAAATCTCATCTGAAGCACCGGTGATTGCTGTAGTCTGCCACACCATCCAGGATGGGAAATCTCACTATTATCCGATGGAGCGGACGAAGGAGGGGCCATTTCACAAGTATCAGACCACAATTTTTCCGGCCTATGAGTCTCGCTGGTATTTCTCGTTCCAGATCGAGACCGAAGATGGGTGGTTCTTCGCACAGAGAAATGGGGTGCAGGGGTTTCACCCGAGTCTCTCTTCTCTCTACTGTGTAGATACATCCTTGGTGCTAGATGACTGGGTTCCAGGATCTACGTTCTATCAGATATTTCCCGATAGATTCCGAAATGGGAATCCAGATATCGGAGTACAAACAGGCGAATACCGATTCGATGATCGAGAAACAGTCGCTTTGCATCCAGACACGATACCACCATCGTACGAGACGGCACACTGTCTCGATTTCTACAATGGAGACCTGAAAGGCATAGCCCAATCAATCGATTATTTCAAGCAGTTGGGTATTACAGCGCTCTATCTTAATCCCATAGGGAGAGCCAAGACCAATCATAGGTACGATTGTACCGATTTTTTTCATGTCGATGAGCATCTCGGTGGAGACGAAGCACTGATTGAGTTGAGTGAACGTCTGCATGATGCCGGAATACGACTTATGCTCGACATATCCATCAACCATTGTGGTGTGGAACATCCCTGGTTCACTCGGGCCCTCGAATCGGCTGATTCCGAGAGTGCATCGTACTTCTATCGGGACGAGCATGGAGAATTCGTCTATTGGTGGGATGTAAAGACACTGCCACAACTGAACTATGGAAACCCCGAGGTGCGAACCATCATGTACCGTGGAGAGCAATCGGTACTTCGCAAGTTCCTGAAAAAGCCGTTCTCCATTGATGCCTGGAGATTCGATGTTGGAGCCGATACCGGTCGGCATGAGCACGATCAGTTGAGTCATGAAATCTGGAAAGAGGTAAGATCTGTCGTGAAAGAGGAGAATCCCCAAGCGTATATCCTCGGAGAACATTGGGAAGATGCCTCGGCGTATGTACAGGGCGATCAATGGGATTCGGCAATGAACTACTTCGGTTCTGGTCGACTCTTGCGACGATGGTGTGGTCAACGGGACACCTACCTCATGACCGAGTGGGGGCACTCAGATGAAACGGGGAGACAATTGACTGGAGTAGAGCTCTCCGAGGCGATACAGCAACATCTCGCATCCATTCCCGATCAGCTGGTGCCAAGACAGTTCAACCTGATCGACTCGCACGACACCATGCGATTTCATAACCATGAACGGGTATTCTCTTGGTCATTATATGAAGGCATCGTTATGCTGCTCTTTGTCATGCCTGGCGTCCCCAGTATATACTACGGAGATGAGATTGGACTTGCAGGCACGATCGAGAGCAACGAAGGAGCTCGCTATCCCATGCAATGGAATCGGGATCGTTGGGATATGCGATTCTACACACTATATAGCAGGCTGGGGAACCTGAGAAAGAGACATGAGCTGTTTGCACAAGGAGATTGGGACACTGAATGGGCAGATGAGACGACCGTCGTCTTCTCCAGAGTCTATCGCTCTCGCGGGCTGATCATGATTTTGAATAGAGGAGAATCCGAACGAATTCTCGAGCTTGATATGCGTCATAGACATATCGCCTATGTGGAAGAGTGGGAGAGTGGAACACGAGTTGCACTATCAGAAGGGATCATCTCTTGGCATATGAATCCACAAAAGAGTGCATTGCTCCTCTTTTCTGTACGAAATTGAGCCGTTAGTCGAGCTTGAAGGCTTTGTGCAACTGTTGCTCCTCCTTCTCGCTGATATGCACGACATCTCCTAGAGCTCGTGACAGGTAGAGACTTGTCGCAGTGGCTTCGGCTACTTCCAGTCGGTCGAAAGCTTGCAATAGGGAATCTCCAGTGGTGAGGACACTATCATTTTCAATGAGAAGCGCTGGCGTCCTCTTGTCCAAGGCACCGACGATTCCATCGATATCCTGATAGATGGTTTCGAATGGGACCTTGTGAATGTCTCTGAGCAGAATGTAGCTTTCCGGTATGGTTCGCGGGTCGAACGGAGCGTCCGTTATCGCAAAGGCCATGAGGTGAATCGGATGTGCCACGAGAATGGCCTGTATGTCGGGGTGTTTTCGGTAGATTTCCTGATGCAATCGTACCGCTCGGGACGGTGTCTTTCCCCGCTCCTTCATCCCCTCTTTCACTCGGACGAGATCTTCCACCTGCACATATGCACGATCCTTATCGAATGGTGTGATGAGCATGGAACCATCGCTTAGTCGGACAGAGTAGGTTCCGTTGGTCGCATTGAACAGACCCTGATCATACGAACGTTGAATCAGTGTGACCATATCTCTCCGTGCGGCAAGTTCCTCAGTGGATCTGGTATTGAACTCTATATCGTGCATGGTGAAATGGAATTGTGTATCAGTGATGGAGAGCTGTTCCGCTGTGAGTTCCTTCACCGTTCCCAGTCTTCTTGCGATCGTCTCCAGATGCGCACTCGACTCCAGTGTTTCGAAGGTCATGAAGGCTTTGAACAGAGTCTTTTCTGCGATTACAACTCCATGATTCTCTAACATGACGATTGTTGAACCTTGCGCGAACTCGCCAGCGATCTTCTCTCCAAGCCGGTCACTTCCCGGCAGATCATATGCAGCGAGAGAGATGCCTGAACAGGTCCGTGCGACCGAGGGAAACAGTGAAAGGGAGGGGACCTTTCGCACAATGGAAAACGCAACCAGAGCGTTGGGGTGTGCGTGCAATACCGCATGCAGATCGGGTCTCGCACGATAGATCGCGAGGTGGAACGGGAGTTCGGATGATGGTTTGTGAGCTCCCGACACCGAGCCGTCTTCATGAACACATACGATATCGCCTCGTGTAAGGGTTCCTTTATCGATACCAGCTGGAGTGATCCAAACTGCGCCGGATTCATCACGAATAGAGAGATTACCGCCACTAGTTGTCGTCATTCCCCGCGTATATATTCGTTTCATGATCATGACCAGCTGGTCTGCTGGGTGTAAAAGAGAAAAGTCCATACAATCCTCCTTGTTCTCGTTGGCATATCATATCACGGATTTGAAAAAGACTGTACTTGGGTATGTTGACAAAGGTTCCTCTCCATGGTAGTTTCTTCATCGTTACGCAAAGGGGGGGTTAGCTCAGTGGGAGAGCTCCTGCCTTACAAGCAGGCTGTCGTGGGTTCAAATCCCTCACCCCCCAGATACGGTGCCGGTGTTGATAATCAACATCGGCACCGTTGACTTTCAGTCAACAATTTTTCATGATATCAGCATGGGAAATACTGGAATCAAGCGAATT
>CAYYOL010000006.1:0-69678 GCA_964473245.1 uncultured Spirochaetaceae bacterium
ATTTTACAAATAATTCTTCCGGATAGGCAATGATCTTCTCGCATCCGGTCTCGGTCACCAGAAATGGCTCACTGCACTCGAATCCGTATGTATCCAACCAGATACCAGGCATGAAGTGAATCGTCATTCCCGGCTTCAATACCGTTTTATCTCCCGGTCGCAAGCTCACGGTATGCTCGCCCCAATCGGGAACGAATGCAAGACCGAACGAATATCCTACTCTCGAAGGCTTCTCTACGCCAGTACCTACCAAGCACGATCTCCACAGTGCTTCGACCTCTTCTGCAAGCATGCCAGGACCGATTCCTGCAAGTGTAGTCTGCAGTCCCTTCACCACCACATTTGCCACATGCTCCAAATCCTTCGGCGGTTCGCCAATGAATACTGTTCTGGACAACGGTGCGTGGTAGTGGTGACGTGCACTCCCTAGTTCAAGAAGCACGACATCTCCCTTCTGATACTTCCGTTCGGAGTCGAAGGTGAGGTGGGCAGAAGAGGTGCGCTCAGCACTCGGGATGATCGGAAATATTGCTGGAGAATCACCACCGTATGTCTCTGTTCCACGAATCTGCTGGGCAGAGACCAACGCTGCAACCTCTTTTTCGTAGACTCCGGGAGCGATAGACTCAACAGCGAGCGACATGGCACTCTCGGTTATCCTCGCAGCCTCTCTGATATAGGCGATCTCCGCCTCACTCTTGATCGTCTTCACCCATCCTACCAGATTCTCAGCGTCGACAATCTTCATACCAGGCAATTCCCGATTCAGGGTGAGCAGCATCTTTGCATTGAACCAGTATCCATCCATCTCCACTGCCAAGGTACTTCCCTTCCCTTTCAACAGTGATGCAACGTATTCCATGGTATGCATATAGCGGGACTGTACGTACTCATCCTTGTAGCCAAAGATATGATCGTCTGGTAGGTAGGTGGTCATGCGGGCTGCATTTGAATCCTGCGCGCGGCCGAACCACAGAGGCATGGAATCTTTCAGATCGATAATGAGTCCTTGGTGCACGTAGAAGCTCCAGCCATCGAACCCGGTCAGGTAACTCATGTGACTCGGATCCATGACCAGTAGCAATTCTATGCCACGATGATCCATGCGCTCTTTGACCAGGTCAAGTCTTCGCTTATATTCATCTGTAGAAAAAACGAGTTTTCTCATGTGCAGTCTCCTTGTACTATCGAGGTACCACCATACCGGCTTTCTCTCGTTTCGCAATCTCGTAAGCCATGAGCGCGATCATGGTATCCTGCACCCCAACTCCTGTGAGATCGCATACCGTTACTTGAGCATCATTGCTTCGTGCCGATTTTCCACTTGAGATAATCTGTCCAAGCTCATGAACTTCGGACTTATCGGATACATACCCCTCTTCTTTGGCACCACGCAGTTCACCGAGTCTAAAGCTCTGTGCCTTCAGGTCACATGCAATGATATCCGCCTTTCCGAAGACGGCGCCCTTCAGCTCCTGCTTGTCTTCGGCATCGCTACCCATGGAGGTGATATGGAGACCAGGATGCACCCAATCGGCCTCGAAATACCCTTTTCTGGCCGGAGTCGTGGTGACCACGATCCCGCACTGCAAGACCAACTCTGCCCCACTATCTGCACTGACAACTTCGACACCCAGCCGTTTCTTCATATCCTCTACGAAGGCCTGCTTCCGTTCAGCGGTATCTATACTGTACATGACAATCTTCTTGTACGGCTTCACCAGCATGAGCGCCTCCATCTGGAAACGCGCCTGTACACCACATCCGAAGACCCCAACGGTATCGACTCCGTCTGGAGCAAGATACTTGGCTGCAATCGCACCAGCGGCAGCGGTTCTCACCTGCGTGAGATAACCGTTGTCCAACAGCACGGCTTCCAGGAAGCCAGTCTCTGCACTGACAACGAGCATCTGCCCACTTTGCGATGGAAGCCCGATATCGGGATTCTGAAAAAAACCGGAAGCGATTTTGATCGCCATGCTCGGTAGTCCCCGAATGAATGCGCTCTTAATATCGACCTCACCATTCTTCTCTGGTACGGGTAGCATCATGATCGGAGGAACAGTCGCCTTACCTTCTGCCAACGATGAGAATCCAACCTCCACCTGTTCGATCACTTCCAGATCGAGCTTTACAAACTTTCGCAACTCCTGTTCCGAAAGTACAACAATTCCTTCACTCATGATTACTCTCCTTTTTCCAATACTGAAAGATAGGTGCGTTTGTCTACATTTCTCCCAGTGAGTGGCATGACTACGTTACAGCCTTTGACATCCACCTTTCCGGACAGTATCGCTCCGATTCCCACCGAAGCAGCACCCTCTGCAACTATTCCATGGTTATCGAATATGAAGCGCATACCACGCTCCACATCCTCCTCAGTCACCACAACATGTTCATCGACATACCGTTTTACGAGCTCCATGGTGTAGTGATTCTCCCGTCCGATTCCACCAAGAAGCGAGTCGGCTAGCGTATCCTTCTCTTCAATGTCGGCAGGTTTTCCCAACTTGATACTCTCAAGCATCGCAGGAGATCGATCGATCGAAATACCTACGACTCGGATCGATGGATCAAGTGATTTCGCCGTCATAGCGATACCTGCCAGCAATCCTCCTCCACTCAGTGGGATGAGGAGTGTATCAGTCTGCGGACGTTGTCTGAGTAGTTCGAGCGCGATCGTTCCCTGTCCCGCGATTACCAGGGGATCATCGAACGGTACTACGGGTATATACCCCTCTTGCTCTTTCAGCTCGCGGTAATGATCCTCTGCCTCATCCTGCGAAGCACCGAACACTACCGGAGTTCCTCCGAGGTCTCGGATTGCTTCGACTCGATACGCGGGAACGCGTTTCGACAGACAAACAACAGCCTTCACACCGACCTGATTCGCTACGTACGATACAGCTCGACCGTGGTTCCCAGTCGAAAACGTGATCACTCCTCGAGCTCGTTCAGCATCTGAGAGGGAGAGGATGGTATTCGTAGCTCCTCTGACCTTGAACGATCCAGTAGGCTGTAACAGCTCAAGCTTAAGCCCTACTGAAGAAGCCTCCGCAAGTGTAGCCACTTGCGGAGACTCGACTATCGGTGTCTCGGAGACCACCGGGTACACTCTCCCGGCAGCGCTCCAGACATCGGCAATTGTTGGTAATTGATAATTATTCTTCATGATCCTATGCGTTATAGATGATATCGATTGGGTAGTCGTAGAATGCCTCGTACCCATCTTCTGTGATATAGATCGAAGCATCGATCTCAAATCCCACATCGTCGTACCAGATTCCAGGAATCAGATGCAACGCCATATTGGGCTTGATGATCGTCTTATCTCCAGGTCTGAGGCTAATGGTGTGTTCACCCCAATCTGGTGGATAGTTCACCCCAATCGAATACCCGAGCCTAGACTCTTTTACGACCTTCGAGTGACTGATTGCATCGCGCCACTTCGCTTCTATGCCTTCCGAGGTGACTCCAGGCTTGATCCATTCCAGGGTCTTCTGGAGACCATCCATCACAACCTCCGCCGTATCTTTCATGAGCTGAGGTGGATTCTCTCCGAGGAAAATGGTACGTGCTATTGGTGCATGATAGTGCTTGTAGACCCCGGTAAGTTCGAGAAGGACTGCTTCATCGCGCTTGAACAGCTTGTCAGACCATGTCAGGTGGGGAGTCTTCGTTGCCTCTCCTGCCATCATCAATGGCACGATCGCCGGATAATCTCCACCGAACTCGCTGGTACCTGCATACTGAGCTTCAACGATCTTCGCCGCAGCGTCACACTCTCGCACACCAACTTTGATATTGTTCTTGGCTGCATCCATCACACGAACTGCAATCTGTCCTGCACGCTTCATCATCTCAAGCTCAGCTGGAGATTTAACCACTCTAATCCAGTTCACGAGTGCATTTCCGTTTAGGAACTTCGCGTTCGGGAGACTATTCTGCAATTCAACATAGGACTGTGCCGTGAAATAGAACTGATCCATTTCGACACCGATTCGTTTCTTGTCCCATCCGTATTTCTTGACGAGATCGGCAACGAACTGCATGGGGTGTCGTTCAAGTGACTGCACATAGTTGTCTGCATACTCATAGATGTTCTCGTTCTTGAGAAAACTGGTGATACGGCAACCATTCGCATCCATTCCCCGTCCAATCCAGATCGGTTCCTCTTTGTCTAGCGAAACCAGCACGCACTGGTGAACATAAAAGCTCCAGCCATCATATCCTGTAAGATAGTTCATATTCGCCGGATGGCTGACCACGAGAAGATCAATTCCCTTCTCCTGCATAGCCTTCTTGGTTTTCTCAATTCGTCCTAGATACTCTTCTCTTGTAAATACTGGCATCAATAACCTCCTTGCCTACAATTTACCCCTTTACATGTGACCATAAAAACGGTGTTTCACTACAGTCGCATGTATGTAATCGATCATGGTCACATAGTCGAACACCGGAAGTCCTGTGGCCTCCTGAACTGCCGCACCATAGGGAGGAAGCATACTGCATTCAAGCAGAATCGCCCCCATAGTAGGATGCTCCTTCTGCAGTCGTACTGCACGTTCGACCACTGCAGCCTCAACTAGTGCGGAATCGAGCACCCCCTTCTCGTGAAAGACAGCATCCACGAAGTGCTCGCAATCTTCCAATCCGGTAACCCGTATGCGCTTCATTACTGCACTTGAGACACCTACAGCCGAAAACAACTCACTTGTCAATGATGCACTGTTCGCTGTGACCACACCAAGCGGCGCTTCGGATCCGGTGACCAGTGCCATGAACGAGAGCTGCAGCAGACTCGAAAGGAATACCGGGATTCCCAGCTCGTCTGCCAGTTGCCTCTGGTAGATCGCCATAAATCCACAATCGCCGGTGATTGCTCTCACCCCTTCTGCCTGCAACGCTTTAGCAGCGGTCTCTACAGCCTGATACATGCTCAGATCATGATTGAAGATCCGCTCGACCGAAAGTCCCGGTACCCGTTGAAATCGAACGGGATACCGGTATGTTGTTGCATTTGCCGTATCTCCGGGAATGTAGGGAGCAAAGTTCTCCAGTAGTAGAATTCCTATGGATTCACCGTAGCTCACTTGTCCCGGCCTCACAGCATATCGCATAGCAGCCTCGCTCTGACTCGCCTAAATTCCAGCCGACTGGGGCAGGAAGAGGGCAATCTGTGGGAAGATGATAATCAGAGCTGTCGAGAGAATCAGAATACCGATGAACGGGAATATCTTCCTGATGACCTCGAAATAGGGTCGTCTGAATATCAGCTGTGCCGTGAAAATGTCACACCCGAATGGTGGTGTCGCGGAACCGATGGCAGCCTGTAGAACGATCAGTGTTCCCAGGAGAACGGGATCGATCCCTGTGGAGACCACGTATGGCTGGAAGATCGGACTCAGCACGTAGATCGCGACGATTGGGTCAACGAACATACAAGCCACGAAGTATGCAATAACCACCACGATAATCAGCTGCAACTGAGTCGGGTCGGTACCGATGATCACCGGCATGATCTGCTGCGGAATACGAAGGAAGCTGATCATCCAGGAGAAGACCTGACCGGATCCCACGAGGATGAACACGACACCAGTTACGATACCGGCATCGAGCAGAACCTGCACCAACTTCTTCCAGGTCATGGTTTTGTAGAGTAATGTCTCGAGAATGAGGCCATAGGCCACACCGGCTGCGGCGGCCTCTGTCGGACTGAAGACTCCGGCATAGATACCACCAACGACAATCAACGGGAAGCCCATGACAGGAATACCTTCCTTCAATGCCTTCTTCCGCTCTGCCCATGATGACTTCTCCAGAATAGCGATATTTCGCAATTTCGAGTAGAAGAACACATAGATCGAGAACAGGATGAAGATCATGATACCCGGTCCGATACCGGCGAGGAACAACTTACCGATTGAGGTGGCCGTGACAACTCCATATACGATGAATCCGATCGATGGGGGTATGAGCAGCGCAATATCACTCGAATTGATAATCAGAGCGAGTGAGAAAGAACTTGAATACCCTGCCTTCAGAAGCATCGGACGCATGGTCCCACCGATTGCTGAGACGGTCGCCTGCGTCGAGCCCGAGACTGCTCCGAAGAGCGTACAGCTCGCATTCGTCGTAATCGCCAATCCACCGGGAATATGCCCGACAAACACCTTGATCATCTCAACCAGTCTGTTTGCAGCCTTTCCCGATGTCATGATATTCGCCGCTAGAATGAACATTGGTACGGTGACCAAAGAAGGAGCGGAGAATCCATTGATCATCTGCTGGATGACCACCTGTGGGTTCACCAAGGGCAACTCTATCCGAAGATATACGAGAAGCGGTGTTATCAGGGTAATGACAAAAGGGAAACCCAACAGCAAAAATGCTATCATCACTAATCCAACTATACCCATTATTTCTTCTCCTTCAGTTCCAACGAATCTACATCGACTTCAGCCATGACATTCTCCATCATGGTCACTTCATCTTCAAATTCGCTCTGCTGTTCTGGAGACAACCAGACATCGGTCTCCTTGAAGTTCTTGAAGACAGTCCGGACATACTGAATGCCTGCAGTGAACAGAGCAAGAGGAGCGATGATGAGGAAATACCAGTATGGGGCTCCCAAAGCCTCGGTCTTCGTTCCTCGAATTCTCAGATTATTCATGTAGTTGAAGGCATAATAGGCTAGAACGAACATGACGATGGCGCTTATGATACTGATGATGATCACCAGAACTTTTTCAACTTTATTTGGTAGCAGCTCGAGAATAGCTCCCATGCGGATGTGTCTCGCCTTTCGGGCAGCGAAACTGGTACCGGTGAATGTGATGAGAATCACGAAGAGCTTGGAAATCTCCTCGGCGAAGTAGATACTTCTTGACATATTTCTGGCAATCACATTGACAATCAGCAGAACCGCAAGAAAGGCTGTGCTCGCTGCCAATATGGTTACTTCAAACCGATCTATGAATAGGGAAAGGAACTTTCCAATTTTCTTCAAGGAGCCCTTTGCATCTTTGGATTGTGTATCCATCTGTGGTTTGCTCATGGTTTTTTACCTTTATTTGGGACTTTTATAGGAGGTTTCCCGGGAAATTTTCCCGGGAAACCAGAACTATAAAGTTTCGACTAGTTTCCTACAGCTGCAATTGCCTTGTCGATATCGGCAAGAAGCGCCTGCAGAATCTCAGCTGAACCTGGTCCACCAACTTCGGGGAAGTTAGGATAGACTTGAGTTTCAGCAATGGTGCGAAGCTCTGCAATCTGTGCATCGGTCAACTCGGTGAACGTAACCTGTGGCCGATTGCGCTGGATCTCCTGTCTCATGCGATCGTTGTTCGCATTTACCCACTCAGCACTTGGAATGATCTTGTCGAGCCAGTAGTTGGTCATCAGATCCTGATACTCCTGGGGAAGAGATTCGAAGAAAGCCTTGTTGACTGCCGGAATACCGAGGAAAGGCTCTGCCCAGAGCTGCACGAAGTGATCTGCCACTTCATAAAATCCCATGCTGAAGTTCGCAAACATCGGCTGGCTCTGCGCATCGATCAGACCAGTCTGAAGAGCACTATAGATTTCACCGTAAGCCATCGGAGTAGGTACGATTCCATACGCGCGATAGTCACGAGTAAGCATTTCCGAACCCATGACACGGGTCTTCAAACCCTGCAGATCGGAGAGCTGATTGATCGGTCTCTTACTGGTGAGCCACTGCCAACCTTCAAAGAAGATTCCGAAAGGAATCAAGTCGTTCTCAACGAATTTCGCTCGAAGCATCTGGAAGGATTCACCGTTTCGGATTACCCAGTCGAGGACCTCTGGAAGATTCTCGTAGGGCCAAATGTAGTGCAGAGCAAGCACGTTCGCAGCTGGTACGAAAGAACTGATCCAACCATAGTCGGAGAAGACAAACTCTACGACACCAAGCTGAGCGAGCTCGTTGATGTCACGGTTCTCACCAAGTGTTCCATACGGGAATACTTCGATGTTGAATTTGCCATCTGTCTCTTCGCGCATGTAGTCGGCGAATTCGCGTGCCCATACGGTCATGGGATCGCCTTCAACTTCGGCGGTCGGGAACCGGACATTCCATGTCTGGTCCGCAGGAGCTTCAGCTCCGCCAGCAGCGAAAAGCGTTACACTGGGAACGAGCAGCGCGATGATCAGCGCCAATAGTACAATACGATTTTTCATATAAACCTCCTGAAAAATGTTTTCATACGGTTGTGTTTCACAGCCGTATTTTCTCAATAATACGCTCCATGAGCGGCCTCCACCCACTCATGCAGTTTGGATTGTTATTTCTTTCCTGAAAAATACCGCAACGCGGACTCAACCAGGAATTCAACACCAATCGGTAGTGTTGCTTCATCGATCGTGAAACGAGGATTGTGGTGCGGATATGTACTCCGCGCCTGCTCGCTTGCAGTACCGATGAACGTAAACACTGCAGGAACATGTTCGCCGAATGCGGCAAAATCTTCACACGCCATAGAGGCATGTTCGACGACATTGTTCTCACCGACAATACCCTTCGCGACATCGAATGCCAGAGCTGTCATGAGAGAATCATTCACCACGGCATCATTTTCGTGGTTGAAGTCGAATTCACACGTGCACCCATAGGCTGTGCAGATATCGGCTACCATCTGCTTGAACTTATCAGTGGGATTGTCCGAGTTGCCGGATTTCGTTGCAAACAGATAACGAATGGTACCCTCAAGTTCGACACTGTCCGGTATGATATTGTTCTTCGTTCCACCGGCAATACGACCAAACATGAGTGCTATAGGCTTCATCGGGCTGATGAAACGGGTCTGAATGGACTGAACCTGCTGTACTACAGCGGAGGCACAGACCACCGGATCGACAGCGCTCTCGGGATATCCCGTATGACCGCCGCGCCCCTTTATCGTAACTTTGAATACATCCATGGAGGATGTAACAGCACCCGATTTCACTCCAAGGGTTCCACTTGGCAATGGGGACCAGATATGGACCCCCATCGCTGCATCTACTTTTGGATTCTCCAAGATACCATCATCAATCATTGCCTGAGCTCCGGCAATCTCTTCATTTGGCTGGAAAACGAATTTGATCGTCCCATCGAATGATTCGCGCATGGAGGTGAGGATTTTTGCCGCGGTCAACATCATGGCCATATGAGCATCGTGCCCACAAGCGTGCATCAACCCTTTCTCCTTCGAAGCGAAGGGGAGCCCGGTCTGCTCCTCAACAGGTAGTGCATCGATATCGGCACGCATGAGCAATACCGGACCTTCAGCACTTTTACCTGTAAGGAGTGCGGTCACACCTGTCTTAGTGACGGTCTGAGGCTCAAGCCCCAAACCGTGCAGGTAGTCCACAATCTTCTGTGAGGTAGCAAACTCCTGGAACCCGAGCTCTGGATGGGCATGAAAATCACGCCTCAGAGCGATTAGTTCCTCAGTATGTTTTTTGACAGCCTCTTGGACATTCATAGCTATTATACCAAATTTCTCTTAATCAGAGTCTCTGCAATCTGTACTGCGTTCAAAGCAGCACCCTTTCGAATGTTGTTCGAGACACACCAGAAATTCAGACCATTTGCGATAGTGAAATCTTCTCTGATTCTACCGATCATAGTCAAATCTTCATCGTTGCTCTCGATCGGAGTTGGATAGAGCTCCTGACTTGGATCGTCGATGACCTTGATCCCTTCTGCTTTCGCGAGAAGCTCTTTAGCCTCTTCCGCAGAGAGCTTGCGTTCAGTCTCGACATTGATCGATTCCGAGTGTCCGTACCATACAGGAATTCGTACGCATGTCGCAGTGACCTCAATACTCGGATCGAGCATCTTCTTGGTTTCGTTCACCATCTTGTACTCTTCCTTCGTATAGCCGCCCTCTTGAAATACATCGATATGCGGAATTGCATTGAATGCAATCTGCTTCTTGTATGCTTGTGGCTTCGAGACCTTGCCAGATGCGATCTGCTCTTCGGCCTCCCGTTGCAACCCATCGATAGCCTTCTTGCCGGAGCCGGAGACCGCCTGATAGGTGGAAACCACCACTCGTTTGATCTTTGCAGCATCGTGAAGCGGCTTCAGAGCGACGAGCATCTGAGTGGTAGAACAGTTCGGATTGGCGATAATTCCCTTGTGCCAATCGAGATCCTGTGGATTCACCTCAGGAATGACCAACGGACAGTTAGGATCCATTCTCCACTGGGAGCTATTGTCGACAACAATGGCTCCCTCCTCTACCGCTATGGGAGCAAGCACTGCACTAGCGTCGCCACCTGCGGAGAAGATCGCGATATCGACCCCCTTGAAGGCGCCTTTCTTCGCCTCCTTGGTGACCCACTTTTTGCCCTGGAAAGTAACCTCTTTACCCGCCTGGCTGGCGATATCAAGAGGAACCAACTCCTTCACGGGAAAATTCCTTCTCTCGAGAGTGGAGAGCATCTCCGTACCCACAACCCCGAGAGCACCGACTACTGCAACAGTATATTCCTTTGCCATTTGATAAACCTCCTATGAACTACTCGAGCTTTCCGCTCTGCAGATCTGCGATTACACCCTCGATGATATCGATACCCTTCATCAGATAATCTTCGGGGATCACCAGAGGAGGTAGCAGCCGTGCAACGTTGTTGTGGTGTCCACCAACCTCAATCATGACACCACGCTGGTGTGCATACTTTCGAATCTTCTTGGCGATAGCGGAAGCAGGCTTTCTGGAAGCCGAATCCTCAACCATCTCGATTGCGAGCATGAGACCGATTCCGCGGACTTCACCGACGATATCGTATTTGCTCTCCATAGCCTTCATCTTCTTGTAGGCCTTTTCACCCAACTCTGCTGCTCTTTCTGGAATCTTATGTTCAGTCATCCAGTCCAAAGCTGTTGCTCCAGCAGCGAATGCAACCATGTTTCCACGGAAGGTTCCGATGGACTTTCCGGTTGGCCAGGTATTCAACTCTTCTCGGTAGGCGATTGCGCTGATAGGGAAACCGACTCCGCCAAGAGCCTTACTCATGGTGATGATATCGGGAACGATCTCTCCGTGCTCGAATGCGAACATCTTTCCAGTCCTGCCTAGTCCTGCCTGAATTTCATCACAGATCATGAGCACACCGTGCTTCTTGGTGATTTCACGGACACGCTGCATGAAGCGCTTCGAAGGAATGATAGTACCACCCTCTCCCTGGACCGACTCGAGAATGACTGCTGCCGGCAATGAGAAGCCAGAGTGGGAATCTTCGAGAATCCGCTCGAGATAGTTCGCTGCCTGTTCGTCCACCTGGTCATCTGGACAGCCAAACGGATTTCTGTAGGCATAGGGGAACGGGATGAACTGAATACCAGGAACCAGCTGACCAATATCATCTCTGTGGCTACTGTCGGTGGTAAGAGCCAGAGAGACTCCGGTCATTCCGTGATAAGCACCTTCGAATGCGATGATACCATTTCTCTTGGTGTTATATTTTGCCAGTTTGATCGCCTGCTCGACTGCATCCGATCCGGTGGGACCACCAAAGAATATACGAGAGAGCTCTTTGGGAAGCACTTTTCGGAGTGCCTGCACCATCTTTACTCTGGTCTCGGTTGGAATATCCAGTGTGTGGGTAACCTTATCGATCTGCTCGTGAGCAGCCTTCAGAACTTCGGGGTGTCCATGACCGAGTGCCATGACTCCAGCGCCGCTGAACATATCGATATAGATATTGCCATCGGCATCCTCCAAAGTCGCACCCTTTCCTCGTGCTACGGCCATGGGCATGCCCTTGGAATAGGACACTGCCGAACTCTCGTTCGCTGCCTGGAACTCTAGTATCTCCTTCGATTTAGGCCCTGGAGGAACCATCGCAATCCGGGGAGCACCCTGCATAGACATTTCTTGAAACATCTTCTCTTTATCCATATCAACTCTCCTTTGCCCAGCAACTCCGGTTTCTACCGGGAAGGGGTCTTGTTGTTGTATCTCATAGTCTCTGAAATCTCCATTGCAATCCTCTGCAATGGTTCAGTAAAAGTCAGCATCTTCTCTTCTGTAAGCCGCATGGAAGGACCACTGATGGCTATACATGCTATGACCTCGCCATCTCTATTGTACAGCGGTGCGGCTATGCTGTTCAGGTGATTCCCGAACTCAAGTACCTCGGTAGCATATCCCTGTGCTCCAGACTCTCTCACAAGCTTTTTGAATGCATCCTTGTCCATACAGGTGTTCGGTGTCTTCCGAATGAACGTAACGTTATCCAGATACAAATCGAGTTGTTCTTCCGAAAGACTCGAGAGCAAGAGCTTACCTGAAGCGCAGGTGTTGACTGGATAGGTATAGGTGACATCCGGATTCAGAACAACAGTATGGGAGCTTTTCACCTCTTCCACAGCAATGACCATGTCATGGTATAATACAGTGAGGTAGATGTTCTCCTTCGCGATGCGCTCAAGGTCGTACATGCGAGTCTTCGCAGATTCTCGCAACTGCTCCTTGATCGGTACGGTACTGCCAAGCTGGAACAACTTGAGACTCACCTGGTACCCCATTCTCGATTTTTCAACATAACCAAGGCAGACGAGCGTATACAACAATCTGTGCAAATTCGCACGAGTCAGACCAAGCCCCTTGCACATAGTCGAAGGCTGCACCGGTTGATGCTCACTGATGAACTCAAGAAGATGAAAAGCCTTCACCACGGTAGTGGCGATCTGGTATGATGTCTCACTATTTGAACGCTCGTTTATTTGCTGAAACATACTTCATTATGGGGGGAGCTATTCCATATGTCAACCAGAAATTTTCAATTTTTTTGTTATTCTTTAAAGGATAATACTTTATCTAATATATTTTACAGAATATTGAGCTATCCAGAGACTTGAGGCAATAATTTTCTGATTAAGAACTATCCAGTTGAAGGCCATTCCCGTCGAAACATGGTGTTTCGGCAGGAATGTAAAGGATATTCGCAAGACAATCTTACTACAGAATGAAAGGAACTCGGAAATTATGGGACTGGTAAACCACAAAGGTCTCAACTTCAAGAATCTCAGAAACCTTGGCCAACTCTCGTTTAAAGAAGTCGAGAAGACTCAATCCATCTTCCTCCCCAAGGAGGACCTGTACGATCAGGTCATATCTTCCAGTTACGACAGCGGCGGAAACCACACCCCTAAGACGGGCGAACTCCTGAGCTTTTCTCCCCAGATCGAGGGTCTTTAGCTTCACTCCCATCATAATCACCTGCAGACCTGGAATGGCTTCAGGATTTACCAGACCCGTGATCTGGAGGACACCCTCCTCCATGAGTTTGTTTACCCGTGCACGTACCGTGTTCTCAGTTATGGACAACTCCTCGGCTATTGCGCTATACGCTTTACGGCCGTCGTTGAGTTGCTTGATGATGGCTTTGTTCGTCTCGTCAATTTTTTTCATTACCCATTCACTCTCTGAAATTCCTTCATGAGATCCGCAAGTGCCTGCACATCTGCAACGGGAAGGGAGTTGTAGATGGATGCCCGCAAGCCTCCAACGCTCCTGTGGCCTTTGAGTCCGAGCATTCCCTCTTCCTTAGTCGCAGCAAGGAACTTCTTCTCCAGTTCCTCGTTCGCCATGCGGAACACAATATTCATTTTCGAGCGATATGCCGGATCCACAGGACTCCGGAAGTATCCTCCACTACCATCGATGGCATCGTATATGATGGAGGATTTGAGCGCAGCACGCTTTGCCATACCCTCAGCTCCACCGTTGTTATTGATCCACTCGAGAACGAGCTTGACGGCCCAGATTGAAAACACCGGAGGCGTATTGTACAGACCTTCACCCTCTGCGTGTACTCGATAGTCGAGGTAGGCGGTAAGATTCGTATTCTGTTTATCGAGCATATCCTTGCGAAGAATCACCAGTGTAGCACCAGCCGGACCGAGGTTCTTCTGGACGCCCCCATAGATGAGCGCAAAGTTCTCCACCGGAACAGGTCTGCTAAGCAGGTCACTCGACATATCGGCAACAAGAGGAACAGCACCCGTGTCCGGCCAATCCTGCCACTCGATACCTCCAATGGTCTCATTGGAACAGAGATAGAGGTACGAGGAGTTGTTCGATGGCTTCACACGCTTCGGATCCGGAAGCGATGAGAAATTGTTCTCACTTCCATCGTAATAGATGTGTACATCCCCCAATTTCTTTGCATCGCTGGCGGCCTTGTTACCCCACGATCCACTTCGGATATAGTCGGCAACCGTTCCGGGACGCAGGAAATTCATGGGAATCATAGAGAATTGGAGCGTAGCCCCTCCACCGAGGAAGAATATATCATAATTGTCTGGAACCCCCATGAGTTCTCGTATGAGAGCAAGGCACTCATGGTACATATCCTCAAACGGCTGACCACGATGACTGGCCTCGATCATGGAGAGGCCGTAACCCTTGTAGTCCAACAAGTCTTCATGCAACTGCTCCAGAACTTCGGCTGGAAGCACCGAAGGACCAGCGAAAAAATTCTTTTTTCGGCTCATAGTTTGCCTCCCTTCACCAATTCATCGATGATATACAGCACCTCTTCTCCGATTCGAAGCAGATTCTCTTCACTATTTGCTCCAATATGGGGAGTGAGTGTGACTCGATCGCACTTCAAAAGAGGATAATCTGCTGCAGGGGGGTCTGATGGATACACGTCGGTTGCATACCAGGACAGCTTTCCTTCTCTCAATGCCTCAACTACGCAATCGGCATCCACACAGAGGCCTCGACCGGTGTTAATGAGTACAGGAGCCTTGTTACAGGCATCGATGAGCCGATAGCAGACCAGCCCCTTCGTTTCATCGGTAAGAGGGAGATGGAGAGAGATATAGTCGGCATCTTGAACGGCTTCTTCTGGAGATTCCATCATGGTCGCGATCGGACTCTCCTTCACATACTTGTCATAGGCAACGACCCGCATACCGAAGGCGACTGCACGCTCGGCAAGCTTCGTAGCGATATTCCCCATACCTATGAGTGCCAGCGTTTTCCCATACAACTCTGTTCTTCTCATTTGCTTGAGCCACTCACCACGCTTCATTCCGTTGTGGACTTCGATGAGATTGGTTGGTACAGAAATCATAAGAGCAAACGCTAGCTCTGCTACAGCAATAGCCGAAGCCTTCGGGGTGTTTCGCACCAAGATACCTTTGCTCTCGGCATATGCGATATCGACATTGTCTAGCCCGACTCCACCTCGGATAATGAGCTTGAGATTCTTAGCAGCATCGATATACTCTTTTGTACACTTTGTCTTACTGCGTACGAGAACAACATCCGCATCGGCCAGTTTTCCCTTGTCTTCTGTAACCTCTCCATAGGCTGTCAACATGTGGGGAAGCGAAGCATCGAACGGATCGGAAATCAGTATCTGCATCCTGTAAACTCCTTAAAATAAAGCATTGTTATATGATACTTCACTTATTCGGAATTTGTCAAATATGTATTCGTAAATTTACGTTAAAGTCAATTTATCCGCCACTTCTTTCCATTTCCGGCCTACTCGGACGTTATCCTGCGTGGAGCGGCTGGAGAGGGCATTTTCTGGTGCCTCTCGGGCAGAAGGTTCAGATCGAACGGTGTAGTCTGATACACATAATAGTTTAACCAGTTAGTGTAGAGCAACTGGGCATGTGAGTACCAGGAGACCGAAGGACCACGTTCGGGATCATCGCCGTGATAATAGTTCTTGGGTATATCGATGGGCAACCCCCGTTCCAGATCGCGACGATACTCCTGATCGAGGGTATGTGACTCGTATTCTGGATGTCCAAATACGAAAACCTGTCTATCATCTTTACTTACAACAATATACAGTCCAGCCTCATCGCTTGCCGAAAGAACTTCGAGCTCCTCCACTTGTGAAACATCTGCACCCCTCACCTCCGTGTGACGTGAGTGTGGTGCAAAGAATATGTCATCAAAACCACGCAGAAGCGGTGTATTGGGCACCAACACCTTGTGTTCGAATACGCCGAACATCTTCCTCTCCATAGGATATTTCTGAATTCCATGATGATAATAGAGGCCCGCTTGTGCTCCCCAGCACAGAAACAGATTTGCAAAGACATGATTGGCCGCCCAATCCATGATTTCACACAACTCGTCCCAGTATTCAACATCTTCGAAATCCATTGTCTCAACCGGAGCCCCGGTTATGATCATTCCATCGTAAGAGGAGTTTTTTATCTCATCGAACGTCTTGTAGAACTCCTCGAGATACTCTGCAGAGGCGTGCCTCGAAGTATAGGTTGCAGTTCGGAGGAAATCGACCTCAATCTGCAGTGGTGTATTCGATAGGCGCCTGAGCAGACTGGTCTCCGTACTCGTCTTGAGCGGCATGAGATTGAGAATGACGAGTCTGAGCGGTCTGATATCCTGACTGATGGCCCGTTTTTCGGTCATCACGAAGATATTTTCCCGCTCCAGGATACTTCTGGCTGGCAATGCATCGGAGATTTTCACTGGCATACGAACCTCCTACCCTTCCAAAGCCTGTGCAAGATCGGTAATCAGATCATCGATATGCTCGGTTCCGATCGAGAGTCGTACCGTACCAGGTTCGATCTGTGCCGAACGGAGTTGGTCTTCGGTCATCTGTGCGTGTGTGGTGCTTCCGGGGTGTATCACAAGCGATTTGACATCGGCAACATTCGCAAGAAGCGAGAAGATACGTAAGCGATCTATGAAACGAGTCGCTCCCTCCGCCCCTCCGGCAACAACGAAGGTGAAGATCGAGGCGCCACCACGAGGGAAATACCGGTTGTACAGCTGGTGTGAAGGATCAGATGGAATCGAGGGGTGATTCACCCGCTCCACATTCGGATGTTCGGAGAGGAATTTCACGATTGCAAGCGTATTCTCCACATGCCGTTCAACTCGGAGTGAAAGCGTTTCGAGTCCCTGGAGGAACAGGAAAGCATTGAAGGGACTCAAGGCAGCTCCAAAATCTCGTAACAGAATAACGCGAGCACGGGTGATAAAGGCTGCAGGTCCAGCCACTTCAGTATAACTTACTCCATGATAGCTTGGATCTGGATCGACGAACCAGGGAAATTTCCCCGACTCTGCCCAATCGAAAGACCCTGCATCGACCACGATTCCGCCTATGCTCGTACCATGACCACCAATGAACTTGGTCGCCGAGTGTACTACGATATCGGCTCCATGTTCGATTGGCCTTAGCAGATAGGGAGTTGCGAAGGTATTGTCCACGATCAGCGGCACATGGTTCTCATGCGCGATTCTGGCAATCTCTGCTATGTCTGCAAGATTTGCATTCGGATTCCCGATACTCTCGATGAACACAGCCTTCGTTCTCTTCTTAAAAGCCAGTCGCAGACTCTCGTGATCATCTATATCGAAGAATGTGGTTGAGATTCCACTCTCACCAAAGGTTCGACCGAGAAGATTGTAGGTGCCGCCGTAGATGGTCTTCGATGCGACGATATGATCACCAGCGTGAGCGAGGTTCTGAATCGTTATGGTGATAGCTGCCTGTCCACTCGCTGTAGCCAAGGCACCGACCCCTCCTTCGAGAGCGGCAACCCGCTTTTCGAACACATCGGTGGTTGGATTCATGATTCGGGTATAGATGTTTCCTGGTTCGGATAGATCGAAAAGTGCAGCGGCATGCCTGCTGTCATCGAACACATACGAAGTCGTGGCGTAGATCGGTACTGCCCTTGCTCCGGTAGCCGGATCGGGTTGTTCCTGTCCTGCATGGAGCTGCAGTGTCTCAAAATGGTATGTTCTATCGGTATCTTTTGTATGCATATTTGGTTCCTTTTTAATCGAGTTTTTCAGGTGAGTCGACGACCCACACACCTCTTAGCCAAGCATGCACATGCTGGCGCGGACAGAGCCATATCTTGTGGTCTTTGATATTCTGCTCTTCATCCTGGAACCTCCCTGATATTGGATAAAAAAAACCGCCGGAGTACACCGACGGCGACGACGTCACATGTACAGAGGCGATTAATAGCTCTTCATGGAGTGCATCTTACGTACTTTCTTCAGCTGCTTGCGCTGCAAAGCCTTTTTCTTCCGGTTTTCAATGGTAGAAGGCTTCTCGAAATACTCGCGCTTTTTCCACTCCCGGATAATGCCCTCTTTCTCAACCATTCTTTTGAACTTCTTGATTGACTTTTCGAGTGGCTCATTATCGTCTACTCTTACGTAAGCTATAGTAATCACCCCCTTCCCAAGTTCTGGGACAAACGTTAAGAACACTATGGTGAAATGTGTTCTCTTTGTCAAGAACCCGTATCACCAAGTATGTGTTCAATCGATCGTCTATGCTTTCGTAGCGCGATCACCGTCAATTGTAGCGACTCGTTGTTCCTGAAATAGTTGCGCCCCATCCGAAAAACGACATCCACAGTATCTCCTTCGGAGAAGGCTGTACCCACCTCATCTGCAGCGTTCCAGTATACTGCCGGCCACCGATAGGTGCCATACTGCAACTGAAGCTTCACATGCCCCGGCCCACTCCCCTTCGATCGGTTAAGCAGTTGAATCTCCTCCACAATCGCCTCCTGTATGAGGAACTGGAGCGGAGGATTACCTTCGCCATACGGCTCGAACGTCTCGACAAGTTCAATGAGTTTCGGTGTGAGATACTCTGCTGGAAGCTCAGCATCGACTGAGACCGGCTCATCGTCCAGCCCTTCACGAGATTCCATGAGCTCGATCGCATCTACGATTCTGGAACGGAGTGAATCAAGGTGCATACGCTCCATGCTGAATCCTCCTGCACACCGATGCCCTCCGAAATCTAGAAACAGATCTTCGAAGGTTCGGAGGAATTCTCGAACATTGAAGTGTTGTGGACTTCTCATGGAACCGGTGACCCTCGTATCATCCACATGGGCTATGACCATGGTAGGAACATGGAACTGACGCAATAATCGCGATGCCATGATTCCTGTCAGACCTCTACTGACGGTGGAATCCTCTACCATGAGAAACTTCCCGTCGAAATCGCCATGACTTGAGCGAGCCTTAGGTAGAAGCCGATCCCAAGAGTCCTCTCCCTGTCTCTGGCGCTCCTTGTTCAAGCGCATGAGCTCCCCAGCATAGGTTTCACAAGCCTGCATATCCTTTGCCAACAACATATTCGCCGCAATCTGCGGTTGCCCGAGTCTGCCTGATGCATTGATCACCGGAGTAAGCTGCCATCCAATATCTGAAGTCGACAACCGTTTGCCTACGAGATTCTGCATACTCATGAGAGCGAGCAACTCTTTTCTCACTCCCTCGGTCATCTTTGCCATACCACTTCGAACGAGAATCCGATTCTCGTCGACCATAGGCATGAGGTCGGCGATCGTGCCCATGGCAACCAAGTCCAGAATGTGTTCATACTCCACAGAGAGTCGAGGCACAGATCGCAACACGTAAGCAGTGAACAGAGAGACAAGGAGATCGAGTTCACTCGCGGTACGCGTGTATCGTACCGATCTACTGATCTGCATGAGACTGAACAGACTCTTCCCAGTGATCTGTGGGAGCACCCGTTCGAATTGCTCTCTGAGCTCACCCATATGGATATCCACAGCAGAACCGAATGCCCTCCTGAGCAACTGAGTCTCCATGTCACGATCGAGTGCGAGAATAGGAACACCGCTGTTAAGGAACCGAAGGATTCTACTCTGATGTATCTCAAGCACACCGGGAACAACCTCTTCGATCATGCGATCCTCGACGATAAGATTCTTCACTCGAGCTGCTTCGATAATGACCGTCTCCCTTCCCGGAGTGGTATTACCCGGCATAGCATGCAACAGTATGCACTCTTCTCGATAGAAATCGCTACAGGCGAAACGGAGTGCCCAGATACACTTCGCAGCAACACCACAACCGGCAAGGTGGGCAAATGGGTATCCACACCCCTCGAGCTTTGGATTGATCACAGCATCGGCCGATGGAATCACATCACCGGCAAGATGATGGTCTGTGATCAGCACATCGATGCCGAGTGAACGAGCATAGGTGACCTCTTCAGTATTGGAGATTCCACAGTCAACGGTAATAGCAAGTGTTACCCCTTGCTTTGCAGCCTGATCGAGTCCATCCTTCGTAAGACCGTATGGTTCATCTCCTTCGGGAAGACGCCAAGAAGTCTCGACTCCAAGTGATTCGAGTTCTTGAACCATGAGGACCGTGCTGGTAATTCCATCTACATCCCGGTCTCCAAACACGCAAACTTTCTCTTGCTCATCGCGCGCTTGCAACACACGCTCGACAAAACTCTCCATCTCATCGAACAAAAACGGATTGTGCAGGTAAGAGACATCTGTTTCGAGAAAGAAACGTACCGATTCCGGTTCAACCGCTCCCCTCCTGGCAAGGAGAGAGGCGGTTATGTAATCCACCCCGTAGGTCTCGTTCAACTTTCGAATCAGCTCCACTGAGACTGGTTCCTTTTTCCATGTTTTCATATAACAACCTTATAATAATATTCACATGAGCACCTCCATGAGCACACCGCCTGAAAGTGTTTTCAGCGGCCCACCGAGGATGTTGGTTACGTAGCGGATCATATATCTACCTAACCTGATTGCTGCCGTTTCGCTTAGTTGCACGGAAACAGCCTCTTGGACATCGAGTGTCCTCGTGAGTGTCAGATACCGGCGAGCACCAGGGCCCAGCGCAAGTTCATAACTCGTCGAATCGACATCTCCACAACGCGCACAACACGGTGTATGCAGTCCGGTATTGAACGATAGAATCTCCTGCTCTCCATATTCGTTCGAACAGATTGGGCAAGAAGCGAGCTCAGACTCGAGGCCCATGATTGAGATAAATCGCCAGATGTACTGGATAAGAATCAGACGAGGATCTGCTTCTCCCGACTCGAGGAGGATAAGAGCAGAACCAAGTTCTCGATACAACTGTTCGAAGTCTCCACCATGCATCCGAAGTGCCATCTCCGTCATGGTCTGTGCCGTGTAGAGCCTCGGTAAATCATCTCGTATCCGTTCAACGGTATGCTCCGGATCGACATCCACCAACGTATAGTCGCCTCTGGTTCGATTGTGATAGAGATAGACTGTTCCCAACGTACCGATCTCAATGCCACCGGCGAGCTTACCCTTTCTGGCACCATAGGCGACTGCTTCAAAGATCCCCAGATCAGGTGAGAGCAATGTCACCAGTCGATGCAGATCCCCCCACCTCCTGTGGGTAAGCACAATCGCATCGCTCGTAAGATTTCGCTCCATGCGGGGACCTCGTGTCGAATTCGGATACAGGAACGTGATCACCAAGAAAGGGACACCTGAACACTGCTCGAGATCAGAGTAACTTCTCGGTGAAACTCTGTCAACCAAACGGCCAGATGTATGATATGATGGGCCCATGAAATCCAGTTGTCGGACACGCTTGACTCTCATCATCCTCGTCGTACTCGCGACTCTGTCTCCACTGGCGGCTATCTCCTTCTACCCCGAAATGCAACTCGAGGATCCGTTCAGTTCAACGCTACTGCTCGAAGATCGCGATTTCTTCTTCGAAACCGACGTAGCGTATCGTGCCGCCGCAGACAATCTACAGATATCACTTACCACCATGGGAAAAGGAGACCCGCTCTATGTATGGTTCGGGCACTCTGGTCTCGTAGTGACCGATTTGAGATTGGGTCGTAGTGTCATGTACGACTACGGGATATTCAGCTTCGACGACGACTTCTACCAGACATTCGCATTGGGACGCCTCTCCTATGAGGTATGGGCAACATCTGCCCAGGCACGGTACGATTTGGCCAGAGAGGAGGATCGGACCGTCTCAGAGATCACGCTCAATCTCCCTGCATCGGCGAAAATCGAACTGGTGAACTTCCTTAATTATAACATAGCTCCGGAGAACAACACCTATCTCTACCACCACTACGATGAGAACTGCTCCACCCGTATACGTGACATCATCGACAAGGCTGTGGATGGTCAACTGAAAGCGTGGGCAACCGAGACTCCTCTGGATATGACGATTCGGGACCTCGTCACACTCCATACCGCCAACAGTCCATTCATCGACTGGACACTGAACTACCTCCAAAGTGGTTCGATCGACCACCCGATCTCCCTCTGGGAGGCAATGTTTCTTCCCGAGGTGCTCGAACGGGCGCTCTTGGAGTTCACCTACACCTCGCTGGATGGGTCGGTGGTTCCCTTGGTCACGGATCGCCGGATCATCCATACAGCGAGTGAAGGAAGACGACCTCCGGTCGCCCAGCAGCCGGTCTCAGTCACCCTTCCTGCCTTTCTCGCCTCATTGGGTTTGGCCCTCCTGTCCATCTTTACTGGGCACATACTGAGTGAAAGTCGATTCAAAACGATCCGGACACTCGGGAAGAGTGTGTATGGCGTGATCACCACGGTATGGACAGCTGCGATCGGCATACTTTCCACACTGCTCGTGTTCATGATGTTCGTGAGTAATCACGATGTCACCTATTTCAATGAGAACTTCCTGATAAGCTCACCATGGCTTCTGGTCATGAGCGTGCAAGTTCTTCGAGGACTCTTCGGCAACACCGTCTCAGAACGACGATTCAGGAGAGCGAACACCATACTGGCAGTTGCCGTGATCTCGCTCTCCATAGTGAAGGCTGTTCTGTACGATGTCCTCATACAAGATAACTGGCAGATCATCCTCACGCTGCTACCGCTCTACCTCGCAAACAGTTCAATCCCATTCGAGAAGCTGGTCTCCCGCTTCTCGTTCAGAGCAGACGATTCGGATTGGTAACGGAGTGCCTCACGGAACGATCTTCGTCCCCTTATCCTCGTAGAGTGCCCCGTAGATGTATTCAGGACTGGTGATAAGTCCGACATTTCCAGTCGATTTCACAAAATCCATCATCGCTTGCACCTTAGGCAGCATGCTCCCAGGAGCAAAATGTCCCTCATCGACATAATTCTGGCACTCGGCAAGAGATATCGTATCAAGTTCCTTCTGATCGCTTTTTCCGTAGTTAAGACACACTTTCTCCACCGCAGTAGAGATCACGAACAGGTCCGCCTTCAGCTCCTTCGCCATAAGTGCTGCAGCAAGGTCCTTATCGATAACCGCCTCTCTCCCCTCCAGTGAACCGTCTGCCAGTCTCACAACCGGAATACCACCGCCACCGGCTGCGATCACGATGACCTGATTCTCAACCAAGGTTCTGACAGTCTCCAGCTCGACGATCGAGATCGGTTTTGGCGAAGCGACCACTCTCCGATAGCCTCGACCGGCATCCTCCACGACATCCCACCCATCATGCAACCGATGCTGGTCGGCATCCTCTTTGGACATGAACGAGCCAATCGGCTTGGTGGGATTCTGGAACGATGGGTCATCGGTGTCCACCTCTACCTGCGTCACGACGGTAGCAACCTGCGGGGCAATTCCTTCCTTGGCAAACTCATTATAAAGTGCCCTCTGCAGTTGATACCCTATGGCACCCTGTGTGTCGGCTACACAGGAGTCGAGCGGAACCGTATGGAGAACATCCTTCGCTAATTCGGCTCGCAGAAGAATGAATCCAACCTGTGGTCCATTTCCATGTGCAATCACCACCCGGTGGCCCGCCTTTACCAATCGTACGATATGTCGTGCAGTCTTCTGTGCTGCTGCATACTGGCTCTCTACCGTGACATGCTTCGAATCCTCGATGAGGGAATTCCCTCCGATTGCGATTACGATAAGTTTGCTTGTGTCCATATATCTCTCCATTGGTGATGATTCCCAATCAGTATATCAATTGCGCAACAAATTGCAACATTTTTCTTTCCATTGACAAAAACAGTGTGCGAGTGCTACCGTTTTTCTACAAATGTATGCTTTGCGGATAGTTGAGTGAATTGACCGAACCGTCATCGCCTACCAAGGAGTTCTTCATGCACCACGATCTCACATTCGAACAATCGATAGGACAACACGTTATGATAGGGCTGTCCGGAACAGAGGTGGATGATGCGTTCGTTGATCTCGTACGAACCTACAAGATTGGGAATGTACTCCTGCATCGTCGCAACTGCGAACACAAAGAACAGGTGCGAAGCCTCTGCTCCGATATCCGTCAGCTGATTGAACAGGAGACTGGCAGGGAACCACTCATCGCGATAGCCGAAGAGGGGGGAACTGTAAGTGTACTCTCTCCCGATGCAACCCACATTCCAGGGGCAATGGCCATCAGCGCCACAGGAGATCAGGGTAATGCCTATACCTGCGGGCGGATCATTGCAGAGGAGTTGCGGGCTTTGGGAATCCAATGTAATTTCGCACCGAACTTGGCAGTGAACAGCAACAGGATGAACCCTGTTGCAGGAATTCAATCGTATTCGGACAACCCGGAGACCGTAGCAGACTTTGCCGGGTCCACTGCTAGAGGGCTCTCGGATGGGTCGGTCGCTGCTTTCTGTAAGTTTTTTCCTGGCCATGGAGATACGATAACCGACGAACAGACAGGACTGCAGGTCCTCGACAAAATGCGCGAGGAGCTCGATGCATGTGAATTGCTCCCATTCGCTTCTGCTGTCGCAAACGCCATTGCGGGAGTGATCGTCGGTCACATTCTGGTGCCGGCTCTTGAAACTCAACCTATCGTAGCGTCGCTTTCAGGTTCCATCATTACTGAGCTGCTTCGCAACGAGATGGGATATGATGGAATCGTGTGCACCGATTATCTTGATTCGGAACCGATTCAACGCCAATATGGTGTCGCCCATGCAGCGGTCGAGGCACTCAAAGCGGGTGTGGATCTGATACTGCTGTCCGAAAATCACGATTGGGTAGCTGAAGTGGTCGGAGCAATCGCAGAGAGTCACCGAAACGGGTATCTCTCCTGGGAAGAACACCAACGGTCCCAGAGCCGAATCGCCACTGTCAAACAACGATTCTCCCTCCGTACCACCAACCCGATCACCGTCGTCGGATCGGAAGAACATACCGGCATTGCTCGAGCACTCATGGCACGAGCTGTATGTGCAGGGAACCTCCCACTCGAGACACTTCCTGAACTCGGCGATCATCCACTGTTTCTCGGGTGTATCCCGGACATACCTGCACAACTCTCGGGTGGCGAGGCACACGCTGCACTCTTTCCCCATTGGATGGCTAACCATATTGGGGGACGATCCCTTATCACTCCGACTGACCCAACCAATGAAGAGATCATAGGCTTGATGGAGGAGACAAAAGGAACGAGCTCAATCATCATCGGCACCTACAATGGATATGTGCAGAAGGGACAGTTGGCACTGGCAAATGCTATGGCAGGCACAGGCCTGATCACCGTGGTGGTCGCACTGGGGGACCCGTATGATCTGGTCTACCTTGCAGAGAATATCCACAGTTTCGCCACATTCGAATACTCACCGCTTGCATTCGAAGCTATCAGATGCATCCTTACCCATGAGCGGTCGGCAACAGGCGTGCTTCCTATACACTGGTAGGGTCCACTTTACCAAACTCGTATTTTCTTGTACTGTCTGTGCAAAATTCACCTCGTAGGAGACCGCATGCTCAGCCGAGAACACAAAAAGTTTATCCTGTTCGCCCTCTATCTCACATCCATGGTACTGGTAAATACGCTTGGATCCAAAATTACGACATTGGGCTCTGTCCGAGCATCGGTTGGAGTCTTCTTCATGCCGATTCTCTTCCTGGTAACCGATATCATCGGCGAAGTGTATGGCCGAAAAACCTCTGCACTCTTCGTGAATATCTCATCGGCAATGCTGGTGTTCATGTTTGCCATGATTGGTCTCTGCATCGTGCTTCCACCGAACCCGACTTGGGGATTGCAGGAGTCCTATGCGACCATCTTCGGTTCGAGTATGCGCATGACCGCTGCAAGCCTCATTTCGTTCTTCATAGCTCAACATGTCGATGTCTTCACCTTCTCGCTCATGAAGCGACTCACACGGGACCGTTATCTCTGGATCCGAAACAATGTGAGCACGATGGTCAGCCAACTCATCGATACCACGATCTTTATGTTCATCGCGTTCTACCATATGACCGACCAATACACGGTTCCATTCATTATCAGTCTTATCATACCCTACTGGTTGTTCAAAGTCCTGTTCGCATTCATCGACACCCCGCTCTGTTATCTCGGTGTGTGGTGGGTACGGAGGGAACCCAAGACCAATACACAGGAGATCACAAGCGAATCATGAGAAAAGCCATACTGTTCGGAGACAGTCTCACTGCAGGCCGCATAGGGATCTCCTACCGAAGGTATATACCAGTGGCAACAGAAGCACATGGTATAGAAGGAGATACGTGGTCACTTACAGTCAATCGACTCCGACGGTACCTCGCCAAGCGTAGCCCCGGAAGGGAAATCACCATGGTTCTCGAATCTGGAGCGAACGATCTGCTACTCCCCTTTATGGCGCAGAACCACGCTTCCTGGAAACAGGCTACTGTGCAGCTGAATACGACTTCTCAGAAGCCGATCGAAGAACATGACGCATTCATAGAGCAATGCTCGATGGACCTCAAGGAGCTGAGTGAGCTTGTCGGACATGCATCGCTCATGGTCTGCTCGATTCCAATACTCGGAGAGCAACTGGATTCACCGTTGAACCGTGAACGGGACAGACGAAATGGTTCCATGAGAGACATCGTCGAGCAGTACGAGAACCTTCTGTGGTGCGATATTACCCAAGCGGTGGAGGCTTTCGTTCGCGAACAGGGGGGATCTTCACCCTATCTCCCAGAACACCCGCAGGATATCGAGAGAGATGTTGCACGGATAGGAACCGATGAGGTGAAAGCATCGCACGTATCGGAGGAGCGAGACCTCGTTGCGACAATCGATGGTGTGCATCCGAATGGAGCCGGGGCACAACTGATCGGATCTGCCATCACCACCATGCTTCCCTGGTGAGCACTCGCTTCACGAATGCACTTTCTTTTAGTACATTACAGCTACACGATTATTATGTACAACATCTTACTGGAGGATAATTCATGGCAGATCAGGAACTGATGCCCGTAGAGCAAACCCTGCCTCATAATCTTTTCATACTCCCCCTCGTGGGAAACCCCATATTCCCTGGACTCTTCACGCCATTGGTGATAGAGAGCAAAGAGGATATCGAGATTGTGAATCAGGCTATGGCACATGGAGGGGATATCGGATTGCTGTTGGTGAAGGACGAGTCCAAAACCGATTATGATCCGGAGAATCTCTACCGGGTAGGCACAATTGCGAAGATAATCAAGAGAATCAAGCTGCCAGATGGCGGTATGAACATATTCATCTCAACACTCAAGCGTTTTCAGGTAAAGGATTTCCACTCGAGTGGCAGATTCATTATCGCCGATGTTGAGTACCTTGATGATATCGAAGACAACCCAACGGAACTGAAAGCTTGGACTCGCCAGTTGATCACCGAGACGAAGAAGCTCTCGAAGGGGAATCCTCTCTTTACCGAGGAGATGCGTCTGAATATGGTGAACATCGATCAGGCGGGGAAAATGGCCGATTTCATCGCAAGCATCATCAACATCGACCGGAGACAGCAACAGCGCATTCTCGAGACGCTGAATGTCAGACGCCGTATGGAGCGAGTCCTTGTATTCATAAAGAAGGAGCAGCAAGTTCTTGCTATGCAGGAACAGATTCAGCACCGCGTAAACAGCAAACTCGAAAAGAATCAACGCGAATACTTTTTGAGAGAGGAGTTGAAGCACATCCAACAGGAGCTGGGACTCACCAGCGATCCAAGAAGTGCCATTTTCAGTAAGCTCAGTAAGCAGATTGCTGCGCTGAATCTGGAGGGAGAGGTTGCTGAAGCAGTTAACAACGAATTGGAGAAGTTCCAATCGCTTGACCCCAATAGTCCCGAGTACTCGATAACTCGAACATATCTCGAAACCGTAGCTGCGCTACCCTGGCAGGAGCCGAAACCGGAGGACTTTTCGATAGAGTCGGCGAAGAAGATACTCGAGCGGGACCACTATGGCCTCAAGGATGTAAAAGATAGAATTCTCGAGTATCTTGCCGTGCGAAAGAAGAAACAGGATACAAAGGGCTCGATCATCTGTCTGGTGGGCCCTCCTGGAGTCGGTAAGACCTCGGTTGGACGGTCGGTCGCTCGGGCACTGAAAAAGGAGTATTACCGTTTCAGTGTGGGTGGCATGCGAGATGAGGCTGAGATCAAAGGTCACCGAAGAACCTATATCGGTGCCATGCCCGGAAAAGTGATACAGGGACTGAAGACGGTGAAATCCAAGAATCCGGTGTTCCTTATCGATGAGATTGATAAGATGGGAATCTCCTTTCAGGGTGATCCTGCATCTGCTCTTCTTGAGGTACTCGACCCTGAGCAGAACATCACATTCCGGGATCACTACCTCGATCTCCCCTTTGATATTTCTGAGATTCTTTTCATTGTCACGGCAAATAGTCTGGAGACCATTCCCAGACCCCTGCTCGATAGGATGGAAGTCATTCAGATAGCCGGTTACACCACACAGGAGAAGCTGGCCATCGGGAAGAAGTATTTGGTGCCGAAGAGTCTGAAGAAACACGGCCTCACCAAGAAAGAAGTCTCCTATACCTCCGCAATCCTGCAGGAGATTGCAGAATCGTATGCTCGAGAAGCTGGGGTGAGAAACTATGAGAAGTCTCTCGATCGAATTCATCGAAAGATCGCCAGGGAGATTCTCGAACACGACCCGAAACTGCCGGTTCGTGTGAACAAACAGAAAATGGTGGACTACCTTGGACAGCCCATATTCCGTGAAGATGAAATACTCCGGGCGGATCGGCCTGGAATGGCTATAGGACTAGCCTGGACAAGCATGGGTGGTGACACACTCATGATCGAGGCTGTCGCCTACCCGGGAAAGGGAGAACTCAAACTCACCGGTAAACTAGGAGAGGTCATGCAGGAGTCTGCGAATATTGCACTTACGCACCTGAAATCTATCGGAAAGTTGCACGGTATTGAGCAGAGTTGGTTCGACACACATGCAATCCACCTTCATGTACCCGAAGGGGCTACACCGAAGGATGGCCCATCGGCCGGTATCACCATGGCGACCGCTCTCTTCTCACTGATTACAGATACGGTGATTAAGCAGGACCTTGCCATGACCGGTGAGCTCGACCTGGTTGGAAAGGTCATGCCGATCGGCGGATTGAAGGAGAAGATTCTCGCAGCTCGTCGAAACAAGATCGAAACGATACTCATTCCGAAGTTCAACAAGCGAGATCTGGATGAATTGGACGATGAGATCAAGGAGGGAATCACCTTCCACCCGGTGGGAACGTTCGATGAAGTACTCCACCATGTTTTCTCTATCGATCGAAAACAATCGGGAGCCACTCAGTGATGGAGTTACTGAGCCCGGCGGGCACCCTGGAGAAACTACGGTATGCCTATACGTACGGTGCAGATGCAGCGTACGTAGGCATGCAGGATTTTTCCCTCCGTACCAGAGCGGGAAACATTACCGATTCCGATATAGAGGAACTCAACCGAATCAAGGGTGACCGACGACTCTATGCTGCAATCAACAGTTATCTCCATGAACGCGATATCAGTGTTCTAGAAGACCGGCTGAACAGCATTGCAGCCTACCCGTTCGATGCATTCATTGTGAGCGATCTTGGTGCAGCCATGGTGCTTCGCCGAACATTCGGAGACGATCGTGCCCTCCATTTGAGCACCCAGGCAAACTGTCTCAACAGCGAAGCAGTGAAGGCGTATCGTGATTTGGGATTCTCCCGGATCATCCTCGGCAGAGAGACCCCATTGGATGAGATCAAACGGATCAAGGATACGAATCCCGAGATGGAGATAGAGACCTTCGTACATGGGGCAATGTGCATGGCCTACTCTGGTCGTTGTTTTCTCAGCGCATTTCTCTCTGGACGAAGTGCGAATCAGGGCGACTGCGCTCACACCTGCAGATGGACCTATCGGCTACTCGAACAGCGTGAAGCAAGTCGGTATCCGTCAGGTGAACTGGTACTCGAAGAGGAGAGCCGTCCGGGTGAGTACTATCCGGTCTACGAAGGAGATGGATACACCACCATACTGAGTTCGAAGGATCTTTGTATGATAGACCACCTTGCCAAGCTCAAAGAGGCAGGGGTCGATTCGTGTAAGATCGAAGGTCGAATGAAGTCGCTCTACTATGTGGCCACGGTCACGCGGGCATACAGAAAAGCACTCGACGCGCTCGAAGGGCTCCCAGGATCCGAGGATTGGCGGGCATTTCGCGATGAGCTATTCCGTGTAAGTCATCGAGAATTCAGTACAGGGTTCTTCTTCGACGATGAGGAGATTGCAAAGGCGACTGAGGTCAGTTACTTGCGCGACTACCTCCTTATAGGAACCATCGGTGAGGCACGCGAACCTGGTCTATTTGAACTGAATCTGAAAAACAAGATTGAACAGGGCACACCCGTGGAGTACATCGGTCCTCATACACTGGGAGTTGAAGATGATTCATTCTCTCTACAAGATGAGCACGGAAACGAAATTTTAGCTGCCAATCATCATCAACTGGTGTTCCTCCGGACAGAAAAACCTATTGAAAAGGGCTTTATCATAAGGAAAAAAATGAATTAGGTCAAAACTATGTTAATTTTAGCCTTTTTTTTCCAATAATTCCTTAAAATTTCTTGTCATTTACTTCAGATATGATAGTATGACAATAAGAAACAATAGGAGGCTTGCCAATGACTATTCATGAGCAGATCGTGGCTCAATATGAGGCTTACATTGCAGAGAACCAGAAATTTACCGAAAAAGGTATCAAAGCTTCAGCAGCTAGAGCGAGAAAAGCTCTTGGTGAGATTGCTAAACTCTCGAAGGAAAGACGCAAGGAAATCCAGGACGAGAAGAACGAATTGTAGGCAATCTGCAAGGATTACTTGAAAACGGGCCGCTCCTTCATACAAGGATGGCCCGTTTTTGTGTGTGCTGCGTTGTGTGAAAAGCAATCAGAGGCTGCGAAGTAGCTCTAAGTGTTTCTTCCCTTTTTCTACCTTCTCTTCAAACTCAGCCTGCTTGCCGCGCTCTTTCTCGATAGCGACCTCTTTTGCATTCGCAAGGAACTGCTCATTCGATAGCTTTTTGAGCGTACCGGAGAGAGACTTCTCACTTTTGGCGATCTCAAGCTCAATCCGAGAGATCTCCTGATCCACATCTATTGCATCTCGTACGAACACGAACGCTTCGAACCCTGGACCTGCAACTGGAACAGCTTTGCCTACCGAAGCAGATCCATCGATATCGACTGTCAGCTGTGAGGCGTTTATGAATGTTGAGATGAGGTCTACATGCTCTTGAACAAACTCGGTTGCACCAAAATGCGCATCTGGACGAAACACCACCTGTAATTTCCGCTCATTTCCAATCTGCAACTCGCTTCTCAGTGAGCGAACACCACGCACCAGCTCCTGCATGGAATCGACGGTCGTCTTCGCTCGATCAAATTTCAGCTCATCCTGGAACTTCGGATATGGTGCATCGATCACCCTCCCCTCTGTGTTGGGAAGCTTTCCATAGATCTCCTCAGTGATGAATGAGACGAAGGGGTGCATAAGTCGCATGAGCCGCGCAAGAAGATCGAGCATGACACTCACCTGTCTGTTACGCTCATCCTCACCCTTTGTCGAGAGCGCATGCTTAGTCGCTTCGACATACCAGTCGCAGAAATCGTTCCAGAATACATCGTACATGGTCTGTGCTGCATCGTTGAATCGATACTGCACCATAGCCGCCTCAACCCGGGAGGACGCCTCGTTCAACTGGTGATACATCCATTGATCCATCACACCGAGCTTGTCCATCTGGACAGGAACAAGTTCTCGTCCCTCAAGGTTCATAAGCAGGAACCGAGTTGCGTTCCACATCTTGTTGGCAAATCGACTACCGAGTTTGAACGATTCCATATCTATCAGGAGATCCTGTCCCTGAGCGGCCATGTAGCAGAGAGTGAATTTCATCGCATCTGCGCCATAGAGATCGACGACCTCAAGTGGATCGATCCCATTCCCAAGCGACTTCGACATCTTTCTTCCCTGTTTATCACGAACAAGACCAGTAATATAGATATCGGAAAACGGCACTTCATCGAGAAATTCGAGTGAAGCCATAATCATTCGAGAGACCCAGAAGAAGATGATATCGTATCCTGTCACCAGTGTGGAAGTAGGAAAGAACCGTTTGATATCCGGTGTCTTGTCTGGCCATCCGAGGGTGCTGAACGGCCACAGCCAGGAACTGAACCAGGTATCGAGCACATCCTCCTCTTGGCGAATATGTGTGCTGTCGCACGCACTACACGTTGTCGGATCGGTACGCTCCACCATCATGTGACCACAATCTGCGCAATACCAGACGGGGATCCGGTGTCCCCACCAGAGCTGTCTACTTATGCACCAGTCACGAATATTCTCGAGCCAATGGCTGTATGTGTTCTCCCACCGTTTTGCATAGAACGAGAGCTTCTCCTCTCGCCATGCTTGCAGTGCCTTTTGTGCCATGCCTTGCATTGACACAAACCACTGCTCGGAGAGGTATGGCTCGATCACCGTGGAGCATCGGTAGCAGTGACCGACATCGTGGTTGTGCTCCTGACTACCGACTATGTACCCACCCGACTCCAAATCGGCGACCACACGCTTTCGAGCGGTGAGCACGTCGAGACTCCTGTATGCTTCGGGAACTAGATCGTTGAGTGTCCCATCCGGGTTGAGAATGTTCACCGATTCAAGCTGGTGCCGTTGTCCGATTTCCCAGTCATTCGGGTCGTGTGCCGGAGTGATCTTTACCATTCCGGTACCGAATTCTCGATCGACATAGTTATCTGCGATAATGGGGATGGGCTTGTTCGCCAGAGGCAGGATGACCGAAGTTCCGATAAGGTGTGCATACCGCTCATCGTCTGGATTCACCGCAACCGCGACATCTCCGAACATGGTCTCAGGTCTCGTGGTGGCAACCGTGATTGCTCCCGACCCATCTGCATAGGGGTAACGGACCTGATAGAGTTTCCCAGGAAGATGCTTGTATTCGACTTCGTCGTCTGCAAGCGCCGTACCGCAGTGGGTACAGTAGTTAACCAGATAATTACCCTTGTAGATCAGCTTCCTTTCGTAGAGCGTGACGAATGCCTCACGAACCGCACGGGAGAGACCATCATCCATGGTGAACCGTTCTCTCGACCAGTCACAGGAGGATCCGATCTTCTCCAACTGTCTCTTGATGATCTCGTGGTGCCGGTCTTTGACCTTCCAGGTCTCTTCAAGAAACCGCTCTCTGCCCAGCTTGTGACGGCTGGTCCCCTCTTTTGCCAGTTGTCGCTCCACTACATGCTGTGTAGCTATACCAGCATGGTCTGTACCTGGAAGCCAGAGCGCAGGACGCCCACACATGCGGTGGTATCGTGTCAATGTATCTTGGAGGAGATTGTTCAGTGCATGACCCATATGGAGTATACCAGTCACATTCGGTGGTGGCATGACAATGGTGAACGGCTTCCCTTCACCCTCCTTCGGTTCAAAGCAACCGCCGGTTTTCCAGTCCTCGTAAATTCTATCCTCGAAATCCTTCGGGTTATACGCTTTCTCCAACTCCACAGCTTTCATGGGATTCCTCCTAAGATACAGCCCGTCACGGTGTGTGACGACCACTTATACTAGCAAAATCGCCTAGTTGCAACAAGGTAGTGGCTCAGTATCTTTTCATGATGAGTCGGAGAACTCCAGAGATAGTAAAGATGATTGGATCTAGGACCTGCTCACTCGTTTGGCGCCTGGTCTCCCATTGGCTGAATCCCCTTCACGCGAAGGTCGACTTCATATCCTCGCGAATCCAGGTACTTGAGAATCTCTTCCAGTGGATAGTTATCGAGCACCTGTGAAGCTGCAAGCCCTTCAGTCGCTCGAACCTGGACCACAGCACCCTCAGTGGGGACCACACGGGGAATGAGTCCGTCGCTCTCCGGATGCGGAGTTGGCGAGAGTACAAGCGCTCCTACAAGCACAACAATGAATGCCGCGGCTGCCATGAGCAGCGTCGGTGTCTTTACCCGAAAGTCTCTATGGAGAAAACCAACCGAGTTCTTCTTCTCCATATAATTTTTCTCTATAAATTGAAGTACCTTATCTCTCCGGGGGGCAATCTCTTGCTCCTCAAGTCTCGATTCGGATACCACCTTGTGCAGTGTACGTAGCTGCTCGAACCGCCTCTTGCACGCTGCACAATAGTTCAGGTGCTCCTCCACTTGGGTTTTCCACGGCTCTGAGAGCTCACCATCCAGATAAGTGTTGAGAATCTGGTCGTCAAGACACATGCATTTCCTCCCGGTCGAGCATCGATTCCATAATCTTACGGGCTCGATGGACCCTGACCTTAACATTGCTCTCGGAAATATGGAGAATTCCAGCAATCTGCTTGTAATTCAAATCGGCGTACTCCTTGAGCACCAGTACCGATTTCAGCTTCTCCGGCAACTTCTCCACAGCTTCTCGAACTAACGTCCTCGTCTCGGAATCCATCAGGGCGTCCTCTCCGTTCTGCACAGGTACCTTTGGTGCTTTCTTGATCTTGTCCACCATGGCCTGCTCTCTCGATTTCCGCTTCACCACGTTGATCGCCAAATTTTTAGTTACACGAATCAACCAGTACTTAGCTTCATCCACAGAACGAAAATCGATGTTCTTCTCGTAGAACCTGATGAACGCCTCTTGGCAAATATCCTCGGAGACATCCATGTTGTAGGTGACATGATACGCAACGCGCATCACCACCGGGAACACCTCCTCATATACAAGCCTGAACGATTCATTCTCGCTGCTCTTTATTTCCATACACTTAACAACTCATCTGTGGTCTTGGTTACACATTTTTGGAGACAACCGTACCATTGCTTGTATCGGTGAGCCTGTAACCAGCTTGTTCCACTATAGCACGCAACTCGTCTGCACGGTGATAATTCTTCTCCCTCTTTGCCTCTATTCTCTCGTCCACCAGTTGTTGAATCTCAGCAGGGATTGAAACCGGCTCCTCTTTCGGCACCTCCACCGAAGCTAGTGAGAGCCCAAGGATCTCATCCATTCGATACAGGCAAAGCAGTTTCTCGTCTGCTGGGATTGCAGAGTCCTTCAGCAGGTCCCACAACGTGGCTAACCCGCGTGGAGCATTCAGGTCGTTACCCAGATGCTCGGCGAACATGGTGAGATAGCTCTGCGCAGCCTCGGAAAGCGTTTCAGCAGGGTGCTGCGCCTCACCAAGCAGCCGCTGAATCTGCCGTATCAGATTCCTCCGAGCACTCTTTGCCGACTCCATGGACTTCCACGAGAACACCAGTTGACTTCTGTAGTGACCACCGAGACAGAAGTAGCGATAGTCCAAAGCATCGAACCCCTCACTTTTCAGAACAGAAAGCGTGAGGAACTCCCCCTTCGACTTCGACATCTTCCCTGTTTCATTGATTAGAAACTCGCCATGAATCCAGTAACGGACCCACTGCTTTCCTGTCGCCGCTTCGCTTTGAGCGATCTCGTTCGTATGATGTACCGGAATATGATCGATTCCTCCACAGTGAATATCGAATGACTCACCTAGATACTTCATGCTCATAGCAGAACACTCGATATGCCACCCTGGATACCCCTTTCCCCAAGGTGAATCCCACAGCATGACCTGATTCTCGAATTTGCTCTTCGTGAACCAGAGAACGAAATCTTTCGGATTGCGCTTGTTCCGATCCACGTCTATTCGTGCACCGCTTTGCAGCTCATCGAGGTTCAGACGAGCCAGCTCTCCGTATCTGCTGAAGGTATCGATACTGAAATAGACATTCCCACCGGCAACGTAGGTATGTCCCTTCTCTTCCAACCGTTTGATCAGAGCAATCATATCCCCGATATGCTCGGTTGCTCGACACGCTATATGGGGTCTCAGAATATTGAGTTCGTCGGTATCGGCAAAGAACGCATCGGTATACAATCGAGCGATCTCGTAGACATCGCGCCCACTCTCCTTGGACGATTTGACCATCTTGTCTTCGCCGTCGTCTCCATCATCGGTGAGGTGCCCTACATCGGTGACATTCATGACATGCTTCACGTCGAATCCAGAGAACTCAAAGGTTCTTCTGAGTAGATCCTCGAATACATAGGTCCTCAGATTCCCGATATGAGCGTAGTTATATACGGTAGGTCCGCAGCAGTACATCCGCACCAGATTTCTCTCAAGGGGCTCGAATGTTTCCACGGTTCTAGAGAGAGTGTTGTGCAGAGAAATTCTCATCGGCTACTCCTATCACAGGCGTCTTCCAAAGGTGGCATTGTATGCCAAAGGGAAATGGGATAGTATACCCGTGTGGATACCACAATACGTAATGCAGATGAAAAAATCAATATCGATGACCTGATTCATGAGCGTGTGGCGCTTGCCCCACTCTCTACCTACGGCACTGGAGGAGAGGCGGATTATCTTGTCGTACCGGCAAACCTTGCTCAACTTCGTGCTGCCCTGAGCTGGGCAAAACAGAGAGATATTCCCATCACAGTTCTCGGAGGAGGATCGAACGTTCTCATTGCCGACGATGGTGTGGAAGGACTGGTGATCGCCACCACCGGGCTCACAAGCTACCATGTACGTGGTTGTATATTCTGTACAGAAAGCGGCCTGTCACTCGATACTGCGATCAATGTGGCAATCGAGTGTTCGTTAAGCGGTCTTGAGCCTCTGGGAGGACTTCCAGGTACGGTGGGGGGCGCCATCTGGGGAAATGCAGCCGCAGGCGGTCTCTGGATCTCGGAGCTTATCGAGTGGGTCGACTATATCGACTACGATGGCAATCTGTTCCGTTTTCAGGGCATGGATGGCGGGTTCAGCTACAAGAGTTCACCTTTCAAGAAAATGCACGTAGTCATACATGAGATCGCATTCAGATTGATTCCTAACAAGAACACCAGCGAAGCTCGACTGAAGAAGGAACAGAGTCGTACTGAGCGGATGGAGACTGGACAGTTCGACTTCCCCTCGGCAGGTTGCATGTTCAAGAACCCACGAGGAATCAGCGCTGGAAAACTCATAGATGAGGCTGGCATGAAAGGTCACTCGTTCGGGGGAGCTCGGGTGAGCGAGCATCATGCAAACTTCATTGTCAACTACAACCACAGGGCAACCAGTAACGAGATCATGGAGTTGAGCAAGGTCGTACAGCATGAAATTGAAAAGAGCCGGAATATCCGACTTGAACGGGAAGTGATACTCATAGGTCGATGGAATAGGTAACACGCACTTCTCCCTCGGGCGTCAACTCACACACCAGATTCCCTGTGTCGACAGGAACAGTGAATTTGAGCGATACAGAGAGGGATCTATCACCTATACCAAGCGATACAGCCACCTCCGATCGGGAACCTCCGTGTGTTTCAGGAAGATGCATCTGCAGGTGTACAGACCAGATCGGGTCGTTTGTCCACCGAACCTCTGGCCGTACCGATAGATCTACACTCTGTACAGATAGTGACACGGGAATCGCAGCGGTAACGGTCTCTCCTTGAGAACCTGTCCGATTCCACCGTCGCTCAAGCGTTGCCCGCAATCCAATGGCAATCACCTCGGAAAATTCAAACTCGAATCTCCCTCTGAATCGGAGTATACGCCGTTGACTCTCACCAGCGAAAGCCGTCGGTCTCCACCAGGTATCGGTACAGGAGATCTCTGCCAAGTGGTCCGCTTTTCTCCACGATGCAAGCAGATACTCCCGTTTCAACGGAGCATCTCGTGTTGAAAATGCAGAAGTTCCAACACCTCCACTCCAAATCGGAAGCAGTGATCGACTATAGTGTAGCAGTAGATCGTTCCAGATCAGCTCAATCTCGGCTAGTACTGAGAGCCCAGTTCCTAGCGCAGCATCGTATGCATGGCGTAGGAGAAACTGTGTGCTCATATAGAGAGAAGAAACCAATTCGATCGCTTTTCCACTCCAAGAGATGGCTGATACCACACCGCGTTGAATTGCACGTGCACCATAGGGGTGAATCGATTCGAGGTAGGAACGTCGACCACCTCGAATTGCAAGGCCTCCCAACCGAAGCACTCCGGAGAGCGTAGGCACTTCTGTCCAGAGACCGACACCGTGGCCGTATGACGACCGTTGTGAGTGTATACCATAGATATGAACCCAGATCTCCTCTGCATCTTCAGCTACGACTATCGGTAGCGAAAGCCCCAGAGAAGCCGGTTCCCTCGGCGCTAGATGGACAGATTTTACCTTTGGAGGTCCAGTTGGCAGTCTGTTCGTCTTCGACGGTAACGAGAGCTGCAGAGCCGATGCAGACAGCATGGAAAAGCGATGATCGTTGAGCATGTTGCCGAGTCGAATGTACACCGGATCGATACATGTCTCCACAGCGATGTATGGTTCCATGATCACCTGTGCAAGCATGAAATCCTCGTATGAGATACTTGAGTCCACTCGCCAATCGAGTCGAGATGAGCATGGAAAGTCAAAGTACGTTGAACCGTACATCGAGAGATCCCACGCATCTTCGGTCGCTATACTGGTGAGCTTGCCATTCGCCGAACAGAGTAGCATACACGAAAACCAGAGGAGTACCACCATGACAAAGAGTCGTTGTCTCATGATAAACTAACTGCGATTGGTCACATGTTGCTTCTCTTCCATTGATTTTTTAGCTCTGGCATGGCAGAATGACTTCCGGCTGTTTATAGAAAAAAATAATGCTAAGCACTAGATGGAGGTCGAAATGGTGATACTCACATTGAATTGTGGAAGCTCTTCCGCAAAGTATCAGGTGTATGATTGGAACAATAAAGCGGTACTCGCTGTCGGCGTGGTTGAACGTATTGGACTCGAGTATTCGATAATAGAGCATAAAACCACAAAGAATGGTGAATTCACCGAGAAAGTCTCCTGTCCTACGCACAAAGAGGCGATTGAGCTGATCATCAAGATGTTACTCGACCCCTTGCATGGTGTCATCTCCAATGTGCAGGAGATCAGTGCAGTGGGACACCGGGTTCTCCATGGAGGTGAGCGTTTCAAGCAGTCTGTGCTGGTAGATGATGATGTGCTTGCCCACCTCAAGGAGTTGATTCCACTTGGACCGCTCCACATGCCACCGAACATTATGGGAATCGAAGCGGCAAGAAAAGTCATGCCCGAGATTCCGCACGCAATCGTCATGGATACCGCATGGCACCAGACCATGCCAGCAGCGGCTTTCATGTACGCTGTTCCGCACGAGTGGTACACGACCTACAACGTACGTCGGTACGGATTCCACGGAACAAGCTATGTCTATACTGCAAAACGTGCAGCAGTTCTGCTCGGAAAGGATCCCAAGGATACCAATCTTATCATCTGTCATATCGGCAATGGCGCATCGATCTCGGCCGTGAAAAATGGCGTGTGTGTAGATACGACCATGGGACTCACGCCGCTGGAAGGACTGGTCATGGGAACTCGCTCAGGCGATCTCGACCCTGCCATCCTCCCTTTCATGATGAATAGAACAGGCATGTCCGCAAAAGAGATGGACAGCGTGCTGAACAAGAAAAGTGGCCTCGTGGGTATCTGCGGAATGAGTGACCGTCGGGATGTTCGCGATGCAGCGGCTGAAGGTAATGAGAGAGCTGAACTTGCGATCCAGATGGAGTGCCACAGACTGAAAAAGTACATTGGAGCCTATGCAGCCCTTCTCGGTAGAGTAGATGCACTGATCTACACTGCAGGTGTGGGAGAGATGGCTCCACATATTCGTGAACGGGCTACGAAGGATCTTGATATTCTCGGCATTAAAATCGATCTGGAGAAGAACCGGATCGCGCAGTGCAGAAACGCAGAACTCGATATCAGTACCGATGACTCTCCAAGCAGAATCTACGTGATTCCAACCGATGAGGAGTTGGTCATGACCGAAGACGCGTATGCACTCATGAACGGAACCTACGATGTCCATATGAACTTCACCTACTCATTCCAGCATAAAGAGTATGTGAACAAGGCCCGTGAAGCAGGATTGAAAGAGGACTTGAAGAAGCGCCCTGAACTGAAGAAACTTCTGGCACTTCCTAAGTAAGTATCTGCACTACCTGAGAAAGAGGGCTCTCGACGCTTGGTCGAAAGCCCTTTTTTCTGCCCTATTCGGTCTCCAGAGACTCTTTCTTCAATACAGCCTCCTTCAGGATCTCCGCTGTCCCCTGAATACCGAGCAGCGTGGAATTGATCGTGATATCGTAGAACATGGCATTCCCCCAGGTTCCGGCAGCATAGTAGTCGTGATATTTCTTCCGCTCCTTATCGTACTTGGAGATATGTGAGAGAGCCTCTTTGACCTCAATTTCCTCATACCGGGCGATACGCTTTGCTCGAGCCTCCTCTGGGGCGTGAATGAACACCGATAGGTGGTGTGGGTGCTCTTTGAGAATATAGTCTGAACATCTTCCTACGATTACGCACGGCCCCTCATCTGCAAGTTGTCGAATGATCTCGTACTGAGTGAGAAACAGCGTATCGCTGAGCGGCATGTTGTATACAGCAGTAGAGGCATGACCGAGGGTGGGTATGCTGGAGGGGATCGTGTAGAGGAACCTGCTTGCAGCTTTCTCGTCTAGATTCTCCAAGACCTGCTTGCTCATACCACTCTTCTCAGCCGCCATGGAGATGAGCTGACTGTCGTAGAATGGAACTTCGCAGGCATCGGCAAGTAGCCTTCCGATTTCTCGGCCGCCAGAGCCAAACTGTCTACTGATTGATATAACGGTGTGTATTCCCATTCCGTATCCTCCTCGCTTCTGCGGCTTCATTGTATCGTGTTCACGTCGGAGAAGAAAGAGGAAAATGCAAGAGACCACTTGTACAGAGCAAAATTCGCCTCGGAAGGTGCAGGGAGACCACACACATCCTGTAAGAGAGTATAGATGGAGCGTAGCACTGCAGATACTGCCTCAGATCAGTCGTCGTGCAGATTCGCTGTAGGGAATTTCGGTTCGCTGGTCGTGTGCAACCCCAACTTCCTCAAGCCGTTCGAATCACCGACAGAGGGGAGATGGGTCAAGTGAACCTCACACCCACGGAGCAATGGGAGCTTCTCCAGTGCGAATTGTGCAGAGGGGTTCACCGGGGCACTCATGGCGAGACAGATCAGCGTCTCATCGAGATCGAGACTCACTCGCCTGCCACTTAACACATCCCGTTTCAACAGTCTGATCGATTCGATCGTCTGCTTGGGAATGAGATCGATAGCTTTGGGTATCCCCGCCAATTTCTTGGCAGCATTGAGGACCAATGCAGAAGATGCATGCAGAATCTCGGAATTCGAACCAGTCACAATGGTACCATCTGGTAACTCGATTGCGGCTGCGCAGACGATCTCGTCTCGCCCCTTACCCTTAGCAACGGCGATCTTCAATGCCTGTTCGGCTGCAGGAACCGGGGAGCGCATGTGCACAGTCAGTCCGAGGGTTTCCATCATGAGACGGATACGGTTGATAGCCTCCTGAGTTCCCATGCCCCGGGCATAGTCACAGGCTGCAGCAAAGTAACGTCGTATAATCTCTTGACACGCTGCATTGCGCACAATCTGATCATCGACTATGCCGAACCCTACCCGATTCACCCCCATGTCGGTGGGAGACTTGTAGAATGAAGGCTGATTCGTGATACGCTCGATGATCCGTTTTAGTAGGGGAAACGCCTCCATATCCCGAGAATAGTTCACCGCATGTTCGCCATATGCCGAGAGTTGGAAGTGGTCGATCTGATTCACATCGCCGATATCGGCTGTTGCCGACTCGTAGGCCACATTCACCGGGTGATCGATAGGAAGGTTCCAAACAGGAAAGGTCTCGAATTTAGCATATCCACTCTTGAGACCGTTCCGATAATCGTGATACAGCTGACTGAGACAGGTGGCAAGTTTTCCACTCCCTGGTCCCGGCGCGGTAACAATAACCACGGGATGCTCAGTCTCTATGTAGGGGTTCGCTCCATATCCTTCATCACTGACAATCGTATCGATGTCGGATGGATACCCATCGGTCGCCTTATGCGTATAGACCTTGATCTGGCGTCTCGTGAGCCTATTCATGAACTGGACTGCTGCCGGTTGCCCATTGAACCGCGTTATCACCACACTGGTCACCTTGAGATTCCAGTCTGCAAAATCGTCGATCATCTTGAAGACGTCGGTATCGTAGGTGATGCCGAAATCACTTCGGATCTTCCTTCTCTCGATATCGTCGGCATAAATGCACACAATCACATCTATCTTGTCCTTAAGCGACTGGAACACCCGCATCTTCACATTCGGATCGAAGCCGGGAAGTACACGTGAGGCATGATAATCGTACAGGAGTTTCCCCCCACACTCAAGGTAGAGCTTTCCTTCGCATGACTCGAGACGCTGCAAGATTGCCTGTGTCTGTTCCCTAAGATACTTTTCGTTGTCGAACCCCACGTGCTTCATAGTATCGATGATCTCCCCTTTCGACATGACTCGCGGTATCAGGTAGTGAACAGAATGGCTTTCGCAACCTTGTCACTCGTCTCTGAATCGGCAAGCTTCTCTATGATGGCAAGCGAGAATTCCACTGCACACCCTGCAGCTCGAGCAGTGATGATGCTCCCATCGACGCACACTCTCTCAGTTGAAAATGTGAAACCTGGAGTATTCGACTCGGCTCCTGGATAACAGACAGCCTTGTGCCCCTCGAGAAGCCCCGCAGGACCGAGCACCACAGCAGGCGCTGCACAGATCGCTGCCAGAACAGCTCCCTTGTTTACGATCATGAGCATCTTCTCGTTCACTTCCCATGAATTGGCGAGGTTCTTCGATCCCAACCCTCCTCCCGGGAGAATCATGGCATCGTAGTCGATACCCGCATCTTCAATTGCAATATCACACTTCACGGTAATCCCGTGAGCACCCGTTATCTCGGTGCCGTCGACTCCAGCCATCACCACAGTGAAACCTGCACGGCGCAACAAATCGACCGGAGTGAGTGCCTCGACCTCTTCGAAACCCTCTGCGATCGCTATCAGTACCCGCGTTTCTCCTCTCTCCATCAGTATGCCTCCAATGCCTGTTTTCCTCTTCGCAATGCTGTACACACGCGTCGAAGTGCCTCTTCAGTGTCCTCCCAGCCGATACAACCGTCTGTGACCGACACCCCATATTTCAACTCTTTCGGATTGCTCGGGATGCTCTGGCATCCGGCAATCAGATTACTCTCCAGCATAAAGCCCCTGATCTCGGTTCTTCCCCATACAACCTGATCCACCACCGCTCTCAGCACCCTACGTTGCCTCTTCGGATCCTTGCGGGAGTTCGCATGGCTACAATCCACCACGATCGATGGCGTAAGCGAGAGTTTCTCCATGAGCATCGTTGCCGCCTCGACATCCTCGTCATAGTAGTTCGGGCCATGATCGCCTCCACGAAGAATCAGGTGGCCACAGTCGTTACCTGTGGTCCGGTAGATCGATAAAGTGCCGTCCTTGGCTATGCCGATGAATGCTGCTGGCTCACGTGCGCTCTTTATGGCGTTCACCGCAGTGGCATACTCTCCCCCTGTGCTGTTTTTGAAACCGACTGCGACCGACATGCCGCTAGCCAATGTTCGGTGAGTCTGACTCTCAGTTGTTCGCGCCCCTATGGAACACCAGCTCAACATGTCGTCTATGTACTGGGGAACAATCGGATCGAGCATCTCACAACCGACAGGTAGTCCGATAGAGGTGATGTCTATGAGGAGTTTCCTCGCAGTGGCTATCCCCTCTTGAATATCATAGGAACCGTCCATTCGAGGATCTACGATAAGACCTTTCCAGCCTCCGATAGTCCGTGGCTTCTCGAAATAGGTACGCATGACTAGGTACAATTTGTCTGAGACATCATCTGCGAGATCCTTGAGTTTTCGTGCATATTCACGCGCGGCTTCTGGATCATGAATGGAACAGGGTCCCACTATCGCGAGTAGCCGGGAATCCTTTCCTTGAATAATATCGTTCACTCGCTGTCTGGATTCAAGGATTCGCGCCGTGAGCTCGTTGGTCACCGGATACCGTTCAGCAAGTACAGCAGGGCTGTCCAGCGGTTCGATACCCTGTATTCTGATATCAATGTTTTTCTGCATGTCGAGTCGGGAGCCTCCATACCCTGTATACCATAACAACCGTTTGCCGGCAAGAAGGGGAACTACTTCTCCTGATCGTCCTTGTGGCCGGTCAAGGTCTGCTTGAGTGAGTAGAGGTAGCGTTTGATCTTGAGCGTCGGAGTCCGTTGGAAAGGCTCATCCTGAAGCGAGACGTCGCTAATCCTGCTGAATGAGCTCAGCTCCTTGTTCACCTCTTCTCTGATATGACTCAGATACCCAGAAGCACTCTCCCTTGCATCGTTCACCGACAGCTTGAGATGTTCAGCCATCAACTCGAAATCGAGCTTGATAAGTGCACCAAGCCCACCTTCTCCAGGAAGAACTAGCGACTCCTGGACATAAGGGATATTGTTCAGCAACCCTTCGATGAGCTCGGGATAGATATTCTCTCCACTAGGTCCGAGAATCATAGTCTTCTTTCGCCCTCGAATCGAGAGCCGGTTGCGGTCGATTGAACCGAGGTCCCCAGTTCTGAACCACCCATCTTCGGTGAAGGATTCCCGAGTGAGCTCCTCGTTGTGGTAGTAACCACGCATGATATTCGGTCCCTTCGCGACAATCTCTCCGACATGCGTATTCGGATCGGGCTCGTGTATGCGAATTTGCACACCTTTCACCGCATAGCCTATGGTACCAGGCTTTGTCTGTTTGGGACCCGAACCTGCCAGCAGCGGCGAAGTTTCAGTCAACCCATACCCGATGGCATAGGGGAACTTAGCCTCTTTGAGAAACTGCTCCACTTCCAGATCGAGAGCGGAGCCGCCGACGCCAAAGAACTTCAGCCTTCCACCGAACGTGCGACGGAGTTTCTTCCCTATGACACTCCGAATGAATCTCCTGAACAGAGGATTCGCATGGAGTTTCGCCACCCGTGGGTTGTTTGCAATCTGGGGAACCACAGAGCCCCTATAGATTTTCTCTATGAGCAGGGGAACCGAAAGGAGCACCTGCGGACGAATCCGTTTCATGGCGGGAAGCAGAATGCTTGCGGCAGGAGGTTTGCCGAGGTAGTGGACTTCACAGCCGGTAACCAGTGGCAGCAGAAAGCCGAGTGTGAACTCGTACGAATGGCTCATGGGGAGTATGGAGAGGAAACGGTATCCGGTCCGAATCTTGAAGAACTGCTTCACACAGGCAGAAGCATTGCTTGCAAGGTTCCGGTTGGTGAGCATGACCCCTTTTGAAGAGCCTGTGGTACCACTGGTATAGATAATCGAGACCAGATCATCCTCATTGTGCACACGTGCACCGATGCCCTTACTATCGATCTTCGTTCTCGTGGTATCTCGACCCGGAGCATGATGGAAGTCGCGCATATCCTTCAAAGTGGGGGAGATCGGATCGGGAACGTGGAATAGATCCTCCATTCTCAGTAACATGCTCACCCGTTCATTGTGGATAGTCGCGATCTTCTCGAACAACTTGGTGGAGACCACGCAGGCTTTCGACTCGCTATGACGCAGGATCGTATCGATCTCTTTACTTGAGAAGTCAGGAAGTATAGGAACCGCCACAGCTCCTGCCGAGACTACCGCAAGATAGGCAACGCCCCACATCGGTTGGCTCTCCCCGAGAATGGCTACCCGATCGCCGACCTGTATATCATGATCGATCAGGTAGGTCGCGACAGCGTCCACCTTCCGCTTCAGATCGCCATAGGTAATTGCGTGTTCTTCCTCACCGATTTTCACCAGAGCGATCCTCTCTGCATGTCGTTCTGCTGATCGTTCGAGTATATGGCGAATAGTAAACTGTTCGAGTTCATGTTTCATGGTTACTTGACTCCCGGGTCCAACGACCCACTGTATAGATTTCCGTGTTCACAGATGGTTCGAATCCCCTCCCACCGTAGCTGTTCTGCGCACAGCGATTCAAGCACCTGAGGGTGGTTGTTCGTCCTTGAGAGGTGACAAAAATAGACCCGACGCAATCGTTCTGAGTCGCAGGTGTTCAGTAGGTTCACTGCATCGTTGTTTGATAGGTGTCCGTACTCTCCTCCGATTCGTCGTTTGAGAAACAGTGGATACGGGCCGGTTGTAAGCATATGCTCATCGTAATTCGCCTCGAGGAACAGGATGTCGGAGGCCAGGGCATACTGGCGCATCGTCTCATTCAGAACTCCCGTGTCGGTAAGAACCGTGAAATTCCTTCCGAGAACTTCGAGAGAGAACCCGACCGAGGCGGGGCTGTCGTGACTGGTCCGGAACGCAGTTATCATAAACGAGCCGACCGAGAACGTCTCTAGATCTGAAAAAAGTCGAATCTGTTGTTCAGGAATCCGCAACTTGGCCAGCTCGGTGGCGCATTCGGTAACGAGCCGCTTGTGGATATAGACCGGCTTCCCGGTCTTGCGTGCGAAGACGCCGGCGCCCCGACTATGATCGGGGTGCATATGGGTAATACAAAGACCCTGGACAGTGGAAAAGTCAAATCCAGCATCCTCCGATCTCAACTGCATTTGACGAAGCGAGAACCCGGCATCGAAGAGCATCGATTCGGAGTCGGTCCCAATCAGATAGCTGTTCCCGGAAGAGCCGCTGCCCAGCACGGCATACCGGATCATGCATGCACCCTGTGCGTCTCGAGATAGTCTGTGTCGAATCCTGAGCGGATGGTGGACTTGCTCTTGAGAATGGGCGTCTTCAACAATTCCGGGTGGAGCTGTAACTCCTCTTGCGAATTGTATTCTCGCCAGGCGTACCCCTGCTTCACATAGTAGGATGACGTATCGTCGATCAATGCATGCGGATCGAGTGCTTGGAATATCTTCTTCCACTCCCCGTCCGATAGACGTCTCTCGTTCAGATCGACGAACTGGTGCTCGATGGATCGCTCCTTGCAGAATCGAAGAGCTTTTCTCGTCTCTGCGCATTTTCTGGTACCGATGATCTGTAGCACGTCTCACTCCTTGCCAGACACTATAGCGATTTGTGTCTGTAACGTCCAGTTGATAAGGACATCCATCAACCCCTAAATCCAGCTGTATATGGATAAGATACGGAACTTGGCTCCGGTTGACAAGGAGCCAAAAGGCATGGAATAGTTGCGCTAACACAAGGAGTCTCCCATGAACGAACGAATATCCCAGTTGTTAGCACGAGAACCAGGTCCCGATACTATCGTGGCCGAAGGATGGGTGAGGACGAAGCGAGAGAGCAAACGTGTCTGTTTTCTTGAGGTGAACGACGGTTCCTGTCTCAAAGGTCTTCAGGTAGTGATCGATGTCGAAGCGTTCAACGATTCGGCACTGCTTGCCAGAATCACTACAGGAGCGTCGGTCTCCTGTCATGGAACACTCGTTGCATCTCCGGGAGGGAATCAGGCAGTGGAACTCCAGGCAGCGCGCATCGAATTGCACGGAGAGGCCCCCGTCGACTCCTACCCACTGCAGAAGAAGCGTCATACACTCGAATATCTGCGAGAAATCGCACATCTGCGAGCACGAACCAACGTCATAGGTGCCGTCTCCCGGGTGAGAAACGAAGTATCGTATGCAGTACACACCTTTTTCCGCGAGCATCAGTTCGCCTATATCCATACTCCTATCATAAGCACCAGCGATGCCGAGGGAGCCGGGGAGATGTTCCAGGTCACCACATTGGACTTTGACCATATACCACGAACCCCCGAAGGCACTGTCGACTACAGTCAGGACTTCTTTGGTCGAAAAGCATCTTTGACGGTGAGCGGGCAGCTCGAGGGCGAAGCCTATGCACTGGCACTGAAGAACATCTACACATTCGGCCCCACGTTCCGAGCCGAGAACTCGAACACGAAACGACATTTGAGCGAATTCTGGATGATCGAACCGGAGATGGCCTTCTGCACCCTGGAAGGGAACATGGCAGTAGCAGAGAGTTTCCTCAAATACATATTCAACCATGTCCTCACCCATTGCGAACAGGATATGTCATTCTTCTCGCAGTTCATTGAGAAGGGCGTGGCGGATACACTGCGAACCGTGGTCGAAAAGCCGTTCGTGCATATGACCTACACCGACGCCATGGTTGAACTCGAAAAGCGTAACAGTAGCTTCGACTATCCAGTTTCATGGGGAAGCGATCTGCAAACAGAGCATGAGCGCTACCTCACCGAACAGGTCTGCAAGGGGCCGGTCATCGTTACCGATTATCCGAAGGAGATCAAAGCCTTCTATATGAAGATGAACGATGATGGAAAAACCGTACGTGCTATGGACGTACTGGTTCCCCGACTCGGCGAGATCATCGGTGGAAGTGAGCGTGAGAGCCGACTCGATGTTCTTACCGAACGGATGCGCGCGCTCGACCTCGACCCGCAAGATTACTGGTGGTATCTCGACTTGAGAAGATTCGGCAGCGTACCGCATGCAGGGTTCGGTCTTGGGTTCGACCGTGCGATTCAGTATATCACTGGCATGCAGAATATCCGAGACGTGATCCCCTTCCCTCGTGCTGCCAAGCAAGCCGACTTCTAGAGCCTTCGACAGATAATCCGAGTAGCACGAACTGCGGAGCGGGTAGATGCACACTACCCTGCTCCGGTGCGCGCATGCAAGATAGCGTACAGGGAGAGCTGACGCAATGTTCGTGCTCCCGTCTTCAAAAAGAGATTCCGCTTGTGTGCATTCACCGTGTGATACGAGATACCCAGCGTATAGGAGATCTCCTTGAGCGAACTTCCCTTGGCTATCTGATCCATGATCTCCGATTCGCGCGGAGTAAGGGGTTTCTCCTGCTCAGGCACCCCCTCGGATACACCTTGGGCAGGGAGAATCTGGCAACGCCGCTTCAACACAGCTCCCACTACATCCATGCAACGCGAGAGAGCCACAGAGATAACAGGTACTCCTCCCACCGTGTGAACCGGAGACTCCACGGAGCTACAATCAGAATCTACTACGGCGATCATGGCATCGCATCGGCAAGCTCCATGGGTATGGTCGGCCAAGGCTTTATTCAAGCATTGAGAATCTCCTTCGGACAGTACCAGTGAAATATGGAGTGCGTAGTGACTTCTTCGCGGCATGACCGGAACATCGGATTCAATGCACCGAGTCTCGACTTCGAGTCCATGCTCATAGAATGATAGGAGCCAATACCGGAAGGTCTCCAGTACGATCCGGTTCTTTCCTGTTAGGAGTATCGGGTATGTGTTCACACCCTAGTAACACCATATGATCCGATTATGCTTCACCGACGAACCGGTTCGCTCACCTTCAGCATGCGTGTCAGCTCACGATCGAGCGCATTTGCAAACGCCTGGATCTCCCGAGGACCGAGTGGTCTGGTGCGCTCAACGTATACACCATACTCGCGAAGCTCGGTCATGAGATTTCTCATGGAGAGCCGTTCACCAACCGTCTCTTTGGTATACCGGCCACCACGATCGTCGATCACCACCATGCCGAGCTCAGCGAGCCGCGATGCAAGCGGGACATCTCGTGTAATCGCGAGAGCACCTGCAGAGCCCAGCTCGACCAACAGGTCATCTGCACTGTCATCGCCCTTCTCCACCACAACCATGCGTACGAGCGGTACACCACGGTCGTCGGTAAGATTGCGCCCTTCGACTTTGACCACATCAGGCAGTGGTCTGTCAGCTGCAAACAGGCTGGTTATACGCCGATTCACCACGGCCTTGAGGATAATCGTCCGTAACTGACGCGGACAGGAATCTGCATCTACATAGAGCATGATAGCTGGGATATCGCCATAGTGATCGATCGACACGCATGATCCTCCTTCGCAACGTGGTACATTGCGAGTGTTTCGAGTCTACCTTACCGAGCGTATCGGACTCAGTCAATCCACCGAGAGCGAGAGATTCGCCGAGGCGACACCTGCAGAAAGGAGATGAATCGTGCACACACCCCGCTCTCCGACCGTTCGCACATAGAACCCCGTTACCCCTCCCGACAGCGTTACCGTTGCAGGACTGATCAGAGCAATCGGACCAGAGACGGAGATGGTCACCGGAGCATTACTCTCCCTTAAGAGCTGGCCATGGTGGTCCTCCATGCGGATGATACATCTGACTACATCGTAGGTCTCGCCTAGGGTGAGGTGATCCGTATCGCTTAAGAGAACTAATCGAGGAGTCGACGGAGGAGCAACGATGCGTGTAGTGACAATCCGATCCTCTACTATGCCGTTGAATGTCCATAGCTGAGGAGAGCCGTCCCAAAACATGACGAACCGTTCGAACATGCGTACGGCATCGTCCATACACATCCGGTGTCTGTGCATAATACGGGCAAGGGCAATCTTCCTAGTCAGCGGCAAGTCGAATCCATGACTCACCGCTAAGTTCAGCAACTCTCTGACCGTCCGCTGCTCTTTGGTGGTCAAGGATGCAAGCTCCTCTATCCGACCTCCGATCAGATCATCGATGCGAACTGGAGGGTGCGGCATATCGGGAAACCGTTTTCGATCCGGCAGGAAGACACCCACCACTGTACCGTTGTAGAGCACTTGAACCTGTGCACAGTTGGTGAATACCCATACGTCATTGAGCGCATGAGCGGGAACAGCACCGATTCGCAGAGACGAGGAGACCTCGAGGACCCACTGCGCATCGCCTTGCGAGCGGTAGAGTGCCCCTGCAAGCTTCGGAATTCTGAACATATCCGAAACGCCATGGTAGCATACGCCATCGCCGCCACCGAATTGGCTGTGGGTATGATAGTCACTCATGCACCACCCGAAGACTCCTCCAATACGCCGATTACGATACATAGCCTGTAGTACATCGGCATGCCGAAGTGCATGTTCAGTTCGGATCACCTCTGGATCTCCTTGGCGACAGGGAAATAGATGCCCAGTGTGCTCTGTAACAATATAGGGGACTCTCCGATCTCGTGTGATGGCATGGGCAGAAGCAAGCGCCTTTTTCTCCCCTGCATAGGAGAAGTCGTTGTAGGTATACACCTCTTCGAGAAGAGAGCTTCCTGCAAAGTTCCGAACTCCTCCTGTGGCTCGGGTGGGATCGAGCATACGGGCCATCTCATTTGTTCTCGCATAGAGTGTATCGTCATCTGCCGATTCATTCACCCGCACTCCCCACATGATTATGGAGGGGTGATTTCGATCACGAACGATCATCTCTTTCAGCTGCTGAACGAGACGATCCCTCCAGAGCTCAGATGGACCGATATGTTGCCATCCGGGAATCTCCTCGAACACGAGCAGACCGATCTCATCACATCGTTGAAGAAAGTGGGGAGACTGCGGATAGTGACTCGTACGAACACAGTTTACCTGCAACTCGTATTTGAGAAAGTCCGCATCGCGATCCTGTTGCCGCTTCGGCATGGCAAATCCAACATAGGGATAGAGTTGGTGTCGATTCATAGCCCGCAACTTCACCAAATTCCCATTGAGGACGAGTCCCTGTTCGTCCCATTCGATATCTCTAAAACCGGTTCGAACAGTGTACGTATCGGCTCCCCTCAGCGTTCGTACGTGCACGATGACCGTGTAGAGCGCCGGTCGATCGATATCCCATCGTGTGACCGGGCCGATCGGGAGAATCACCACCACCGGAGATCCGAACAGTTGCTCCTCTGTGGAGGCGCACAGTGCATGAGTATCATCGAGTACCTCCACGGTCAGTGTTCCCGTGGTCCCACGATCATCGACCCCACCAAGGGTTACCTCCACACGTATCGTACGATATTCGTTTTGCTGTGCAGGCTCGGAACGGACAGCCACCTGCTCGATCCATTCACAACTGTATGCCAGAAGTGCCACTTCACGATAGATGCCTCCTGGAACCATGTAATCAACGACATGGCCGAACGGAGGAGTCTCGGGATTCTCTGTAGCATCGCACCGGACAGCGACCAGAACTGCATCTGCCTCGATCAATTGCTCAGGGACAGCAAGCTCGAACGGTGTGAAGGCGCCGACATGCTCGCCTGCTCGCACCCCCTGCAGATAGATCGTGGCATGAACGCTGACTCCTTCGAAGCGGAGTCGCAAGTTCTCCCGATAGGTGACCTCTGACAGATCGATCACTGTCCGGTACCAGCCGATATAATGTTTCACGGTCTGCTCGTGATACTGCAATGGCATAGACATCATGGAGTGCGGAATATCGACAATCTGCCACGCACTATCATCGAAATCGGGAAGCGAGAACCGCTCATCATCATCCAGACAAAACCGCCAGTGATAATTCATGGGATACCGTTCACTCATGATCTGCCTCCACGGAACAAGTGTATCACGTTTTTTCTCGTATAGTGTGTACTTGCATCGATTCACCCAAATGTCCTATAGTTTTTTCATACATACCTACCCTAATCAGAGGAGTGCATGCATGGAACATTCACCATTACAGAACGCAAGATATGCGTATGAACCGAAACTTCCCGGTATCCTGCGAGAGGACATCGTCTCTTTGGAACTGGTACAGGGCAGCAAGACGGCCCCGGATTCCGACCAAGAGGCAATTCAGAAACTCTTTCCCCATACCTACGGACTTCCCCGGGTAAGTTTCGCAAAAGGAACTGGCAAATCGGCACAGAAACCGATCAATGTGGGCGTGGTTCTCTCGGGAGGACAAGCTCCCGGCGGTCATAATGTGATCAGCGGCCTGTTCGACGCTATCAAGGCTGCACACCCCGAATCGAAACTGTTCGGTTTTCTCGGAGGACCTTCTGGCATTCTGGAAGACAAGACCATGGAGATCACCAAAGAGATCATCGACGAATACCGGAACACCGGCGGGTTCGACATTATTGGAAGTGGAAGGACGAAGCTGGAGAGCGAAGCACAGTTCGCCATATGCGCAGAGGTATGCCATAAGAACCGGATTTCGGCAATCGTGATCATCGGAGGCGACGACTCCAATACGAACGCAGCTGTTCTCGCCGAGTATTTCCTGCAGCACGATGCGGGAATCTCGGTAGTGGGCTGTCCAAAAACGATCGATGGCGATCTGAAGAATGAATCCATTGAAATCTCATTCGGATTCGATACTGCCACAAAGACCTACAGCGAACTGATCGGGAACATCATGAGAGACGCAAACAGTGCGAAGAAATATTGGCACTTCATAAAGCTCATGGGGAGAAGTGCAAGTCATATCGCTCTCGAGTGCGCTCTCCAGACACAACCGAATGCCTGTCTGGTCAGTGAAGAGATTGCAGAAAACGGCACCAGTCTCGACGCAGTGGTCGACTATCTTGCTTCGATCATCGCACAGCGTGCCGAACAGGGCATGAACTACGGTGTGGTGCTCATACCCGAAGGTGTGGTCGAATTCATCCCCGAGGTTAAAGCACTCATCTCGGAGCTGAACACCCTGCTTGCTAAAGAGGCTGCAGCCTATGGGAACCTCGGCACCTGGGAAGATCAGAAAGCGTTCATCGAACAGCGACTCAGCGAATCCAGCGCACATGCATTCACTTCGCTGCCCACCGATATTCAGAAGCAGCTCCTCATGGATCGAGATCCGCATGGCAATGTACAGGTTTCTCGCATAGAGACAGAGAAGATGCTTATCCAGATGGTCGATGCGAAACTTGCTCACATGAAGACTCAGGGAACGTACAACGGGTCATTCAGTGGTCTAAACCACTTCTTCGGCTATGAAGGCAGGTGTGCATTCCCCTCCAACTTCGATGCCGATTACTGCTACAGCCTTGGGTACAATGCCTATTTACTCGTGGCGAACGGTTGTAGTGGATATATCTCATCGGTAACGAATCTTACCGCTCCGGCGAAAGAGTGGCATGCGGGAGGTATTCCCATTACCATGATGATGAACATGGAGCAGCGGCATGGAGAAATGAAACCAGTGATCAGAAAGGCGCTCGTGGAGCTCGACGCTGCCCCGTTCCAGTATTTCGCAAAACATCGTGACCGATGGGCTACACAGACATGCTTCCTCTATCCGGGAGCCATACAGTACTACGGACCGACTGAAGTCTGCGACCTGACAACCCGAACGCTCCAACTCGAGCACTGAGGGTGATCGCATGAAGTTGGACGGTATCTGGCGCCTCGCTCCACGCTCTGTGGAGCAGGTGCAACCCCATACGCGCTACTTTCAGAAGAACACTTCTGTTCCGATGTCCCTTCCGGGGGATGTCCACTCTGCACTGATCGATGCTCAAGTTATCAGCGACCCGTATTGGTCGACCGACGAGACCACGGTTCAATGGGTTGGAGCGTGCGATTGGGTGGCGAGTCGCGAGTTCGAGGTAGCCGATGAATTACACGATCGCTTTGCGATTCTTACCCTCACCATGGTCGATACCGTCGCAGAAATTCGGGTGAACGGGATATCGCTGGGTACGTGCCAGAACCAGTTCAGACGGTGGCGATTCGATATCTCTACGGTTGTACATACAGGGGTAAATACAATCGAAATCCATTTCACCGCCCCTGAACAAGCTGAGAAAGTTGCCCATGGGCAGCTAACCTATCCGGTACCGTGTACCGGGTACCCAGGTGTCTCATCACACAGGAACCTAGTGAGAAAGACCCAGAGTCAAAGCGGATGGGATGCCGGTCCACAGTTATTGACCATGGGAGTCTACGAGACTATTTCGCTCGACTTTCTCGATCTAGGATACGTTGAGTCGATCAGAACCACTACTGAGAGAACCGAAGATGGTTGGATTGTACACGTCTGTGTTGCCTTCTTTGGTCTTACAGCGGGAAAACTGCCCCTCTCTGCACACATAGCCGATAGGGGATCTGAACAGCTGGTCTCGGTTGCGCCAGGATTACAGCATTGGACGCTCCGATTCGCCATGCAAGGTATCGAGCAGTGGATGCCAGCGGGATATGGGAAACCACATCTCTATCCGCTGACGGTCAAAGTGAGTGATACCGTGCTGGAAAGGAAGGTCGGGTTCAGAACGGTCTCGCTTGAAGTTTTCCGTGAAAACGGAGAGCTAGGTCCACTTACATTCATGGTTAACGGTCAAGCTGTATTTGCCAAGGGTGCGAACTGGATACCCATGGACGCACTTCCTTCACGCATGAGCGCCTCTCGCTACAGACACCTACTGCACGACGCTGCAGCTGCGAACATGAACATGATTCGTGTATGGGGCGGAGGCATGTATGAACACGATGTGTTCTATGAGACCTGCGATGAGTTAGGCCTCATGGTCTGGCAAGATTGTATGTTCAGTGCATCTATCTACCCGGCAACCGATGATTTTCTCGAGAATGTTCGCCAGGAGATCCTCTACCAGATTCCACGCCTCCATGACCACCCGTCAATTGTGCTCTGGTGTGGAAACGATGAGGGATATGAAGCGATCGATCGAGGCAATCAATCACGAGAGAGTCGAGATCGCTACCTGATCGGGTACGATCGATTGAACGAGAAGGTGGTGGGAGAAACTATCCGCAGCCTCGATTCCACCAGACCGTGGTGGCCATCATCCCCATCGAATGGACCCCTTCCCTACTCTGCTGCCCAGGGAGATGCCACGACAGGCGACCTGCATTGCTGGCGGGTATGGCACGAGGGAAAGCCGTTCGAGTCATGCTATAACGAGTCTCCTAGGTTCGCTACCGAATTCGGTAATCAGTCCCTATCATCGCTTGCTGAAATAGCAACCTTTGCACCACGCGACGAGTGGAATATAACTAGCGTGGTCATGGAACACCACCAGAAAAGCAGCAAAGGGGCGCAGACGATGCTCGGGCAGATCGCTCGTTACTTCCAATTCCCGAATGGGTTCAGCAATCTCGTTTTCCTGAGTCAAGTTCAGCAGGCTATTGCAGTGAAGATGGCAGTCGAATACTGGAGATCGCAACGCCCACACTGTATGGGAACTCTCTATTGGCACTTACAAGATTGTTGGCCTGGGACTTCCTGGTCATCGATCGAGTATAGTGGTCGATGGAAACTACTCCACTACGCAGCAAGAAGATTCTATGCGCCGGTCCTTCCCATACTCTATATAAAAGATGGAGCGGTACATATCGCTGCCGTGAACGATACGACGCACGCGTTGGATGCACGAATCTCGGTAAAACTCCGCCGATTCGATGGGACAAAGGTGAACGAACACATCTACCAACCCCATATTGCCGCTGAATGCTCCTGTTCAATCGGATCGCTTCCTCTGAAGCAGATACCGGTTCCATTGCACGAAGCCTACCTTCATGTAAAACTATCGACTAAGGATATCCTCATAGAGAATTCACTCTTTTTGACGCAACCGAAACGGTGCAGGCTGAAAGATCCCCAGATCGGTGCGGATATCGCCAAGGCTCACGATGGCTTCACTATCACACTCTCCTGCGTGGCACCGGCATTCGCTGTATCGGCCGATGTCCAACATATCGGAGGAACCTTCAGCGACAACTTTTTCGATATTCGCCCTTCAGCGAGCAAGACGCTTCGATTCAGGACAAAGGAGAGAGTCTCCGTAGAGACCTTCAAGAAGCAGCTCGTGATCTATGACCTGTTCAGTAGTTATCAGAACTCCTGAAGTTGATATTTTTTTATCGCTTTCCCCCTCTTTTAGTGATACGATACGAGCGGGGGTAATGCCATGGAACTGAATACCAGAATATTCGAAGTATTTGCAGATGAAGCGGATCGATCGGTTATCGGGGAAATTCATATTGGACTTGGCTACACTGCCGTACTATTACAAGATGGTCGCTGTGGTATCTGTGCCACACTCTGCGATCGTTCGCATGCGCTTATGGTGAACAAGGACTCAAACGACTACGAAGGACGCTCTGCGCTTCAACTTTTGAGACATGTTCGAGGAGAAGATGCTCATTTGAGCAGGGTGATGGCGATAGCGTTGGTGAACGCACTCAATCAGCCGTTCGCCAATTCCCTTCCGGAGACACCACAGGATTGGCATCGAGACTTGGGGTTGCCCGAAGATGCATCGATCGCCATGGTGGGACATTTTTCGCCTGTCTTCGAACGATTCGAAGAGACCGGATTCACTGTAAAGACACTCGATCTGGGTTGGGATATGGGGAACCCTGAGGAGTTCTATCCCTGGGCGACTTCGGAGGCCGACGCGTTGGTGATCACTGGAACCAGTCTGGTGAACAACACACTGGAATCCATCTTAGATCGATTCAGGGGAAAGGATATTCCGATACTCCTCCTCGGACCCTCCACTGTGTTGCACCCGGAGGTCTACACCGATTTACCAATCCGCTATATCGCCGGCTCGGTGGTGATTGTCACGAAGGACATACTGAAGGCGGTTCGTAATGGGCGCGGTAGTCTCGATGTCCATCATCAGGCAAAAAAGGTGTATCTTCCGCTCGGTTGATCAGTACAGTGCGTGAAGGATCGAAACAACCTCTTCAGACTCCAGCATGACAGGAGAGTTTCTTGAAGGGTTCTTCGCTCCGATTCGAGTGAGTTCGTCCTTCGTAAACCCATAGGTGTGCAACCGTGGGAGGTCTGCCAGCTCCACGATATGGGCGATATGGTCGATTACGCCCTGTGGTCCGTCGACATTCCAGTAGTAGGCGATCCCATCCAATTTCTCAAGAAACTTTGCCGAGGCTCCATTTCGACTGGAGGCTCGTGCGACCATTGCACGGTGCACTGGAGCAATCAGAGAGCCACATATGACGCCGTGCGGAGCATCGTGCAAGCCTCCCAGTGGACCGGCAAGTCCGTGCACATAACCGAGACCGGCGTTCGCTATCGCTACACCGGAGATATATGCTGCATAAGCCATATCTGCTCGGAGGTCCACCTGATCCAACTCCCCTGCCAGGAGTCTCGGTAGAGCTACGCCTGCGGTGCCGATTGCTTCGAGTGCGAGGGAATCGATAAAGGGATTCGCCTTCACCGACACATAGGCCTCTAACAGTTGGGTAAGCGCATCTAGCCCCGATGCGGCAGTCACCGCACGTGGTACAGCCAAAGCAAGGTCCGGGTCAATGATCACGAGATCCGGTATGTACAAGTCGTGTCGAAGGGATTTCTTGAATCCCTCGGGGCCAACCTCTGCTATAACAGCGTTCTTGGTAGCCTCGCTTCCTGTTCCGGCTGTTGTCGGCACAGCAATCAGTGGCAATCTCCCTGCAGGAGCTTCTCGGTCTCCAACCCCTTCGAGGTATCGCTTCACAGAGATGAAGGTACCCTGTGTATCGATCTCCTTCGCCATGACAGCCACTGCTTTCGCAGTATCGAGTACACTACCGCCACCGATACCGATCACAGCATCGCACCGCAGTTCGGCAGATCGACGCGCAAGAGCATCCACAGAAGATACAGAGGGTTCACCCGAGACCTGAGCAATGTGCACTTCGATAGCAGATGCGGTGCAGGTTTCAACGAAATTGGTCACTTGTGCCATACGAAAGCTACTTGAACTCACTATGAGATGGACTCGCTCATACCCTGCACGAAGCACATGGTCACCTAGGGTTGAGAAAGTACCCGATCCAAAGGTGAGCTTCCCCGTTGCTGCAATGGAAAATGGTGCAATCACGGCTCTCTCCTCGTTACCGAGCTAGGTATGTGGATGACCTGTTTCGCTGTATCCTCGTTCTGTCTGAACAGAATGGCGACATGCCCCACCAACGAGACAACTTCAGCTCCTACCGAGGCAGCGAGGTTCTCGGCGATCGGCCGTCGCTCATCCTGATGGTCCTGGAAACGGACCTTCACCAGCTCGTGAGCAGTCAATGCTTCATCCAAAGCATGAGAGACGCGTTCGTCGCCTCCCTGCTTTCCGACCATGACCACCGGCTTGAGCTCGTGAGCCCGCTTCCGTAAAAAATTTCGCGTTGCGCTATTCATACTTCAGATACTAACGATCCTTGTAGACTTCGGCAACTACATGACGCTTGATTTTCTTCGTACTGGTCATCTCCAACGGTTCATCGGCAATGGTAAGCCGGGTGATGCGCTTGTAGGGCAACATCTCCTTGTTCACCTTGTCCACCACCTCTTGCATATGAGCAAGTGTCTGTTTCCGTCGCTCTTCTGCGTCGGGATAGTTCTTGGTCATCTCATCGACATACTTCTCTGTGGGGTGGATGATTGCCCGAATTCCCTCGCTCTTGTTCTTCTTGTCCACAAGATAACCGAGTACGCAGATCTGATCGATCTCATCGTAGAGCTGGAACATATCCTCGATCTCCTCGGGGAATACATTCTTTCCACCTTCGGTGACGATCAGAGATTTCTTTCTTCCCGTGAGATAGACATACCGATTAGCATCGATGTATCCAGCATCTCCGGTATGGAGCCATCCATCTTTATCGAGTACCTCATCGGTAGCCTTCTGGTTCTTGTAGTACCCTCGCATAACCATGGGGCCCTTGACTAGGATCTCTCCGATCTTCCGTGCATCGGGATCGAGAATCTTCATCTCGGTACGGGGGAGAATCTTACCTACAGAATTCTCATTGAATGCGTAGACTGGATTCAGGGTAATGATCGGACTAGTTTCGGTAAGACCATACCCCTGAACGAAATCGATACCAAGTTGATTGAACATCTTGAATGTCGATGACGGCAGCGGGCCTCCTCCGCTTATGCAGATTCTGATATGGTCCATGGAGAGCTTCGCAAGAATACCATTGAACATCTTGTGTCCAGGATTCACCTTGAACACCTTCTTGATCAGACCACTGACACTCATGAGGAATCGAATGATGCCATAGACGACGACACCCTTCTCTCGAATTCCATTCATGAGACCTTTGAGCATCTTATTGAAGAGCATGGGCACGGCGAGGAACATGGTGACCTTCCCTTCCTTGAGCTCCTTGAGGATCTGAGAGACGATGAGCTTCTTGCCGAAGACGATCTCAGCTCCTACAGAAATGGCTTCAATGAATACTGCCAGCATGGTGTATGAGTGGTGTATGGGAAGCAGGGCATAGAATACATCGGTCGGATAGAGCGTCATGTAGGATTGTGCAAGATAACAGTCCGAGACCAGATTCGAGTGGGTGAGCATAACACCCTTCGGGTTACCGGTCGTCCCACTGGTGAAGAGGATTGCAGCGAGGTCCTCCTCCTTCACTTCATGCCGCTGTTGTCGTTTCGCAGCCTTCTTGTCAAAGATGTAATCGGGATGCTTAGGCTCCAAAGAGATCTTATGTTCTATGCCGACCTCCCCTTTTGCGTCGATTGCATCGATCCGTTCTGCATCGACAAAGAGGTGCTTCACACCGGCGAAGCCCATAAGGAAGTCAATTTCTTTGTCAGTCAACTGATAATCGAGAGGAACAACTACAGCTCCGGCGTAGAGTACCGCAAGGTAGGCAATGGCCCACTCAGGACTGTTCTTCCCAGTCACAGCAACTTTCGATTCGGGTCCGACACCCTGTTCGACTAGGTAATCGGCTACCTGAAGCACCTTCTCAAGGGCCTCGGCATAGGTGAGGGTAAGCTCAGTGGGTGCAAATGCGGTAAAACACCGATTATTCGGGTACCGTTTGCAGGTGATAGAGAACATTTGGGGAATCGTGGGCCATTCGCCCTGGAACTCAGTCCCCTTGAATTCTTGAAGGAAATCCCAAGGATTACCTCCTCGCTTTTTAGCATCCGCCATAGTCTACCTCCATATTCATCCATCCTCGGTATATGAGCTGAGAATAGAGTCTTATTTCCATCATAAATCCTTGTCTCTCTAAAAACAAGCCTTTATGTCTACAAAGTGTCGCTAATCGTCAACCTGTAATATACAGGAAACCACGTCCTATCGGAACATCTGAGGTAAATCGATGGGCAAACCGAGGACGGCAAAGACGCGCAACCTACGGAGTTGTTGCTGTTCGGAAGGAGAAGTACGTTGACCAATTATGTGCCCTGCATTACAGTTACCGCATGCAATTCAGTGACTTCGATCAGTTCTGCACCTATATGGAATCGTTTGCCAACCTCGAGAAGAAACAGAGTGGGTACACCGTACGCATGTATCGCCTCGATCGCATGCGTGCCATCCTCGATCATATTGGGAATCCTGAACGTGATTTCCGTTCGATACATGTCGCCGGTTCAAAGGGAAAGGGCTCTACAGCAAGTTTCCTCGCAAAGGGACTCTGTGCCATCGGTCACAAGACCGGGCTCTACACATCACCTCATCTCACCGACTATCGGGAGCGGTTCACCATCAGTGGGCAATTCTTCCCTGAAGCGCAACTGGTTCAGGCAGCGAATCTCCTTGTTTCACGCCTGGAGGGTTTTCGCTTCGAAGATGAATGGGGTACCACCGAGCCGACGGCTTTCGAGTTGTATACCTCCTATGCATTTCTCCTGTTCTCTCAGACCGGGTGTGCATGGGCGGTGATCGAGACTGGACTGGGTGGCAGACTCGATGCCACGAACACCATTGTTCCGGAAGCCGCGGTGATCACCCCGATAGAGCTGGAACATACTGCGATCCTCGGTAATACGATATCCTTGATAGCCGAGGAGAAGGCCAAGATCATCAAACCTGGCGTCCCTGTCTTCATAAGCAGACAGCGAGATGATGCGAGAGCTATATTCACCTCAGAAGCTGAAAGACAGCACTCCAGACTCTATGATCTTGAAGCCGAGGTCGAAGCATTGGCAACACGGACAGAGATCGACGGTGAACAGGTAAGCATTGACTGGACTCGAGGAGAACAGACGAGATTGACCCTCTCCATGCGAGGAGAAGTGCAGGCAGAGAACTGTGCACTGGCTCTACTGGTACTGAGAAAACTGCATCTCTACGAACCACAGGTAACCGAACGAGCGTTGGAAGAGGCGCGCCTCCCGGGCAGAATGGAGTTCTTGGGGGATGCCCCGCCATTGGTCATAGATGGCGCTCACACAGTGGAGAGCCTCAGACACCTACTGAATTCCTTCAGGCAACTGTTCGGCAACTCAGGAAACACGGTGATATACGGTGTACTGGAAGACAAAGACCACCTACACATGACGCAACTTTTGCTCCCGTTGTTCGACCGTATCATTGTGAGCAGACCTGGGACATTCAAGCGAAGTAACCCGAAAGCCCTATTTCAGCTTCTCCAGGATGAGGTTGGAGAACTACGCAATCCGCCGAGGCTCCTCCTCGAGGAGAATGCAGATAAAGCTCTTCAACTCGCATTGGAAACCACAGAGAAAGACAAAGCGATTCTCTGTACGGGGTCGTTTTATCTCTGTGGCGAGATAACACGTGCATTCCGTACCCTCCGCTCCTTGGAAGAGGACCCATTGGAGGTAGCTACATGTCCTTGAACTGGCGGGAAATCGCGCTCATACTCAGCGAACTGCCACTTGAAGGAAGTCTCATACAGCGGGTGCATCAGATCGGATTCAATGCGCTTGTTTTTGAGTTGCATCACAGTTCTACGGGGTTCTGGCAACTGTATGTCGAGGTGGGAACACCGAAATCACGAATACATCGGCTCAGCGGTCCTCCCGGTCTTTACCGAAAACAAAAGACTCGAAAACTGCAGCGTTTCATTCAATTCATCAGAGCCCATGTAGAGGGTGGACGTATCTTGCAGGTGACACAGCCAGCACCGGACCGGCTGATCTTGTGGCAGGTTCGTCATGCAGGAGAGACGGTGTATATGGTATTTCGGTTCTTCAGTGGTCCCGGAGCCAATGTAATGGTCTGTGATGACCAGATGATCATCCAGGAGCTCCTTTTCAGACGCCCAAAACGGAACGAGATCAAAGGAGAGCCGATCCAACTCCCCACTGCAACTGGCAATGCCGACGATCGATCATTTCCTGTCCGACCCTACCCTACCCAGGACATTGACTTCAATGCATATATCGAACAGGCATACCGGGGAACGGAGAATTCCGAGGAGGAGGACCTCGTAGCTCAAGTGGAATCCCTGAGAGACAAACAGCTCAGTGCACTGGAAGCTCGACTACAGCAGGCTCGATATAAAGTAGAAAAGAGTGCCGATTACGAATCGTACAAGACCAGCGGCGATCTCCTTTCGGCGTCGGCACACCGAGTGGTACCGGGAGAGACCTGGGTCACTGTTCCAGACTTCTGTAGTGAAGATGACACTGCAACAGCCACGATAGCACTCGACCCTTCGCTCTCTCCCGGTGAGAATATTGCCAACTACTATAGAAAATACCAGAAGGGAAAAGCTGGATGGGAACATGCACTGCAGGAACTGAACGACCTGGAACACGTACTGCAAAAGACGCGAAAGTATTTCGAACAGTTGCTCGAACCCGCCGAGGGATTGGATGCACCGGATAGCGAGAAGCTTTGTCACGTGCTCGCTGGTCAAGAGCGTGATCACCAGGATAAGCGTCCCGATCCGTACGCGCAGGCTCCAGGACTCCGGTTCACCTCATCGCTCTTCACTATACTCGTAGGGAGAAATGCGAAGGAGAACGACATGCTGCTGCGTAGATGGGCGAAGGGCAATGATTGGTGGCTTCATACACGAGATGTTCCTGGCGGATATGTGATAATCAAATCGATTGCAGGAAAAAGCATACCACTTGAAACGATCCTCGATGCAGGGAATCTTGCACTCCTCTTCTCGAAAGCGAAGGAGGCAGGAAAGGCCGATCTCTACTACACGCAGGTAAAACACCTGAAGAGACCAAAGGGAGGGAAGCAGGGATTGGTGCTTCCCACCCAGGAGAAGAACCTGACTATCCAGCTCGACCATGAGCGGGTACAGCGACTTTTCGCCACGACAGATTCAGAAGGAGCAGAACCATGGACGACATCCGTGTTGCAGAAATCGTAGTACAGGAGCGCCGGATGAGTGCGATTCGGATTGGAGAGGCTTCCGGAGATCTCCCAAAGCATCTCATGACCGGAGAGAAAGCATGCGGTTATCTGGTGCGAAATGGACACCTGGAGCCATGGTACTGGGAGAACATGCGCGAAACCGATGGAGATCGGTACATCTACTACCCCCCATTGCCGCTCGTTGCATTCTCCGAATTGTTTCAGTCCCTTCGAGGTGAAGCACTTGTCCGCCTCCGTGAGCTGGCTCGGGCAATTCAGAAACTCCCTCCCCGCTTTATGAGTCCGACCAACGGTACTATTGAGACTTGGAGAATATTCTTTCTTCCTGAAACGGATGGTTTCCTCTTTCTTCCGACCGAACTATCCCATATCATCCTCTATTCGGCATCGGAACAAACGAGGTTCCTCCACATCGCACGATACATGAGACCGAATATGGAGTTGCCGTTTGGATTGTGCCACCAATTCACACAGTTTCTTTATCAGGCAGCTGCCGGTTTCGCTCCGTATGAGCATGCAGATGTACGGGAAGATCGATATCGCCACGTACCGCTGGGCATCGGGTTCTCAGGACTCTCGCCCGACTTCGCTCAGTGGATAGACGATACGCTTGCCATGCCGAGTACAACACAACGAGAAATGGTCTCGGCAGCCTATAGTGCTGAGGAGAATCTCACCTGGTGGCTACAGGAGACCGAACGATTCACCTGGGAGATACCGCATGGAATCCAGTCGTTGGACGAACTCGAACAATCGAACACGGGTGTAGCGGCGTTCCGAGAACGTCAACGCAGTCGCGCCAGCAAGAAGCGGTTTCTCAGAAAACGGGGAGCCTTGATCGCCTCCATCGCACTGGTTGGCATACTGGTGTTCTCGATCCTCGGCAGCTTGGTGTTCCGATCGCTGCAGGCACCGTACACCGCTGGTATGGAACCGGTAGCCGTGATTGAGGAGTTCTTTACTGCGCAAAATGAGCTCGATCTGGAGAAAATGGGGGCAAGTCTCGCTCGTGGGGCTAAGAATCCATATGAAATGGAGGTCTCCGGTCTTTTCGTTAATGCACGAATACGACAGGCGTACGAAGGGATTGAGTCGGTGATCCGTGCAGACAGATGGATCGATGAAGGACAACCTCCAATACCTGCGTCGTCTGTGGTCTACGGTGTCACCGATGTTATGGTTCAACCGCTCGGATCTGGACGCTATCGAACAACATACCGAGCCTACTACCCTGTAGATTCGGAGTTAGAGATATCGGAGACTGTACCTATTGCAGTTGTTCAGCGCACTACCGAATTCACGCTCAGCGACGAGAGAGGATATTGGCAGATCGTATCCATCGAACCTCAGATCACAGAACCGATCGAAGTCATCACAGTGGAAACCTACCGCCATTCAACTGATAGGTTTGGCGATGAGTGATCGTATGGCTTCCCGATTGTCCGGATGAACCCAATGGACGTGTGGGAGGCTTCTGAAGAAGGTCATCTGCCGCTTTGCGTACATTCTACTGTTTCGAACGATGAGCTTTGCAATATCCTCACGCTTCATCGTCTTGTGTTCGGATGCAACAAAGAACTCACGATACCCGATACCCTGCATCCCGGGCCATTCGGGTGTAGCTCCCAGTGACACGAGGTGATTGAACTCCGCTTCGAGGCCCTGTTCGAACATGGAATCGACACGGGTCTCAATACGCCGTTCGAGTTCATCACGATCTCTATGCAGTCCTATAATCAGCGGATTTATGCCGTTTCTGGCAACAGTAGGGAGGGAAAAACTGGACAACGGCTTTCCCGCCGTCTCATAGACCTCTAGTGCACGGGTAATCCGATACGCATCGGCTGGATGTATCTTTTCGGCAGAGATCGGATCTACTTCCTGCAGTCGCTTATGACACCATGCAAGGCCATGAGACTGTGCAAGTTCACTTATATGAGCTCGTACCTTTGGGTCGCTTTTCGGTGCGTGAGGAAGTCCGAAATAGAAATGTTTGAAATAGTAAGCGGTGCCACCGCAGATGATCGGTATGTTCCCATTGGCAACGATCTTGGAGCAAGCAACATCGGCCAGCTTCACAAAATCCCCCACAGAGAATTGTTCCCAGGGTTCTCGGATATCAATGAGATGATGCGGTATGCGGTGCAAGAGAGCGGGATCGGGTTTTGCTGAGCCGATATCCAGGTGGCGGTATATCTGCTTGGAGTCGGCGTTCACCACCTCGTATCCGGAGGCGAACACTTGCTCAAGTAGAGCAGTCTTGCCTACCCCGGTGGGGCCAAACAGAAAAATCAGGTGGCTACTCCTTGTCGTCTGTCGTAAATTCGACATCCTCCAGCAGCACCTTCTCGAGAACCTTAGATACTACTTTGTCGTTGTTGTTTTCGATCTCTTCGTCGCCGTTGGCTGCCATGACATTCGCAAGGCTGATCGCAACACACGTCATTTCATACACATTGTTCTCTTTGTCGACAAGTACATCTAACGGAATGCTCAAGGTGGTTCTCCTTCATCGATAATTGCAATTTCATTATACTACAGAAAAGTGTGGCTTTTGCCTAGTGGGCAAGGCGCTCCATGCGTGCCACTCGATCCAGAATCTTCTGCACAACCTCCTCCGAAGTCAGCGAGTCGGTGTCTATGACCAGATGTGCAACCGATGGATCGGTGTTGTCTATGCCGTAGATTCGCCGGTACCGAGCAGTGTCGTTCGCATCGCGCACTCTGGTTTCATGCAGTCGCTCTTCGAATGTACCCCCCTCTCGCTTCTGAATCCGCTGTGCACGCACCTCGGTAGATGCCGTGAGATAGACCTTCAACTCGGCCTCCTCGAGCACCCAGATAGCCAACCGGGATCCAAGCACGCAGTCTTCATGCTCCATTGCCATGGCAACTTGCCTGCTATCCAATTCGCGATCTATCGAATCGTCCTCCTCTGCCATCCTGCAGAAGTCCCAGAAATCGATACCTCGTTCCTTGGCAAGATTCCTGAATGTGAAGTTGATAAGGGGATAGTCGAGACGTTGAGCGACTAAGGTGCTTACTGTGGTATTCCCACATCCACTCTTACCGGAAATTGCAATTCTCATGATGTACTCCAAGCTATTCGATATTCCGCACCTGTTCGCGAATATTCTCCAGACTATCTTTCATGCCGACAACCTGATGATTGATTTCTGCCATGATGCTTTTGCTTCCGATGGTGTTTATCTCGCGGTTCATCTCCTGACAGAGGAAATCGAGACGTTTACCGACCGGATCGGGCGAGTCAAGCAGATCCATATAGAGCTCGATATGGGTCTTCAGACGGACAAGCTCCTCACTTACCGAATACTTTGTCAGGAGTATGGCGACCTCTTGGAGGAACCGATTCTCATCGTACCCCTTCGATCCGAGCAACTCCTCGAACCGAGCGAGCAGATTCGTCTTGAGCCGCTCCTCCAATGCATCGGCATATCCAGCGACCGTATCCAGCCCGGTCAAGAGGGCATCTCCCAGTTGTTTCAGATGCACCTTGGTCGCATCTCCCTCCCGCTGCTTCGATACCTTGAGATCACGCAATGCCATCTCAAGCAACTCGAACAGTGGCTCTTCATACCGCGAGATATCGGTATCTCTCACTGAAACCAGCACACCCTCTGCGTCGATATAGTCACGTAACACCGGCTCTTTCGCTATACCTGCCGCATCGGCAATCTGTGAGTAGGCACTCCGATACTGCTCGAGTGCTGCATGGTCGACGTGAAGATTCAGATCTGCACGCAACTGTCTCAATCGGATATTCAGATCGACATGTCCCCGCTGAGAGACCGACTTGATCTGTTCATCCATTCGCTGTTCGAATCGAGAAAGACTGTTCGGCATGGTATGATTGATCTCGAGATAGCGGTTATTGTACGATTTGACCTCTACAGTGAGGAGAAAGTCGTTTGTGAGGCGTTCTGCATAGCCATACCCTGTCATGCTCAACATTGGTTGCTCCTTCGTCGCCCCTCTGCGATACGCTTTGCGAGGCCGCTCGTATTTCCAGCTCCCATCGTAACGCAGAGATCTCCCCTGTGCAATAGCGCACATGCGGCTTCGATCGCCTCATGCTCGTCCTGTACGAATACGCCATGTGCATCGTGTGCAAGGCGACGTGCAAGCTCATACGATGCTGCTTGGTCTCCGTCGCTCCGAGCTGAGGTGAACACCGGTCGCACGATGAGAGAATCGGAGAGACTGAGCGATGCGACGAACCCTTCGAAGAACGCCTCGGTACGACTTACGGTGTGCGGATGAAACAGAGTAAGGATCGATCTATCGGGAAAGCGGGTCCGTAGTGCAGTGAGAGCAGTCTGTATTTCGGTTGGATGGTGCGCGTAATCGTCCACATATACTACGTCATCGTCAATAATGGTTATCTCGAGTCGTTTTGCTGTTCCGGGAAACTGTTCGGCTTCTCGCATGAGAGCACCGAATACGGCACTCGAGACAATTGACGCCGAAAGCTCACCTAGCGTACCAAGAACCATACAAGAGCCCAACAATGCAGCTCCTATGGTATCAAGAACGAGTGGGATAGATCCCAATGTACTGTGAAAACTCCCAGAGAGTGTACTGAGTGAATATGTTGATTCCAGTGAGCCCGACTCATAGTCGACAAGCCGAACAAGGCTTGTCGGGTGTTCGCCATAGGTGATCAGAGTCAGATCCGATCGATGCTTCCGTATATAATCGATGAGTCTACGAGCAAGTGCTGAATCGGTACCGCAGACAACCGGAGCCCGTTCGGGAAGTCTCGAGACCAGAGAGCGAAAGGACTCGAATACCGACTCCTCGGTTGCAAACCAGTCTGGATGGTCGTGCTCCACGGTGGTAATCAATACTCCTTCTAGCTCATATGTGAGGAAGTGATCACGATACTCGCACGCTTCGAATAGTGCCCATCGAGTGCCGGTGCATAACGATCCTGGGTGCAATCCTTGGATATGAGATCCGTATAGTGCACAGAATGGGAGCTCTGTGTTTCTGAGCACCCACTCGGCGCAACCGCATGCAGTGGTCTTCCCGTGTGTTCCGGCTACAGCGTAACTCTGCATGTTCCGGCTCATCCAAGCGAGCCACTCGGGATAGCTGTAGAGAGGGAGACCGAGCTCGAGAGCCCGTCTCAGTTGTGGGTTGCTCTCGCGGTCATATGCGGCTGAATGGATGACCACGGAGGTGTCGGAGGGAAGGGATGCAGCATGGAACCCTGTGGTCCACGGTATTCCTGCTTGCTCCAGAACGGCACTGGTGGAGAATATCTCTGGTGCATCCGATCCGGTGACATGGGCGCCGAGCCGACTCAGCAACACCGACAGCGAAGCCATTCCAGTTCCCTGGATGCCAACAAGAAAAAAATTCTTCTGTCGAATCTCCTCCTGTAAGCCCACTATGTACTCCTACTTCCACAAAAAAAGACTGTCCAAACACGACAGCCTTTCCTCATAACCGCCTAGGCGACTACTGTGCGTTCTTGAACGTGGCGTTGCACTGTTTGCAGATCATTGCCTTGGTGCCTTCAACCTCGTGTTCGTAGACAACCTTGATACCGGTTCTCTTACATACAGGGCAGGTACCCCGACCTTGTGACACCTGATCTCTCATTCCAGCGCCTCTATGTGCTTTTGCCATGAAATTCTCCTTGGTTCAATTGATCAATACTGTATTGACTATAGTGAGCCGAAAAAAGATTGTCAAGCGTTGCTACCGAAACAGGATATTGACTCGTACGACGAGTGCACCGTCTTCCCATGGTTCCGCAGCGAGCAGAAGAAGACAGTGGGGTGTAATTTTTTAGAGATAA